>NZ_CP097149.1:2895855-3221140 GCF_023370075.1 Deinococcus sp. QL22
GTTGCGGAAGCTAGAGCAGGCCTGGCAGACGGTCATGATCGCCTCGACCAGCCATTTAGACAGCCATTTAGAGGGGCAAAATAAACCGAGTTTTCAATAAAAAACAATAATTTCACGACCCAGATTTATCGTGAATCATTTCACTTACTTTATTTCGACACAAATTAGGGAGAGGCCCCCGTTCTCGCCTCTCCCCGCACAAGTTCCTAATCTCTACTCCGACTCAATCCGCGCCGCCACCTGAACGCCCACCTCCGCCAACTGCCCTGCATCCACCGAAGCCGGAGCCAGCGCCATCAAATCCGCGCCGCGATTATTTTTGGGGAAGGCGATAACTTCACGGATGCTCTGCGCTCCGGCCATCACCATCAACAGACGATCAAAGCCCCAAGCGATGCCGCCGTGCGGGGGCGTGCCCGCCGCCAACGCATCCAGAAAAAAGCCGAACTGGGCGTGTGCTTCCACTGGAGTAAATCCAATCGCCGCGAACATTTTTTCCTGCACGGCAGGATCATGAATCCGGATACTGCCGCCGCCAATTTCAAATCCGTTGAGCACCAGATCGTAGGCCTGAGCGCGAATCTCGCCCTGCCGCTCGGTGCCAAACAGGTGAATATCGTCGGGGTGCGGAGCCGTAAAGGGATGGTGCATGTAGGTCCAGCGGGTATTGTCCTCGTCGTATTCCAACTGAGGAAATTCGGTGATCCATGAGACGTGGAACTGCCCCCCCGCCGCCAGACCGCACAGGTCGCGCAGAGCCAGACGTACCGCGCCCAAAGCTGTCACCGCTTTTTGCCAGTCGCCCGCCGCAAACAGCAAGATGCCGCCCGATGCCACGCCTGTGCGCGAGATCAATTCTGCCGCCTGATCACCCACGAACTTGCTGATGCCACCCGTGAATCCATCGCCGTCACACTTCAGCCAGGCCAACCCTTTGGCCCCGTTCTGCTTGGCGACCCGCTCCAGCTCATCTATCTGCTTGCGCGTCAGCTCCGGCGCGGCGATGACTTTGACGCTGCCCGCACTGGCAAAGGCCTGAAACGCGCCGCCCGCAAACAGGTCAGTCACATCTACAAACGCCGATTCAAATCGCAAGTCGGGCTTGTCGGATCCGTATTTATCCATCGCCTCGAAGTACGACAGGCGTGGAAACGGCAGTGGCAATTCCACGTTCAGCACATCGCGGAAGACCGACGCCATCAAGCGCTCCTGAAGCTCCAGCACGTCGTCCTGCTCCACAAAACTCAGTTCCATATCCAGCTGCGTAAAGTCGGGCTGACGGTCTGCACGCAAATCCTCGTCGCGGAAGCAGCGGGCCAACTGGTAATAGCGGTCAAAGCCCGCGATCATCAGCAGTTGCTTGAACAGCTGAGGCGACTGCGGCAGCGCATAAAATTCGCCCGGATTCAGGCGGCTGGGCACCAAGAAGTCACGCGCCCCTTCCGGCGTGGACTTGGTGAGCATCGGCGTTTCCACTGCAATAAACCCTTCTGCATCCAGAAAGCGCGTGACCGACGCCACGGCCTTACTGCGGAGCATCAGATTTCGCTGCATTTCGGGTCGGCGCAAATCCAGATAACGGAACTTCAGGCGGATATCCTCGGCCACACTGTCGCCCTTGTCCAACTCAAAGGGAGGCGTTTTGGCCGCGTTCAGCACTTTGACGCGGGAAGCGATGACTTCAAAATCAGCCGCGCCACCCTTGCGCTGGGCCTCCGGGCGCATCTGATACACGCCCTCGATCTCGGCCACGTATTCGGGGCGTAGACTGTTGGCCTCGGCAAAAGCCGCCGAATCGGGCTCCACCTGCACCTGCACGACGCCGCTGCGATCCCGCAGTTCTATGAAAATCAGTCCGCCCAGATCGCGGCGGCGGTTGACCCAGCCCTGCAGCGTGACCGTCTGGGTGGCGTGCGTACCTTGCAGTTGTCCAATCATTGCCGTGCGTTTCATGCGTTCTCCAATTCAGCTAAGACTGCGTTCAGGTCATCCAGTGCGACTTCCCGCTGTTCACCCGATGCCAGATTTTTCAGATTCAGGACGCGGCGCTGTGCCTCATCCGTGCCGATAACGGCAGCATATCGGGCGCGGCGGCGCTCGGCGTCCCGAAAAGCGTTGCCGGGTTTCTGGGCCTTGTAGGCAAATTCCACACGGGCCACTGCACGTGCACTCAGCGCAGTCTGGGCAGCGAGGCCCACATTCTCCGCGTCCATCGAGGCGAGGTACAGCAGCGGCCCCGGCGTCTGCGGCAGGCCCACACCCTCGGCTTCCAGCGCCAGCAGCAGCCGTTCTATGCCAAAGGCCCAGCCGATGCCCGGCACTTCTGGCCCGCCGAGCTGTGCACTGAGGCCGTCATAGCGCCCGCCCCCACCGAGGGCCGACTTTGCGCCGACGCCCTCGTGGTGCAGTTCCCAGGCCGTGCGGCGGTAATAATCCAGCCCGCGCACGATGCTGGGGTCAAGGTCATAATCCACGCCCCACGCGGCTAAATACGCCTGCACCTCTGCAAAGTGGGCCGCCGCCTCCGCACCCAAAAAGTCCAGCATGGGGCGCACACTCAGTTCACGAATCAGGGCCTGATCTTCCGCGCTCTTGCTGTCCAGAATCCGCATCGGGTTGCGGGTCAGACGGTCACGCGAGTCGTCCGAGAGGCGCTCCAGCTGAGGCGAGAACACCCCGCGCAGGTACTCGTTGTAGTTGTCCCGGTCTGCCGGATCGCCAATGCTGCCCAGCTTCACGCGCACGCCCGTCAGCCCCAACGCCCGCACCACATCCACCATCAGCGCAATCGCTTCGGCGTCTACGAGTGCATCAGCGCTGCCCAATACCTCGTAATCCACCTGATGAAACTGGCGATAGCGTCCCTGCTGCACATTTTCAGCACGGAACATCGGCCCATGCGTCCACAATTTCAGCGGCGCGGGCAACTGCTTCAGCCCATTTTGCAGGAAGGCGCGGACAATGCCCGCCGTCCCCTCTGGCCGCAAAATAAAGCCGCCGTGATCGCCAAAGTAGGTCACGGTAAACATCTCTTTCCGGACAATGTCGGTGCTGCCGCCCACGCCACGCTTGACCAATTCGGCTTCTTCGAAAATCGGTGTGGCTATGAATTGCGCCCCAGCGCGCTCCAGCACACTGCGGGCGATAGTGGTCAGATGGGTGTGAGCCGACGCGCTAGCAAAACTTTTGAGGGCCGGAGTGCCTTCCGGTAAGAGGTCATTGGTGCCTTTCGGACGGTTAATCGCCATAACGCCCCGGAGTCTACAGGGCGGCGGGCCGGGAATGGATTGGCCTGATGGCGCAGCCACACACAATGGACAGGGGAGAGGGCGGCCCCGTACCAGCAGGCCGCCCCCAAGCGAGAGAACTTACTGGCCGACGCTGTAAGGCAGGCCGTTGGACTTCGAGGCTCCGACCATAATAAAGAGGTACCCGCTGCCCGCAGGCAGATCAGAGGGCACGGTGAAGGTGATTTCGTCTGCCGTCCAACTTTGAATGGCGTTGGCTGGCAGGTCGAAACCGCCGCTTCCATCAAAGGCCACGCCCATCCGAATCTTGGCACTGGCGGGGCCGCCCAGGTAACGTCCCTGAACAGTCAGAGTGCCGCCGCGAACAACGGGGGCGGAAACTTTGTAGAGCACAGGCGCAACCGTTACAAACCGCTCCGTGCCAGCCTGCTGACGCGGCGCACAGGAAGAAAGCGAACCAAGAAACAGGCCAGTCATCAGTAAAGAACCCACCAAGAAACGCGCCATAAAGAGCCTCCGTGCGGGCAGTCTAATGAGCCTCGTATGACCGGTCAAATCACCCCCCCCACTGCGGCCACGTTTGCCGCACTTTCTGACGCAGATCAGGCCACCCTCGCTCCCCTTGCCGGCAGGCGGGTGATGGTGGTCTTCAATCCAAAAAGCGGCCAGGGCGACAGCGATTTGCCCGCATTTATCGCCTTTTTGAAGGATGCCGGAGCAGACGTTACCGAGCGCGAACTCGTGCCCGAAAAACCCATGAGCAGCTATGTGGAGGACATCGCGTCGTTTGATGTGGTGGTGGGCGCGGGCGGTGACGGCACGGTGAGCAGCCTCGCGTATGCCAGCCGCTACAAGAATGTGCCGCTGCTGGCGTACCCGGCGGGGACGGCCAACCTGATCGCGCAGAATCTTGACTTGCCCCGCGATCCGCTGGCATTGGCGCAAGTGGTCGCAGGCGCACATACCGTGCGGGTGGATCTGGGCGAACTGGAAGTACGCGGCGAACAACACGGCTTTGCCATGCTGGCCGGGGCCGGGGCCGACGCCGCCATGATCCGCGATTCCGAGGAACTCAAGGAAAAGTTTGGCGCGATGGCCTACGTCATGAGCGCCATGAAGCAGCTGAATCCCAAGAAAACCACCTTCCACCTTGTCCTAGACGGCGAAAAGCGTGAGTTTGAAGGCATCGGCGTGATGGTCGCTAACTTCGGCATGGCAAATTACCGCCTGCCGATCACCACCGACATCAGCCCCAGCGATGGCCGGTTTACCGTGGTGCTGTTGAAGGCGGGAAACATCATGCGCCTTGTGCCCAACCTGATCGATTCCGTGCGGGCCAAGCTGAATCTGGGCGATCCCCTGTTCAGTGGCAACTTGGAAACAGTGGAAGCCAAGGAAGTCAGCGTGGTGGCGGAAGAACCCTTTCCCCTGCAGTACGACGGCGAACTGCATGAGGAAACCACGCCTTTCACAGCCAAGATTCTGCCGGGAGCGATCCGGTTCCTGACGGCGGCCAAGAAGGCGGATCTGGATACCTGAAAGCGGTGACTGGACAACACAAAAGATAACCAGCCGGAGCATTCACGCCCCGGCTGGTTATCTTTTGCTCGATTCAGTGGCCCAAAACCTTGCTCAAAAACGCTTTGGCCCGCTCATGCTGGGGGTTGTTGTAGAACTGCTCCGGCGTCGTATCTTCCACGATATTGCCCTGATCGAAGAACACCAGACGGTCAGCGACTTCCCGCGCAAAACCCATTTCGTGCGTCACACACAGCATGGTCATGCCGCTGCCTGCCAAGCCCTTCATCACGTCCAACACTTCTTTGATCATTTCGGGGTCTAGGGCCGAGGTGGGTTCGTCGAACAGCATCACTTTGGGATCCATCGCCAACGCGCGGGCAATCGCCACCCGTTGCTGCTGCCCGCCCGACAATTGGGCCGGGTATTTGTGGGCCTGTTCCTCGATGCCTACCCGTGTCAGCAACTCCATGGCACGCGCCTCGGCCTGCGCTTTGGGCTGCTTGCGTACCCGAATGGGAGCGAGCGACACGTTTTGCAGCACGGTCAGGTGCGGAAACAGGTTGAAGCTCTGAAACACCATGCCCACTTCCCGGCGAATGGCGTCCAAATTCTGCCCATCCTTGAGTTCCATCCCGTCGACGACAATAGTGCCCTGATCGTGCGCCTCTAGGCGGTTGATGGTGCGAATAAAAGTGGATTTTCCGCTGCCCGATGGCCCGATAATGACCACCACCTCGCCCGACTGCACCGACATATTTACCCCGCGCAGGGCGTGAAAGCTGCCGAAATGCTTGTGGACATCAACGGCTTTGATGATCGGTTCGCCGGATTTGGGGGGCATTGCCTGCTTGTTGAGAGTGGGATGGGCGGTCATAAATCCTCCAGAATAAATGAGACGGCGTTGTCGGTTGCTGGGGCCAGTGTAAACCCACAACCGGAGCGAAACGGCACCACGCCTGAACAGGGAAGACCCGGCTTAGACAAAGCCCTCCATCACTTCATCCAGGTCGTCCTCGGGCAATTCCACGTAGCGGCGGGTGGTATCCACCTGTTCGTGGCCCAAAAATCCGGCCACCCGTGTGAAGTCCTTGACGGCGGCGTATAACTGCGTGCCCGCGTATTTTCGCCCGGCGTGAAAACCCCGAAATTCATGCTCTCGCCCGCATTTCAGCGCCAGCTTTTGCAGCCGCTCGTAGGCGCTGGAATAGGCCGAAAAGGAGAACAGGCGGCTGGTGGGCGTGGAAACCATTTCCGCCTTCAGTGCCTCCAGCGCTTCCCGCAGCCTGGCACTCAGCGGCACAATTCTTGCCTTGTCGCCTTTGCCGTGCGCCACCAGCAACCGCCTGCGCCGCAAGTCTATGTTGCCCCATTCCACCGCCAGAGCTTCGGCAATCCGCAGGCCCGCATGCGTGAGCAGCAGCACCAGCACGGCTTCCTGCGCGTCGGCCTCGGCCAGCATCGCCTGCACAAAATCGGCGCGGTATGGGGGATTTTTCACGATGCCTTTGGTGCGGTCTTTGGGGCGCTTCACGTCGCCAAAAGGATCGGCGTCGGTGGCCCCGGCCCAGCGCAGGGCGCGGTACAGGGCAGACGCGGCGGCGACACGGGCCTGCACGGTGGCAGGCTTCAGACCCGATGCACTGAGGCTTGCCACATATAGCGCGGGTTCGCGGCGGCCCGGATGGGTCAGGTTCCAGGCATGGACGCTGGCGTGTTCCACCACCACCTTCACGCCCGTTTTGTAGGCCCGCAAGGTATGGGGGCTGACGCGCACGCCCGCGCTGGTATCGCTGCTCAGGCAGGCAAGCGTGAGTGCCCACAGGTCTTCAAAGTCTTTGTCGCGGGCCGCGCGAATGGCCCGCACCCGCAGGGCTTCGTCGGTCAGTCCTGCAAAAGCGCGGGCCTGGGCTAGGCGGTCACCGGAGTACAGGACGGGGGCGGACGGTGGAGCGGTGGACAGTTCGTCTGGCATTTCAGCCGATGATAACAAGCCTTATCAACGGCGGGAAAAGGGCGAGAACCGTAAATTCTGGGCTATGAGCAGTAAACAGCTATAAACATCGTCCCACACGGCATAAATCAGGCAAGCTCACAGGAAGGCCGTGAAGGCCCGCCGAATCACAGTCAAGGGGGAAAACACCAACCGATTTGACAGGTGCCAGCGAGATACTCAGTTCATGGCGCAAGGTGTAGAGCTTCTGTCTACAGCTGCCGCCGATAGCGCCGATCAATCAGGCCTGCGAACACCACCATCAGCGCAGCCAGCCCTAGCGCAGGCCAATCGCCCAAGCGCACGAACAGGGTTTGCCCGGTCAGGCGCAGTGGGCGGGCGTGCAGGACGCCCTGGCCCGCTTCCAGCGTTTGCACGGGCTGACCCAGGTCGTTGATCTCGGCGGCGATGCCGTAGTTCACGCTGCGGACGATATACCGCCGCGTTTCTATGGCCCGCACTCGGCCCATCATGAAATGTTGCTGAACGCCCCAGCCGTCGTACCAGCCGTCGTTGGAGACATTGACCAGAATTTCTGCGCCCTTGCCCACCAGCACGCGGGTGACCCACGGAAACACACTGTCGTAGCAGACGTATGCGCCGTACTGAACGCCGTTCAGTTGAAGAGTATTGAGGACTCTGGCAGGCGGCACACTTTCCAGCGAAACGCCGATGGTGCGCTCGATCAGGCTCCAGGCAGGGGCGAGGGCTTGCCGGAACGGAAAGTATTCACCAAAGGGAACCGGGCGGGCCTTGTCGGTTTCGGAGGTGACGCTGCCGCCGTCCCAGGCGCGAACTGAATTGCGGCGGGGTTCCATCTGGCTGACGCCGTAAATGCCCTCAGCGGGAACAGTGGGCAGCAAGGCGGGATCACCGACGCTGCTCTCGCTCCAGACCACCACTTCGTTTGGTCGGCGGTTGATGCGGGTCAGGCCAGCCTGCAACTCAAATTGTTCTTGCGCGGTCAGGCGGCGGGAGGCGCGGTCAAAGGAATCGATGGTGGTTCTGAGCAGCAGCATCGGCGTTTCCGGCCCGCTGCCTGCCGTGCGCGTCAGGCCGTAAACACACGCCAGTGCCCAGGCAGCCGCGATCAGCAGCAACGGGCGGCGTCTCCCCCATCCCTCGCCACGCCGCCGCACCGTACCCACAAAGCAGGCCAGCGCCGCAGCTGTGGCCGCAATGAGCACACTGCCCAGCAGCACGCCGCCCAGGTCGGCAATTTGAATAGCGGGCGTGGGCAGCAGCGTATAGCCCAGCGTGGGCCACGGAAAGGCGGGCGGGCCGAGGAAGCGCAGCCATTCCAGCACCACCCAGCCGCCCGCCAGCCCCCACACCCGCGCTCCCTTTGAATGCAGGAAGCGGCCCACCAGCCACGCCATGCCCGCCAAAAATGCACCTTCTAGGGCAAACAACGCGAAGGCCAGCACGCCAGCAGGCGGAAACCCGAACAGCTTGCCCAAAAACGCGGTGAGCCACCACAGATGGACGGCGCTATAGGCGGTGCCTGCCCAGAAGGCGCGGCCTGCCACGTTGCGGGCCGTTGCACCACTTGCGGCAAACGCCAGCAGCGCGGCCAGCGGCAAAAAGCTGAGAAAACTCCAGCCCAGCGGCAATCCGCAGAGGGCCAGCAGGCCTCCGAGCAGGGCGGCAAGCAGGGTGGTGGGCAGGGAGGGCGAGGCACGCACCCGGGCATTGTAAAGCGGGCGCGGATGAGCGGTGCGTCACACTGGGGACATGACCGCTGCCTGGGAAGAAGAATTGGCCGCCCTGTGGGAAACGCTGGGAAGTGTCAAAGACAGTGATTTTCTGGTTCGGATGGACGCTGTGAGTGCCCACCTACCCAGCGCCATTCGGTTGTTCGAACGCGCTGCGGGGCAGGATTCCACTGGACACCCGCTGCGGGCTGCCGAACTATACCGGGAAGCTCTGGCCGCCGGGCTGTGATTCAACTGGCCAGTTCACTGCGGAATGTGGGCCAAGCCGAGGAAGCGTTGGCGTTGTTGACAGCTGAAACGGGCCAGCCGTCCGATGCTTTAGACGGGGCAGTCGCTCTTTTTATGGCCCTGACTCTGGCCGATTTGGGCCGCGAACGCGAGGGCTTGGCGGTGGCCCTGACGGCTCTGGCCCACACGTTGCCGCGCTACAACCGCTCGGCGGCGCGGTATGCCCAAGGGTTGATGAATGCAGAGCTTCAGAAGGTTCCGCACTGCCTATGAACCATGCGTGACCGACTAGCACGACTTCCCGCTTCTTCACAAGCCACAATTCAGGCCGCCCCCGTTGGGGGGTTTGCTGCCGCGCTGGGCCGCTTGGCTGCTAGGATAAACAGACCTTGAGAATCGCGTTTATTAGTGACCTGCATGCCAACATTCACGCGTTGACATCCGTGAAACGGTTTTTGTCGGAGAATATTGTCAATCAGGTGATCGTGGTGGGTGATCTGGTGGGTTACGGCGCGAGTCCCGGCCCGGTCATTGACTTTGTGAGGCGCGAGGGCTGGGTCACTGGCCTGGGCAGCAGCGACATGCGCGTGTCCATGGAATTGGGCGAACGCTCGGAGCGAAAAGGCGTGGCCGATCAGGTGTTGACGTGGACGCGCAAAATGCTGACGCCAGAGCAAAACGACTACCTGCGCCGCCTGCCGCCCGGTGGCCGGATCATGACCCCGGTGGGCCGCGTGCGTTTTTTTCACGGCTCGCCGCACAACCCCGAAGACCGCATAGACCTGATGGCGCAGGAGCGGGAGCTCGAAGCCTTGGCCGACAGCCTCAGCTCCCGCGTGATCGTGGTGGGCGGCTCGCATGTGCCCTTTGTGCGCGTGATCGGAGACACCACCTTTCTTGACCCCGGCAGCGTGGGTCTGAGCCTGAACCACGAACCGGGCGCAGATGTAGCCATTGTGGATTGTGTGGGCCGCAGACCCAAAGTGTCGTTGCATAAGGTCACGTACGATTTTGCGTCCAGCGCCTTCGACATCATGGCGTGGAACCTGCCGCCCGTGATCGCCGATGTGATTCGCACGGGGAAGATGTAGAAAGGGTGCAAAAGAAGAAAGAGGCGTCCGCGTGTGCAGATGCCTCTTTCTTTTTGAGCTTTGCTTAGACCAGTACGCCCTGCTTCTCCCCCACCAGCCCCGCCACTTGCAATTCTTCCTCGTAGCGGGCCACCAAGCCGGGTGCGCCCATCAGGTCTTGAAGGGCCACCATCAGGGCGCGGTACGGTGCGGGGCGGGCGGCTTCTCCCATCAGACCCAAGCGCCAGATCACGCCAGCGGTGGGGCCGAGGCCGCCTGTCACGCTGATTTCGCGGGCGCGGAGGGCCAGACGCACGGCGGAATCATCCATGCCAGTGGGCAACCGCAGGGCCAGCACGGTGGGTAGGCGGTCTTCGGGGCGGCGCACATAGTGGGAGAATCCCAGCGGTGCGAGCGTGCGGGTGATGACCTGCCCAAGCTGCTGCACCCGCAGTTTGCGGGCGTCCAGGCCTTCTTCCAATGCGGCTTGCAGGGCGGCGTGGAAGGCGTAGTGCAGATTCACGGGAATGGTGTGGTGGTAGGTATGCTCCACCCAGTAGTCGCGCAGCCCCTCGAAATCGCAGTACCACAGCGGCGTGGGTGTCCGGCGGGCAGCGTAGCGGGCAAACGCACGCTCGCTGATGGCAATCGGCGCAAGTCCGGGCGGGGCCGAGAGGCATTTTTGTGCGCCCGTATAGGCGTAATCCACGCCCCAGTCCTGCATATGGAAGGGTTCCATTCCGGCAGTCGTCACGGCGTCCACCGTGAGCAACACGCCGCTGCCGCGTACCAGCTTAGCGATTTCGGGCACGGGATTCAGCACGCCCGTACTGGTTTCGCCGTGGACGACGGCCACCATCGCCACACCGTCGAGGTGGGCGGCCACGTCTTCGGGCTTGATCGCTTCGCCCAGTGGAGCCGTGACCAGCCGCACATGAGCGCCGTAGCGGGCAGCCATCTCGGCCATGCGCCGCCCGAAGCTGCCGTTGGCGCAGACCAGAATTTCGTCGCCCTTTTCCACCAGATTCGCGAAGCCCGCTTCCATACCGAGGCTGCCCGTGCCCGCCAGCAGCGCGGTGAAGGCTTCGGGTTCCGTGCCGTACATCACGCGCAGGTCGGCCTGAATTTCGCGGTTCAGGGCGAACACTTCGGGATCCATGTGGCCGAGCATCCCGCGCATCAGGGCTTTCTGGGCGCGGGGATGAATCGGGGTGGGGCCGGGCGTCAGGAGTACGTGGTGGTCGTGGGTATCCTCGAACATTTGACTGAGTGTAGCATTGAGAAGGCTTAGTCTAGCAACAGGGTTGCGCTGAAGTGCCTAGACGGGTCGGTTAAAGCAATAGGATTGCGTCAAAGCAGATTTGACTTGGCATTCACGGATGACACTGAAGAGCTGACCCCTGAGATTGGCCCTCTTCGACCTGCCGCAAGAAATCCAGCGTGTAGCGGGCCACCGTTTTGGGGTGCGAATCGGTGAGGGCGTGGGTGCCGCCGGGCACAGTTCGCACCAACGCTTCAGGGATGGCGCGGCGAATCTCCTGCACCGTCCAAGACTGAATGACCGGGTCGGCGTCGCCGTCGAGCAGCAGAGTCGGCACCCGCACCTTCTTCAGGAGTGGCCCGGTGTCGTGCTGGCTCTGGTCGGTGGCGAGCCGCAGCATCAGGGCAAAGCCGCTGGTGGAATAGGCGCCCAGGGCGGGCAGCAGCAGGGGCAAGCGCTCGCGGGGCAGGTCGCGCAGCAGGCGCAGGATTTGCATGGTCACGCTGGGGTTTTCGGGAATGCCGGTGGGAGCGCAGGCAATCAGGGCCGAGGTGCAGGTGGGATAGCGGGCCGCCAGATCAAAAATGACCTCGCCGCCCAGCGAATGCCCGAACAGCGGCGCACAGTTCAGGCCGCAGGCCACCAGCCACTCGGCCAGGTGATCGGTCAGGTCTTCCATCCTGCGTGGATAGTCGCGTTGGCCCTGGCTGAAGCCGTGACCGGGCGGGTCGTACACGTACACGGTGCGCTCGCGGGCCAACTCACGCGACACCCGGACATACATCCAAGACGCACAGCCCAGCCCCGGCACCAGCACCAGCGGGGGGCCGTCGCCGCGTACCCAGGCGTGGGTCTGCAGGCCGTTCACGCGGGTGAAGTGGGATGTTCCGGGGTGTAACGTTTCAACTGTCGCGGTCACTGAGTCGTGCCTTCACGCAAAAAGTTCAGCACCAGCGAGTTGAATTGCCGGGGGGCATCCACCATGACCACGTGGCCTGCCCCCGCGATTTCCTCGTAGCGTGCGCCGGGAATGGCAGCGGCGAGGGCACGGCCCAGCTTGGGGGGCACGAGTGCGTCGCGTGCGCCCCAGATCACCAGTGTTCTGACGCTCAGACCGGGCAACACGTCCAGCACGTTGTCTCCGAGCAGGTGCAGGGTGCTGCGCCACATGTTGGGCAGGCCTGCGCGGGCGGCGTCCAGCAAGATGCGCGGCACGAAGGATTTGCGCCCGGTCACCACGGCACGCGGCAGTTTGAGGGCCACCCGCACCGGATGACCGTCCAGCAGGCCGCTGGCACAGGCCAAGACCAGATGACTGACCCGCTGTGGGCGCAGTTGGGCCACGCGCAGGGCGATGTGTCCGCCCATGCTGTGGCCGATCAGGGTCACGCCTGTCAGGTTCTGGTTGTCCAGCCACGCGGCAATCAGGGCCGCGTCCTCGCGCACGCCGAGGGAACGCTGCCGCCGTGCGCCGCCGTATCCAGCGAGGTCGAGGACAAAGACACGGTGGGACTGCGAAAACACGGGGACATTGCGCCGCCACCACCGACCCGAACCGCTGAGGCCGTGAATCAGCACCATCGGTTCACCCTGGCCTGCCGCGTCGTAGCGCAGGGTGGCTAAACCATGTCGGAACTGAAGAGAACGCACGCGGGGCAGCATAGCGTTCCGGGGGGTCAGGCGGGGCGGAGGGTCAAGGTTCGCAGAAGTCGGGGGGCGGCCCCAGCCCTCCATGCCCCAGCCTGCACCGCTGCCTACTACAATGCCGCCTATGCTGATCGACGGACATCTGGACTTGGCCTTCAATGCCGCGTTGGGACGAGACCTGACCTTACCGCTGGCGGACTTGCGGCGCAGCGACCCGGTGGCGGGCGAAACGGCCACCGTCACCTTCCCGGAAATGCAGGCGGCGGGCCTGCGCGTATGCTTTGGCACGCTGTTTGCCCTGCCGCGTACAGATCACCATCCTATCCAGAGTCCAGACGGGTACACCGACCATGCCGGGGCGCGGCGGCAGGCATTGGGGCAACTGGAGCAGTACCGGCGCTGGGAAGATGACGGGCACTTGCGGTTGCTGAGGACGGGAGCGGAGGTGGCGGCGCATGTGGCATTGGAGGGCGCGCCGCCCGGAGTGGTGCTGCTGATGGAAGGCGCTGACCCGGTACGGGATGTGGATGATCTGGCGTTCTGGGCGGCGGCGGGCGTGCGGGTCATTGGGCCAGCGTGGGGGCGCACCCGGTACGCAGGCGGCACAGAAGCGCCCGGCCCACTCACGGCGGCGGGGCGGGAACTGGTGGGAGCAATGGCGTCACTGGGGATCGCACTGGACGCCTCGCATCTGGACGATGCCAGTTTCTGGGACGCGGCAGAGTTGCATCCGAGGATGATTGCCACGCACGCCAACAGCCGCTCCATCGTGGAGGGCAATAGACATCTGACCGACGACATGGCGCGGGCCATTGCCGAAAAGGACGGCGTGATCGGACTGGTCTATCCTTCAAAGTTCTTGCAGCCCGGCTGGCAGGACAGCGATCCGCGTGCGCCGCTGGGCAGGTTGGCGGATCACGCTCAGCACTATGCGGGCCTGATCGGGTGGGAGCGGGTGGCCCTCGGCACTGATCTGGACGGCGGATTCGGGCAGGAGAAATGTCCGGCAGGGGTGGACTCCTACCGTGATGTGCCGGGCAGTGTGGACGTGCTGCCAGCAGAGGTGCGGCGCGGGGTTCTGGGGGAGAATTGGGCGCGGTGGATGACGCGGTATTTGTGAAGCGGGAGTTGGCATAGACCTGGACTGTTTGCCCCACAATCCACTGCCCACACCCCACCCAATGCCTTAGGCTGAGGCTATGACTGCTGCACCCACCCTAGACCCGCGCCTGCACGCTTACGACCCCGAACGCCGCTTGGCCGAAGCCAGTTTGGAGGGCCAGGTGGAAGGCGAGGATTGGCGTTGGCTGACGGCAAAAGCGGGCTGGGCCGGGAATGCCCGCCTGAGCCTGCGGGCCGCGCCGGATGAGGGGGCCGAGCAGGTCAGCGAGGCCTTGCCGGGTGAAGCGGTGTCGGTGCTGTGGCGGGAAGCAGGCTGGGCGTGGGTCAAAACCGGACACGACAGGTATCCGGGCTGGGTGCGGGCGGCGGGGGTGCTGAACGGGTTTCCTACCGGAGAAACACTGACAGTCACGGCCTTACGTGCCCATGCGTATGCCCGCCCAAAGGTCAGTGCGCCCCTCGTGGCTGAGCTGTGTTTCGGGGCCGTGGTGGTGCAGGACAGCGGCGAGAGCGTAACGGAAGGGGGCCGGGTATGGCGGCCTGTGCTCCTGCCGGACGGCGCGGCGGCGTGGGTGCAGGCGGTGTGCTTTTTGCCTGTGGCGGGCGGTGATGTGGCCGACTTTGCGCTGCGTTTTCTGGAGGTTCCGTATGTTTGGGGCGGGCGTTCTGCGTGGGGACTGGATTGTTCGGGACTGTCGCAGTTGGCCTATGCGGCGTTTGGCCGGGCCATGGCGCGTGACGCCGACTTGCAGCAAGTGGAACTGACGGCAGTGGCTGAGCCGATACGTGGCGATCTGGCGTTTTTTCCCGGTCACGTGGGCATCATGCTGGACGAACGGCGCATGGTACACGCCAACGCGACGCATATGCGGGTCACGGTGGAAACGTTTGGGGAGGGCGACTACGGCACGCGCTTGGCGGCGAGTTGCAAGGGGTTCGGGCGGTGGACGGTTTGAGTACGCAGGCCAGTTGGGAGACACTCTCGTGGGAAACACTGGAACTCCACACTGCGCAGCCGTTCGGGATTGCCCGCTGGACGCATTCGGTATATCCGCGTACCTTCGTCAGCCTCACGCATGAAGGCGTGACCGGGCAGGGCGAGGCCGCGCCCAATGCCTTTTACGGCGAAACGCGGGGCACGGTGGAGGCGGTGCTGCCCTTGCTGGCCGGGGCCTTGACTGATCCATGGGACTGGAACGGCCTGCATGCCCGGCTCACGGCGTTGATGCCTTTTCACCATCCAAGCGCCAAATGTGCGTTGGAAATGGCCGCATTGGAATGGTGCGCCCGGCGGGTGGGACTCTCGGTCTGGCGGCTGCTGGGCCTCTCCCCCGCCCCCATTCCCGAAAGCAGCTACACCGTCAGCCTCGCCGACTTGCCTGATATGCGGCGACAGGCGCGGGAAGCGGCAGGGCGCGGGCACGGGATTCTCAAGGTCAAGCTGGGAACAGACCGGGATCAGCAGATCGTGGAGGCCCTGCGCGAGGAAGCGCCCGACGTGGCCCTGCGGGTGGATGCCAACGCCGCGTGGACGCGCCCGCAGGCGAAACGGATGCTGGGCGTGCTGGACGCGGCCCGCGTGGAACTTTTGGAGCAGCCCCTCGTAGCGGGTGATCTGGAAGGCCACGCCGCACTGCGGGCGGTTTCCCACGTGCCCATCGTGGCCGACGAGAGCTTGCACCATGTATCGGACGTGCCCGCGTTGGCGGCGGCCTTTGACGGCGTGAACCTGAAATTGGCAAAATTAGGCGGCCCGTTGCAAGCGTTACATGCGCTGAGACTGGCCCGCACGCACGGCCTACAGGTCATGATGGGCTGCATGATCGAAAGCTCACTGGGCATCGCGGCGGCGGCACAGTTGGCGGGCGCATGCGACTGGGCCGACCTGGACGGGGCCTTGCTGCTAGCTGATGATCCTTATATCGGGCTGGACTGGCAGGCCGGAACAGTGCAGAGGCCGGGCGGCGTGGGCTGGGGCGTGGAGCGGGCGTGACTTCGGTGGCTATCCTCGGCTGCGGCAACCGGGGCGCGGATGTGTACGCCCGGCATCTGACCGCGCTGGGCGCAAGCATTACGCATTTGGTCGACTCCCGACCTGCACGCCTGGCCGAAGTCGCGGTGCGGCATGGGCTGGGCACAGGCGCCTGTTTTGCCGATGCCGATGCGTTTTTTGCACTGGGCCGGGTAGCCGATGCGCTGGTGATCGCCACGCCTGACGACATGCATGTGGAGCCATGTTTGCGGGCGTTGGCGCTGGGCTACGACGTACTTTTGGAAAAGCCCATCTGCCTGCAGGAAGTCGAATTAGAAACGTTGCTGGCGGCAGAAGCGTCGTCTTCTGGACGGGTCACGGTGTGCCATGTGTTGCGGGCCACTGCCTTTTTTAGGGCAGTGCGGGCGGTGTTGGATTCCGGTAGATTGGGGCGATTGGTGGGTATTCAGCATGCCGAGAATGTGGCGTATTGGCATTACGCGCATTCGTTTGTGCGGGGCAATTGGCGCTCCAGCCCGCCTGCCGCGCCGTTTATCCTCGCCAAAAGCGGGCATGATCTGGACTTGCTGCGCTGGTTTGCGGGTGCGCCGCCTGTGCGGGTGTCCAGTGAGGGTGGCCTGCATCATTTCCGGCCTGAAGAAGCTCCGGTCGGGGCCTCAGATCGCTGCGTGACGTGCCCGGTGGTGGCCTGTCCATACGATGCCCGCGTGATTTACGGCGGGCGTGATCCGGTGGTGTGGCCCGTAACAGTCTTGACGGCGGGTGGAGTGACATTGGCTGATGCTTTGGCACACGGGCCGTATGGCCGCTGCGTGTATAGCGGCGGGAATAATGTGGCCGATCATCAGGCCATGACCGTTACGTTTGCCAACGGCGTCATCGCGCAACTCACCGTCAGCGCGTTGACGCACAACAACACGCGCACGCTGAAGCTCCTGGGCACGCACGGCGAACTGCGCGGGCAGATGGAGCGGGGGGAACTGGAGCGCCACGACTTCCGCACGGGTGAGGTGGAACGTTGGACGGTAGACGCCGCAGGCAATCACGGCGGCGGGGATGTGGGGCTGGTGGCCGCATGGTTGGCATTTTTGCGGGGCCAGTCTGCGCCCCCTACCCCACTGGCCGAGTCTCTGGATTCGCACCGGATGGCCTTTGCGGCAGAACGGGCGCGGTTGGCGGGGACAGTGGAACGGGTGTGATGAAGGCGGGGAACACGAAAGTGAAATCATTCACGAGTTAGATTTGTCGTGAATGATTTGTCCGATTATCAGGCGTTTTCCAATACCGTTGCGTTGACCAAGCTGAGGAACAGCTCGTGTAGGCGGGGGTCAGGCGTCAATTCGGGGTGAAATGAACTGGCGAGCAGACGGCCTTGGCGGGCCAGGACGACTTGACCGCTATGCTCGGCCAGAATTTCCACGCCCTCGCCCACGCTTTCGATCACGGGGGCGCGAATGAACACTGCTGGAAAGGGTTGCACCAGGCCCGTGACAGTCAGCGGCGTCGTGAAGGAGTCCACCTGTCGTCCGAAAGCGTTGCGGCGAATCTGAATATCCATCAGATTCAGGCTGTCCTGCACACCAAATTGAGGCGGTGCGCCCTGAATGTCGCGGGCCAGCAAAATAGCTCCGGCACAGGTGCCCCAGATCGCCCCGCCGCGTGCATAGAAGTCGCGCACGGGTTGCCAGAGGGCGTAATCGGTCATCAGGCGGGCCATCGTGGTGCTTTCGCCGCCGGGAATGATCAGACCGGACAGACCGCGCAAATCGGCGGGCAGGCGAACTTCTTGGACAGTTGCGCCGAGTGTTTCTGAGCGTTGGCGGTGTTCGCGGAATGCGCCTTGCAGGGCCAGGACGCCGAGTGTGGGCTGAGTCATAGAGAAACCTCATGGGAACGGGGAGAACGGTGGTGGCCGTCTCCCCTGTTCGGGTGGTGAATGGTGGGGTAATTGTTCTGACGTCTGTTGTTCGCTGCTCGCTTTGCTCGGTTCAGCCAGGGCTGAACGGCGATGTTCTTACCAGCCGCGAGACGCCAGACGCTCGGCGGGGATCAGGTCGTCGATATTGATGCCGGTCATGGGTGCGCCGAGGTTTTCGCTGATTTCGGCCAGCATATCGGGGTTATCGAAGTGGGTCACGGCCTTCACGATGGCGTGGGCGCGGCGTTCGGGATTATCGCTCTTGAAGATCCCGCTGCCCACGAAGACGCCGTCCAGACCGAGGTGCATCATCAGGGCGGCGTCGGCGGGGGTGGCGATGCCGCCCGCAGCGAAGTTGACGACGGGCAGTTTGCCGTGCGCGTGGACGTACTGAATCAGGTCGTAGGGAGCCTGAAGGTCGCGGGCCACTGTCATCAGTTCTTCGGGCGGGCGGGTCTGGATGGCGCGGATCTCGCCCAGGATGGTACGGGCGTGGCGCACGGCCTCGATCACGTTGCCGGTTCCGGCCTCGCCTTTGGTGCGGATCATGGAAGCGCCTTCTCCGATGCGGCGCAGGGCTTCTCCGAGGTTCTTGGCTCCGCACACGAAGGGCACTTTGAAGCCGTGCTTGAGGATATGGAACTGGTCGTCGGCGGGGGTCAGCACTTCGGATTCGTCGATGAAATCCACGCCGAGCGCCTGCAAAATCTGCGCTTCCACGATGTGACCGATGCGGGCCTTGGCCATCACCGGAATCGTAACTGCGGCGATGATTTCCTTGATCATGGAGGGGTCGCTCATGCGGGCCACGCCACCGTCTTTGCGGATGTCGGCGGGCACGCGCTCCAGGGCCATCACGGCAGTTGCTCCGGCAGCCTCGGCAATTCGGGCCTGATCGGCGGTGACCACGTCCATGATCACGCCCCCCTTGAACATCTCGGCAAAGCCTTGCTTGATCTGCTGCGTGCCCGTTTGAGAAGAGCCAGTCTGGGAGTCGGTCATGAACAGAGCGTAAAGAAAATCTGACCCCAATGATAGGGCCAGATGAGGGATGCAAATGGGGTCAGTCTGACTGGCGGTCTCGGGCGGCGCGGGCTACCTGGCCGATCACTTCGACAAGTTGAGAAGGGCGAAATGGCTTGACAAGGTAGGCGGCGATCAGGGCGTCTCCGAGGTCGGGGACTTGCGCGGCGCGGTTGAGGCCGGACAAAAAGACAACCGGGGGTAAGGCCGCGCCGAGGGCCGCGTGCAACTGGCGCACGGTTTCGAAACCGTCCCAGGGGGTCATCAGGATATCGAGGACGATCACGTCGAACGCCTGCGACTGGGCCAAGGCCAAGGCGTCTGGGCCGCTGCGGGCGGTGGTCACGAGGAAGCCGCTCATGGTCAGGGTGAGGTCGAGCAATTCCAGAATCTGGGCCTCGTCGTCCACGACCAACAGGTGCAGGGGTGCGCTTTCCTCGTGTGGCTGGGTCATGGCAGCAGCGCCAGTGGATCAACCGTCTGGCCGCCCAGCCGAATTTCGAAGTGCAGGTGAGGCCCAGTGCAGATGCCGGAGCAGCCCACGTAGCCGATGAGTTGGCCGCGTGACACCGTTTGGCCCGCAGAAACGGCGGTGCGGCTCATGTGGCCGTAGACCAGCGTTGAATTGCCGTTGTCGGTGAACACGTTCAGGCCGTAAGCGCCGTAGCCGCTTTGAGTGACGCTCCCGCTGGCCGCCGCGTAGATGGGCGTGCCCGTCGGTGCGGCCAGATCGATGCCGCCGTGAAACACCTGCTGATGGAAGGGAATATCGCGCTCGGCGTAGCGGCTGGTGAGGCGATAGGAGCGCATGGGCCAGCTGAGGCCGCCGCCCGCCGTCACGCGGTTGGCATCCCGGCCTATGTTGGAACTTGTGGCAGTGGTAATCGCAGCGGCGCGGTTGGCGGCGGCCTGCTGCTGGGCTTCTCGCTCGCGGGCGCGGCGGGCAGCCTGCGCCGCTTCGAACTGCACCTGACGCTGATAGGCGGCAATGATGCTCTGGCGCTCCGGACTGGTTTTCCACGCAAGGTACGCCTCGTATTTGGCTTGGTTGGCGTAGCGCTGCTCCAAGCGGGCGCGTTCTTGGCTCTGTTTGAAGGCAAGGTACGCTTCATACTTGGCTTGCTTCGCGTACCTTTCCTGCAGGCGGGCACGTTCGCGGTCTTTTTTCCACTGCGTGAAGCGGGTGTACTGGGCCAGAATCCGGGCCTCGGCCTCGGCTTTTTCCTCGTTCTCGCGGCGTTCCACCAGTTGTTCGTGAAAATCTTCGGCCAAAATGCCGGGCAACAAAACTTCGTCTCCGACCCGGAGTTCGGTGGGCAGGACACTGTTGGCCTGCGCGGTGGCCTGAAGGTCTGCGCCGTAGCCTGCGATCAGGGACAGGGCGGTTTGACCGGGCTTGATCCGCACGAGGACGCCCGTCTCGGCGGTGGGCACGCGCACGATTTCGCCTGCTTTCAGGTCATCTAAACTTTCGCGCTCTAGGTTTGCCCCCAGCAGTTCAATCAGGGTCAGGCGGTGACGGCGGGCCACCAAATCAAGAGTTTCGCCCGGCCGAACGGTGTAGTCGATGACCGACGCGGGCCGCACTGGGACGGCGGCAGACTGCTGCGGGGCCAGTGTGACGCGGCGCACGCGCACACCTCGCTCGGTGGTCGGCAGCAGGTCTACGTCCTGTGCGGGCACGCCGTAGCGCCGGGCCACTGCCGCCGAGGTCTGGCGGGTGTCGGTCACGATCAGGAGGGTTGGTGCGGTTTCGTCGCGCTCCAGGCGCACGGCTGGCGCGGGCAACAGCAGTGCGGCGGGATCGGGAACAAGCGGCGCGGCGTGGGCAGAGATGGACAACGACGCGAGCAGGGTCAGGGCGAGAGAGGCTGAATTGGGGCGGGAACGGTCAGGCACTAACAAACTCCGGTCAGGGGTAGCCGCCTGCCCACAGGGGAAACAGGCGGCGGGAAAGAAGGAACGGCGGGCACAGGCAGAGGGTCAGCCGCCTGCCAGGGCCTGCAAGAATTCGACGTTGTTGCGGGTCTTGCCCATGCGCCCCAACAGCATTTCCATCGCGTCGGCGGGATCCATGTCGCTGATGACTTTGCGCATCAGCCACATCTTTTTCAGGACTTCGGGTTGCAGCAGCAGTTCCTCGCGGCGCGTGCCCGATTTCAGGATGTCCATGGCCGGAAAGATGCGTCGTTCTTCGAGGCGGCGCGAGAGAACGAGTTCAGCGTTACCTGTGCCTTTGAATTCCTCGAAGATCACGTCGTCCATGCGGCTACCGGTTTCGACCAGGGCCGTGGCCAGAATGGTCAGGCTGCCGCCCTCGCGGATGTTGCGCGCCGCGCCCAGGAATTTCTTGGGCCAGTGCAGCGCGTTGGAGTCGAGGCCGCCCGACAGGGTACGCCCGGTGGGAGGCGTCACGAGGTTGTTGGCGCGGGCGAGGCGGGTGATGGAATCGAGCAAGATGACGACGTGGCCGCCTTCCTCGACGATGCGGCGGGCGCGTTCATGGACGAATTCGGCCACCCGGACATGGTGCTGCGGCGGCTCGTCGAAGGTGGACGCGATCACCTGTGCGCCCTGCACGCTTTCGCGGAAGTCGGTGACTTCTTCGGGGCGCTCATCGACCAGCAAGACCATCACGGTGACGTCTGGATAGTTGCGAGTGATGGAGTTGGCGATCTTTTTGAGCAGGGTGGTCTTGCCTGCTTTGGGCGGCGCGACGATCAGGGCACGTTGACCCCGGCCAATCGGTACCAGCAGATCCACGACGCGCAGGCTCAGGCCGTCGTCGGTGCCGGGTTCTTCCAAGACCAGTTGAATGTCGGGGAAGGTGGGCGTGAGGTCGTCGAAACGGGGGCGGCGGCGGGCGGCTTCGGGGTCAAGGCCGTTGACGGCTTCCACCTGAATCAGCGAGCCGTAACGCTCGTTTTCACGGGGCCTGCGGGCGCGGCCAATAACATCGTCTCCGGTACGCAGGTGAAACTGCTTGATGACACCTGCCGTGACCAGCACGGAGCGCGAGGCGGGGTCAAGCAGATCGGACTGAAGGAAGCCGTAACCGTCGGCGCTGATTTCCAGAATGCCGCGCGCCAGCACCTGCCCGTCACGGTCAGCCTGCCGCTCCATGATGGCCAGCGACAGGGCGTCTTTTTTAAGCTTGCGGTAATTTTCAATGCCGTACTCGGCAGCAATCAGGTGCAGTTCGGGCAAAATCTTTTGCTGAAGCTCGTGAAACGGCAGGGCAGGTTGCGACTGAACGTCCGTCATAGACATTGCTCCCGTGTCACCTGTCGACGCGGGCCGGTAGTGTTGAAAGAAGCGGCCCTCCAGTTTGAAAATACCGCTGTATATGTGAAAAATTTCATGTTCTCACTCCCTGTAGGGAATTGTAGACGCAACTTGTTCGGGAATCCATGACCAAGTCGTCAGTAGCGAAAAGCGGCCCACCGTGGGCAGGAGGCTGGCTCCGGAAAGCGGGACAGAGGCGGGAGGCCAGAGATTCTGGCACCATTGCGGCACTGCTGTTCTTCCGTAAGTCCTAGCATACCTATAAGTGGGAAGGGAGGGCTATGAATGTCTGGCATTGCGCCGCGAGACGCCCACAGAGAGCCTCTGTCATCTGGCACATTGACCGCTGCTATCATGCCGCCCTACCATGAGCACTGCCCCGGCTCCCAGATGAGTTGAGGCCACAACATGCAGCGAACGTCGGGCCAGTAGGCAGTGCAGGGCAGCCACAGCGAATCAGGGACGGTGAAAGCCTGATGCCAGCCACACCCACCGAAGATCTCCTGCCGCGCTGGGCGAAGAAAGGCCCCACAGGCCGATTAGACCGCCCCGGACACCCCCCGACAGAGGGCCGCAACGAGACTCCCACACTTTTTTTGGCGAAGTTGGGGGGTGAAGTTGGGTGGTACCACGCACAACCGTATGGCAAGATTGCATGCCCGGCGCGTCCCAGCAATTCCGCTGTGGCGTGCCGTTTTTTTGTGCCGCCGTCCCCTCTTCCTCCGCGAGGTTTCCCTATGCAACTCACCGATATTCCGTTTGGCGTGACCGACTGGGCCACCATTGCCGCCACACACCACCCCGGCGAACGTGGGGCGGCCACGTGGCGCACGCAGTATTTTGGCCCTGCCGAGAATCAGACGCGGGTGCGAATGGTGGACTACAGCCCCGGTTACACGGCAGACCATTGGTGCAGCAAAGGCCACGTGCTGCTGGTGCTGGAAGGCCAGTTGCTGACCGAGCTTGAAGATGGCCGCACCTTTACTCTCCGCACAGGCATGAGCTATCAGGTGGCCGACGGCGCAGAGGCCCACCGCTCCAGCACGGGGACAGTGGGCGCGAGGTTGTTTATCGTGGACTGATTTGACGGCGGTCTAAGGGTCTAGGAACGGCAACCCCACACGACCTCAACTTTCTGCACCTTAGACCCTCAGCCCCTTAAACACAGCACCCTTAGACTCTGCCCCTAGGAACTTACCGCCTCACCCAAAAGGACATCCCATGACCAAGCCCCCTACCGACCATCCCACGTTCACCTTCTCGCCCGTGCCTTCGCAGCCCAGTTTCAAGGACATGGAGGCCGAAGTCTTGGCTCACTGGCAGGCGACCAATGTGTTTGCCCGCACGCAGGAGCGCCGCGAGAGGCAGCCGGAATTCGTGTTCTATGAAGGGCCGCCCACCGCCAACGGCAAGCCCGCACTGCATCACGTACTGGCGCGGTCTTTCAAGGATCTGTTCCCGCGCTACAAGGTGATGCAGGGGTACCACGTGACGCGCAAGGGCGGTTGGGATACGCACGGCCTGCCCGTAGAAATCAGCGTGGAGAAGAAACTGGGATTGCAGGGCCGCAACCACGGGGCCAGCCGCGCCGAACTGGAGGAATTTAACCGCCTGTGCCGCACCAGCGTGTGGGAAACCATTCAGGACTGGAACACGTTTACGCAGCGCCTCGGCTATTCGGTGGACTTGGACAACGCCTATGTGACGTACAAGAACGACTATATCGAGTCGGTGTGGAACCTGCTGGCCCGTCTGCACGCCAAAGGGCTGGTGCAGCAGGATTACAAGGTGGTACCTCTCAGTCCGCGCATCAGCACCACGCTGTCGCGGGCCGAGTTGGGCGAGGTGGATTCTTACCGCATGGTGGACGATCCCAGCGTGTACGTGCGCTTTCCGGTGATCTGGGACACGCTGCCGGATGCGGCGCGGGCGGCGTTGGCAGGCGTGCCGGAAGGGGATCGCGTGGGCCTGAGCCTGTTGGTCTGGACGACCACGCCGTGGACACTCCCGAGCAATACGCTGGCGGCGGTGAACGCGGGGCTGACGTATGTGGCGGCTCGCGGCCAAGGTGGTGTAGTAGTGGTAGCCGAGGACGCCGTGGAGCGCCTGAGCGGTCTGCACAAGGATTTGGCCCCGCTGGAAGTGCTGGCGCGGTTTTCGGGGCAGGAGTTGGAAGGCATGGAGTACGAGCCGCCGTTTCCGGAAGTAGCGGCGGAATTGGGGGCCGTGAAGGCGTTGCACGAGCGCACGCCTGAAGGCCGCCCGGTCATGCATTTTGTGACGCTGGCCGACTTCGTGAATGCCGCTGACGGCTCCGGCGTGGCGCACGAAGCACCTGCTTACGGCGCGGAAGATTTGGAACTGGCCCGCAAGTACGGCGTACCGCCCATGTTCGGTGTGGACGATCACGGCATCTTGCAGGTCACGGGCGAGCGCGGCAAGTTCTTCAAGGACGCCGACAAGGGCCTGATCGCTGACCTGAAGGCACGCGGCCTGATGTTCTGGTCGGGCACGCTGCGCCACAGGTACCCCTTTCATGACCGCACGGGCGACCCGATCCTGTATTACGCCAAGAAGGGCTGGTATATCCGCACCAGTACGGTGTCCGAGCGCATGCAGGAGGAGAATCAGAAGATCAACTGGGTTCCGGCGCACATCAAAAACGGGCGCTTTGGCAACTGGCTGGAGGGCAACGTGGACTGGGCCATCAGCCGGGAGCGCTACTGGGGCACGCCCCTGCCGTTCTGGGTGGCCGACGACGGCGACCTGATCGTGGTGGGCAGCGTGGGCGAACTAGGGGAACTGGCGGGCCGCGACCTGTCGGAATTGGATCTGCACCGCCCATATATCGACGACATCACCTTCGAGAAAGGCGGCAAAAGCTACCGCCGCGTGCCGGAAGTACTGGACGTCTGGTTCGATTCTGGGTCGGTGCCCTATGCCCAGTGGCATCTGCTGCTGGATAAGGCAGGCGAGGCAGCCTTGCCCGGTACGGAAGAACAGAAAAACGTCTTCGAGCGGCACTATCCCGCCGATTTCATCAGTGAGGCGATCGACCAGACCCGTGGGTGGTTCTACAGCCTGCACGCGATTTCTACGATGCTGTACGGTCAGCCTGCCTACAAAAACGTGATCTGCCTGGGCCATATCGTGGATGAGAAGGGCGCGAAGATGTCCAAGAGCAAGGGCAACGTGATCGAGCCGCTGCCGGTATTTGACCGCTATGGGGCCGACAGCGTGCGCTGGTACATGTTCATGGCGTCTGATCCCGGCGACCAGAAGAGGTTTTCCGAGCGGTTGGTGGGCGAGGCGCAGCGCAGTTACGTGAACACGCTCTGGAACGTGTATTCGTTCTTCGTGCTGTACGCCAACCTGGATCAGCCGGACTTGCAGGGTGCGCCCGCTGTGGCGGAACGGCCAGAAATTGACCGCTGGCTGCTGGCGAGGCTGGAAGAGACCGTGCAGGACGTGACCAACGCGCTGGACAACTACGATGCACGTGGAGGCGGGCGGGCGCTGGAACGCTTTGTGGGCGACCTGAGCAACTGGTATGTGCGCCGCAACCGTTCGCGGTTCTGGGGCGAGGACGGGCAGGTGGACACTGCCGCGTATGCCACGCTGCACGAGGCACTCTTGGTGGTGTCGCAACTCACCGCGCCATTTACACCGTTCCTGGCCGATGCGCTGTACCGCAACCTGACGGGCAAGCAGGGGCAGGACAGTGTGCATCTGACCCAGTGGCCGCAGGTGCGCCCAGAGCGGCTGGATTTGGTGCTGACCGCAGAAATGGACGCAGTGATGAAGGTCGTGGACTTGGGCCGTGCGGTGCGTGGGGCGCACAACCTCAAGACCCGGCAACCTCTGGCGGGTGTGACGGTGCGGGCAGGCACGCCAGAGCGCACGGAGTCCCTGCGCCGCTTCGAGGGCCAGATTGCCGAGGAACTGAACGTGAAGGGCGTGACCTTCTTGGAGGCCGTGACCGACTTGGTTGAATACAGCCTGCGGCCCAATTTGCCCGTGATCGGCAAGATGTACGGCAAGCAGTTGCCCGCGCTGAAGGCGGCCCTGGCGGCGGCAGACGCGGCGGCGGTGGCTGGGGCGGTACAGGCGGGCCAGAACTTTACGGTGGGCGAGTTTGAACTGACGCCCGACAGCGTATTGGTCGATGCCCGCTCGCCGGAAGGGGTGGCCGCTGCCGAGAGTGCCGGGTATCTCGTGGCTTTCGACACCACCCTGACGCGGGAACTGGTGCTGGAAGGTCTGGCCCGCGACCTCGTGCGCGGCGTGCAGGAAGCGCGGAAGGCAGCGGGCTTTCAGGTGCAAGACCGGATTGCGCTGGTGCTGGCGCTAGAAGGCGACCCACGGGACGCGGCAGAGGCGTGGCAGGACTTCATCGCCGGGGAAACGCTGGCGACCAGCCTGAGCTTCGGCGTGGCCGAGGGGTTTGAAGCAGATGTGGAAGGCGGGAAAGCCTATCTGACGCGCCAGAGCTAGAGCGCACATTCGAAGGGGGCCAGAGCATTCGCGCTCCGGCCCCCTTCATCTGTTCCTACGGTCTACCCACCACGTTCCTCAGGCCTCTACAGACCGCGCCATAAACCCATAGGTTCCCGGCCCCACATGCGCTCCGACCACTGGCCCCATCAGTTGTACGCGGCCTTTAGCGACATTCAGGCCACTGGCGATCATGGCGGCGCGGAGTTCGGCAATGCGAACCGGGTCGCGTCCTGCGTGCGCAATGGTCACACTCAGGGGCGTCGTGCCATAACGGACTTTGAGGGCTTCCAGCAACTCCTGCGTGGCCCCAGTCGCCCGCACCCGCCGGATGGCCTTCAGTTGCCCGTTGGTGAAGGCCAGCACAGGCCGCATCCCCAGCACGTTGCCGAAAAATTCCTGAGCGCGGCCAATGCGTCCGCCCCGGCGCAGGTATTCGAGGCTAGGCACAGTGAATTCGGCGTGCAGGTCACGGCCCACAGTTTCTACAGCCTGGCGGGCGGCTTCGGCTGTGCCTCCGGCCTGCACCGTTTCACGGGCAGCGATCACGGCTTCGGCCAGCGGCGCAGAAGCGAGGCCCGAATCCACGATATGAATGCGCTGGGCGGCCCCCAGGCGCTCGGCGGCTTCACGGGCGTGCTTCACCGTTTCTGAGAGTTGCCCGGAAATATGAATGGAGATGATCTGCTCGTGGGTCTGCAGGAGCGTTCGGTAGGCCGCCTCGAAGGCGTCGGTGGTGACCGGCTCTGTACTGACGCTGCCACCTGCCCGCAAGTGGTCATACACGGCGTCGGGGTCAACTTCTTGCCAGTCCAGCAGCGAGCGTGCGCCCAGGTTCACACTCAGGGAAACGGTGTGAATGCCCAACTGCCGGGCGGTGTCTGGGTGAAGATCACATGTAGAATCAGTGAGAACAGCGAGCATATCTGGCTGAGCTTAGGTAACCGCTGAGGCGCTGTCCGTGCGATTCCCGCCGAAAAGAGTAGCAATAATGACAATGTGAGATCATGAAGTGGGGGTGGGGGGTGCGGCAGTGCCAGCAATGGTATTTACCCCGCCCCAACCTGTTCCTTCAGAAACTCGAAACCTGAATAGGCTGTGCTTGACACGCTTGTGACGTGAAGGGAGTCCTATACTCCGCAGCCATGACCCACTTTCTCTTATTTTTTTCTGATTGTTCCGTGTGCAGGAGCCGCCGTTGAAGGTGGCCGTGTTATGCCATGCCAGCGCGGGCGGCTCGGGCGTGGTCGCCACCGAACTGGGGCTGATGGTGGCGCAGGCGGGCCACGAGGTGCATTTCGTGGGATCGGCGCAACCGTTCCGGCTGTCAGGACACGGCGGCGTACAGGGGCCGTTTTTTCATCAGGTCAGCGGCTTCGCCTACGCCCTGTTCGATCAGCCTTACCCGGAATTGGCGGCGGCCAACACCCTGACCGAAGTCATTTTGGAAAAGGGCGTGGAACTGACGCACGCGCACTACGCCATTCCGCACGCGACGGCGGCCATCCATGCACGCGGCATTACGGGCAAAACGCGGGTGATGACCACGCTGCACGGCACCGACGTCACGCTGGTGGGCGCGGAACCCGCTTTCCGGCACACCACGCGGCACGCCATAGAACGCAGTGACCATGTGACGGCGGTGTCTCAGTTTTTGGCCGACCAGACGCGGGAACTGTTCGGCATAGACCGCGAAATAGAGGTTATTCATAACTTTGTGGACGCGGGGCGGTTCGTGCGGATTACCGACCCCACCGTCCGCGCCCGCTTTGCCCATCCCGACGAGGCCTTGCTGGTGCATGTCAGCAACTTCCGGCCCGTGAAGCGTGCAGAGGACGTGATCGAGATTTTTGCGCGGGTGGCCTCCGAGATTCCGGCCCGCCTGCTGATGATCGGAGACGGCCCGGAGCGGCCCCGCGCGTTTGAGTTGGCGAAGACGTTGGGCGTTATCGGGCGCACGCATTTCCTCGGCTCGTTCCCCGATGTTCAGACGGTGCTGGGCATCAGCGACCTGTTTTTGCTGCCCAGCAGCAATGAAAGCTTCGGGCTGGCTGCGCTGGAAGCTATGAGCTGCGAGGTTCCGGTGGTGGCGACCCGCGCCGGGGGCATTCCGGAAGTGGTGGAAGAAGGCGTGACCGGATTTCTGGCCGAGGTCGGCGACGTGGACGCGATGGCCGACGCCGCGCTGCGGGTGCTGCGTGACCGTGAATTGTATCAGCGCATGGGCGCAGCGGCCCGCAACGCGGCCACCACGAAATTTCATCCTAGCCAGATCGTGCCGCGTTACCTGGACGCCTACGCCCGCACGGTGGCCGGCGGCGTAGTGGTTTCGTCGTAAGCAGTTCTTCAGGCACTGTTAGTATCTGACCATGTTACCAACACCGAACAAGCGTTTTTGGAGCTGGCTGAGCTTAGGCTGCTGACGGCCTGACACAATTTATGAGGGAGAGCGAAATCTGAGCACCCAGCCGCCTTCTAAAGCGTCCACAGAACTGACATGCGATTTCTTGCGACGTCCGGGAGGCGCCGGATCGGCGCCTCCTTGGAGCGTCAGGCGGTTGAGTACTGCCTGCCCCCGGCTCAGCGCGAAGTGGACGCCGCGTAAACCAAGTTTCAAATAGCTCAGGGCGCGGTTCCAATGGGGATCAATGGTTCTGCGCACACCCTGCTGCACGAGCTGGAGTCCTTCGGAGACGAGCAGGAGCGTGGCCACAGAGATCACCAGGATCAGGCGTTCGAGGCTGGCGGCATCACGCAGTTTGGAGTCCTCCAGACCGAAGAGGCCACTCTTATCATCCAAGAATCCTTCCTCTATTTGGAAGCGCTCGCCGTACTCAGCAAACGTTGCACGACTGGTGGGTTCATCGCTCACCACCTGCCACTGCTCTGGGCCGTCCGTGGACGGCCCAGAGCCATGCACCGGCCCAAATCGGTGTCCGGTGATCGTGACGTTGTGGAAGCAGCGCGTTTCGCGCTGCGAGTTTGATTTCCGATGGTGCAGACCCGTTGCCCGTCTGGAGCGGCCAGAATCAGGCTCGATTTGATGCGGATGCGGAAGTGCCATCCGCAGACGCGGAGCCAGCCCATCAAGGCCGTGTCGCAAAAACCCCGATCCGCCAGGAGTCGAACATCGTGCAGCCCAAGAAAATCCAGCAGGCCTTTGACCTCGGCGAGGACAGGCAGGAGTTGTTCGGTGCCGACCTGAGCACTGGCATGCTCTAGGACGCGGGAGACGAGCGGTACCGCGCGTCCCCGGTAGAGGACGGCCACCCGGATCAGACAGAAGCGTCCGAACAGGATGCTGGTGTCCAGCGCCAGCGTCAGGAATGCGGGCCCCAATCCCGCAAGGCTCGGGTAATCAGGGGGCCATACACACTGCCAGGGGCGATGGCTGGATTCTCCAGCCACCGTCGGCAGCGACGTTCGGTGCTCTGGGCGACCGTGGCCTGGGAGTGGATGTGCGGCAGCCAGGAGGGAATGGAAACGCTCTGGGACAGCACCAAGCCGCTGACCATCCAGGCCAGCGTACGGGCGTTGCGGACGTCGTTCCACAGGGCGGGGTGGAGGTGGGGCAGGATCGCTTGGTACAGTCGGGGGGCGTCCCCGGTGGCATTTTCGGTCTTCACAAACAGAAAGTGTCCCCTACCGGGGACGCTTTCTCATAAATTGTGTCAGGCCATCAGGCTTAGGCTGTAGCGGCGCGATTTTGGCCCTCGTCATGGTCAAATTCATAACGAACGGTGAGGAATTTCTGTTGTGGATTTTGCTGATCGCCCTGACTGGCTTCGGAGCCGCTGCCAATGTTTTGCTGTCGGAATTGTCCAAGAGGTCAAAGCTGCTCGTCAGCAACTGGGCAGCACGGGTAATGATCGGAGTCGCCGTTCTCATGATCATTAGCAAGCTTTATTTCTCTGTGTTTAACCACATCAGCCTTGATGTAAATAGTGTCTGGCCGTTTATCAACCTTGCAGTAGGAATCTATAGCTTTCACGCCACCAATACGCTGCTGGCCGAACATGAGCGGACAACCACCAACAGCCAAGCTTGAACTCAGTCTAAAGATCGCTTGGTGTCCAGAAGACACGAAGCCACCGCGTACCGGGTAGAGTAGACTCGCTCACGCGTGGTCAGCATGATGGACTTCTGGCCCGGACTCTGGTTGCACTCGACATTTCTCAGTAGAACTTTAAGGAGGCAGTATGAAGGTAGGCATCAACGGGTTTGGCCGCATTGGCCGTCTGGTCTTCCGCAATCTGGTAGAACGCGGCGTAGAAGTCGTCGCCATTAACGACCTCACCGATAACAAAACGCTGGCCACCCTCCTGAAGTACGACTCCACCGCCGGACGCTTTAACGGCACCGTGGAGTATGACGACACCAGCCTGACCGTGAATGGCAAGAAGATTCAAGGACTGGCCGAGCGCGACCCCGCCGCAATTCCATGGGGCGAATTGGGCGCAGACATCGTGATCGAGTCCACCGGCATCTTTACAGACCGGGCCGGAGCCAGCAAACACATTCAGGGCGGCGCAAAGAAAGTCATCATCACCGCGCCTGCCAAGAACGAAGACATTTCTATCGTGCTGGGCGTGAACGAGCAGGATTACGACCCCGCCAACCACCACATCATCTCCAACGCCAGTTGCACCACCAACAGCCTCGGCGCGCCCATGAAGCTGCTTGATGAAGCGTTCGGCATCGAGAAGGCCATCATGACCACCGTTCACAGCTACACCAACGATCAGCGCATCCTGGATTTGCCTCACAGCGATCTGCGCCGCGCCCGTGCGGCTGCGGTGAACATCATTCCTACCAGCACCGGGGCCGCCAAGGCCGTGTCGCAGGTCTACCCAGCGCTGAAGGGCAAGTTCGACGGCACCTCTCTGCGCGTGCCTACGCCCGTCGGCTCCATCAGCGACGTGGTGGTCATCGTGGGCCGTGAAGTCACGGTAGCCGAAGTGAACGACGTGTTCCGCAAGGCCGCCGAGGGCAGCCACAAGGGCATCATCTCGTACACCGAAGACCCCATCGTGCTTCAGGACATCGTGGGCGACCCCCACAGCGCCATCATCGACGGCGGCCTGACCATGACCATGGGCAACCTCATCAAGTTCTTCTCGTGGTACGACAACGAGTGGGGTTACTCCAACCGCATCGCGGACTTGGTCCAACTCGTTCAGGAAAAAGGCTAAACGAGCCTTGAAGGATGGGCTATGGGCCTTGAGCAGAAACGCTCTAGCCCGTGGCCCTTTTTTCATGTCATAACGATTGAAAGCCGGATGTATTGAAGGGTCATTCGGTTTCAGCCGAAAGGGCCAGAAACGGGCTTGGTGATCTGATACGGACTTTCGGCTGCGGGCTGCAAGTCATCACAGAAAGCTCAACCCAACTTAAAGGAGCAACTATGCAAACACTCGATTCACTCAGCGTTTCAGGCAAGCGCGTCTTGGTACGCGTCGATTACAACGTTCCCCTCAAAGACGGCGTGGTGCAAGACGACACCCGGATCACCTCCAGCCTGCCCACTATTCAGGCGTTGCTGGATGGCGGCGCAAGCGTGGTGCTGATGAGCCATTTGGGGCGTCCCAAGGGCGGGCCAGAAGCCAAATACAGCCTGAAGCCGGTGGCCGAGGCGCTGGAAAAGGTGTTGAAGCGCGACGTGCGTTTTATCGGCAGCCTGCCCAGCAGCGACGAAACCCTGAACGACGTGCAGGAGATGCAGCCCGGCGACGTGGCCCTGCTGGAAAACGTGCGCTTTGAGGTAGGCGAGGAGAAGAACGACGCGGCCCTGTCTGAAAAGTTGGCCCGCCTGGGCGACGCCTTCGTGCTGGACGCCTTCGGGAGTGCCCACCGCGCCCACAGCAGCGTGAGCGGCGTGGCGGCGCACCTGCCGCACGCGGGCGGAACCCTGCTGGCCGCCGAAGTCGTGGCCCTCAGCAAGCTGCTGCACGAGCCGGAGCGCCCGTATGTGGTCATCATCGGCGGCGCGAAAGTGTCCGATAAACTGCTGGTCATCGAAAACCTGTTGCCCGTGGTAGATCGCATGCTGATCGGCGGCGGCATGGCCTACACCTTCGTCAAGGCGCAGGGCGGCAAGATCGGCAAGAGCATTCACGAGGACGACTTTTTGGAGAAGGCGCGTGAATTGCTGGGCAAATACGGCGACAAGATCGTGTTGCCCACCGATACGCTCGCGGGCGACAGCTTTAGCGCGGAGGCCAACACCCGCGTTGTCCCCACCGCTGATATTCCCGACGACTGGGAAGGCATGGACATCGGCCCGGACAGCCAGAAGGCGTTTACCGAGGCCTTGCAGGGAGCCAAAACCGTGTTCTGGAACGGCCCGATGGGTGTGTTCGAGTTCGCGGCCTTTGCCAGCGGCACCAACGCCATTGCCAAAGCCGTGGCCGATCTGGGGCCAGATACCTACAGCGTGATCGGCGGCGGCGACAGCGTGAGCGCCATCAACAAGAGTGGGCAGGCTGACCGCGTGAGCCACATCAGCACGGGCGGCGGCGCAAGCCTGGAACTGCTGGAAGGCAAGGCGCTGCCGGGCGTGGAGGCGATGAAATAACGCCCGTTACTTGTTTGTTGAGGTACGAACTCAAGGCTGGGCGCGAAGCTGATTTTGAGGTCTACGGGCGCAAATGGATCACGCTTGTAGGCAGGTTCGGTGGCCAGCATCACGGATATTTCATGCCGTCCGAGGGCGCGAGCGACGTGGCCTACGCGCTGTTGACCTTTCCGAGCTTGGCGGCATATGAAACGTACCGGATAGCGTCGGCTGCCGACCCGGTCTGTCAAGCCCTCTTCAAAGAATTGCCCGAATTGATGCACCGCTATGACCGCACTTTTTTAAGACCCGTCTTTGACGGAATGGAGCCCCAATGAAAAACCTGCTCGCGCTGAACTGGAAGATGAACAAAACGCCCTCGGAAGCCCACGCTTGGGCCGAGGAACTGAAGACCAAGCTGGCGCTGGGGGACGCCGAACTGGCGATCATGGCCCCGGCCATCAACCTGCAAGCCCTGTCGTGGTTTCTGAAAGATTCCGGCGTCGCCATCGGCGGTCAGGATGTCTCGGCCCACGAATCGGGCGCGTATACGGGCGAGATCAGCGCGGCCATGCTGAAGGATGTGGGCGCGAAATACGCCGTGGTGGGCCACAGCGAGCGGCGCGAATATCACGGCGAAACCGACGCAGTGGTGGCGGCCAAAGCGGCTCAGGCTCAGGCGGGCGGCCTGACACCGATTGTGTGCGTGGGTGAAGGGCTGGACGTGCGCGAACGCGGCGAGCAAGTGCCTTACACGCTTGCCCAGTTGCGCGGCAGCCTGGCAGGTGTAGGCACCGATGTGGTGGTTGCCTATGAACCCGTTTGGGCCATTGGCACAGGCAAAACTGCCACCGCCGAGGACGCCGAGGAATTGGCCGCCGCCATTCGTGCGGAGTTGCGAACCCTCTACGGCGAGGCTGCCGACAGCATCCGTATTCTGTACGGCGGCAGCGTGAAGCCCGACAATATTGCGTCCATTTGCGCCAAGCCGAATGTGAACGGCGCATTGGTGGGCGGCGCAAGCCTGAAAGTGGCCGATGTCGTCGGCATGAATGACGCTCTGAAGTAAGGAAGATTGAGTCTCTGCCCCGCTGCGGTTTGGCGGGGTTCTAGATTAGTTTTCAAGTGAAAGTATTCACGATAAATCTGAGTCGTGAAAAGTCTGTTCCCTCAGCCGATGAGAGCCTTCAACGTTTCCACCGTTTGCCAGTTGCGCACCGTTGCAGACACATGGAGGCGCCGCTCCAGCAACGCATGGGTCAGCCGCGCCGCCTGAGTTCCGTTGGGGTAATGCAGATGGAGGTCTCTCCCACTGAGCGTCCAGAGATCGGGGGCGAAATCTTGAGATTGGAGGGCCAGCACGCGCTCTGGCTGGGGTGGATCAGACAGGAAGGCTACATGGGTTTGCTTGCCCGCCAGGTAAGGACTTGACATGGCTTGCCATTCGGCAGCAGTGCGGAGGGTCAGAACGATGGGGAAGCCGAATTCCGTTTCCAGAGCAATGAAAATGACGGGCAGCAATTCCGCCTCTCCCCTGTCGCTGCTGAAGACAGCGTTGCCACTTTGGATATAGGTTTGCACGTCGCTCAGGCCTAAATCGGTCAACACGCGGCGTAAGTCGACCATAGGCACGCGGCGGTGACCGCCCACGTTGACACCGCGGAGAAGCAACACGAATCGGCCAACCATAGAAGAAGTCTAGCCCGCCCGCCTATACTTCCGGCCATGCCTTTAGAGTTCTCTGCAACCACCACTATTCGTGACCTAAAACTACACATCGGCGAGACCGTGACGCTTGGCGCGTGGCTGACCGACAAGAGCGGCAAGGGCAAGATTCAGTTTCTGAAACTGCGCGACGGCACGGGCTTCGTGCAGGGCACAGTGTTTAAAGGCGACGTGACCGAGGACGTGTTCGAGGCGGCCAAGCGGCTGACGCAGGAGCAGGCCGCGTGGATCACGGGCGAAGTGCGGGCCGACGAACGTGCTCCGGGCGGCGTGGAACTCAGCGTGCGCGAGGTGACGCCCATTGGCGAGAACCACGCGGAATATCCGATTACGCCCAAGGAACATGGGATCGAGTTTTTGATGGACAACCGCCATCTGTGGCTGCGGCACCGTCGCCCGTGGGCCGTACTGCGGGTGCGAGATTGCGTGCAGCGGGCCATTACCACGTTTTTTCATGGCGAGGGATTCGTGCGCTTCGACGCGCCGTTTTTTACCCCCAATGCCGCCGAAGACACCACCGAACTGTTTGAAATTGACCTGTTTGGCGAGGACAAGGCCTACCTGAGTCAGACTGGGCAACTGCACGCCGAAGCGGGCGCGATGGCGTTTGGCAAGGTCTATACCTTCGGCCCGACCTTCCGAGCTGAAAAGAGCAAAACGCGCCGCCACCTGCTGGAATTCTGGATGATTGAGCCGGAAGTGGCCCCCAGCAACCACGAGCAGAATATGGCCCTGCAGGAACGGATGATCAGCTTTATTGTGCGGCAGGTACTGGCGGAATGTACAACGGAATTGGAGTTGCTGGGCCGTGATGTAAGCCGCTTGCAGGGCGCAGCGGAAGGCAACTATCCGCGTGTGACCTATACCAAGGCACTGGAAATCATTCGCACCCGAATTGAGGCAGGCGACTTGCCGGACAACGTGCAGGCCGATGTACAGCCCGTGGAATGGGGCGACGATCTGGGTGCCCCGCACGAAACGATTGTGGGTAGTTCCTTTGACCGTCCGGTGATGATCGAAAAGTATCCGGCGGCGATCAAGGCGTTCTATATGCAGCCTGACCCCGCAGACCCCCGTTTGGCCCTCTGCGACGACATGATCGCCCCCGACGGCTACGGCGAGATTATTGGCGGCAGCGAACGCATCCATGATTACGAGTTGTTGAAGAGCCGAATTGAAGCGCAGGGGTTGCCGCTGGAGGCTTTTGAGTGGTACCTGGATCTGCGGCGGGTGGGCAGCGTGCCACACGCGGGCTACGGCATGGGCCTGGAGCGTGTGATCGCTTGGATTACCGGAATCGACCATATTCGTGAGGCGATCCCGTTTCCACGGATGCTGACGCGGATGCGTCCTTGAAATAGGGATTGAAGACTGACGGTGTGCCTCCAAGTCAACTATTGGAGGCACACTTGGCATAGGCTGTACAACCTCATCTAGTTATTCCACAGGCAGCAGAGATTTTCCGTCTCCCACGCTCTCTCCAGTTTCTGGGTGGCGCACGCGTGACCCACGAATACGCTAGATTCCGGACATGATCGCGTACAGCGAAGTCAGTGCATTCACAGATACGCCGGGGTTCGGCAATCGGGCGGGCGTGGTGCTGGACGCTTCCGGCCTCTCGGAGCGGGAAATGCAGGCGTTGGCTGCCTTCTTGGACGCGCCTGAAACGGTGTTTGTGACGCGCATGGGGAGCGGCGCGGTGCGGGTTCGGTATTTTACACCCACGCAGGAAGTGGATTTTTGCGGCCATGCCAGTGTGGCGCTGGGACTGATGCTGGCCCAGAGCGGCCACTGGGACGGACAGGACTTGGTGTTGGAAACGCTGGTGGGCCGGATTCCACTGCAATTGGTGTGTGACGCAGGTGTGCCTTCGCGGGTATGGATGCGGCAGCGCTTGCCCGAAGTGCGGGCCGTGCCACGCAGTCTGTACGCCGATTTGGCCGAAGCGTTGGGCATAGATGTGCGCATGATTCACAAGGGCTTGCCGCTGGCCGCGAGCAGCACAGGCCTCTGGAGTGTGTTCGTACCGCTGCTGGACAGCGTAATTCTGGACGGCCTGGAGCCTGATTTGGCCCAGATTCGGATGTTGTCGGAGGCGCTGGACGTGGTGAGTGTGTACGCCTACACACCGATGGGGGTTAACCGGTTTGCGGCGCGGGACTTTGCCCCAGCGGTGGGCATTCCCGAAGACCCGGTGACGGGTAGCGCGGCGGGCGCGTTGATGGCGCTTCTGGCCGCAGAAGGCAAGTTGCCGGTGCGCCATGACCGGGCCTGCGGCGTGGTGTTTCAGGGCCACGCGCTGGGCACACCCGGAGAGGTGGAAGTGGAGGTGGAAGTGCGCGGACAGACCGTGACCGCCGTGCATGTGGGCGGCTGCGCCGTGCTGGATAGAGAAGGGATTTGGAAGCGGGAGTAGACCCCACCGATCAGACGGGGTACGCAGTGCGGCTGGAGGGGTGGGGTCCTCGTGGACGCCGCAACCCTGCTAGATTTCTGACCCAGCACCTTCTCAAAACGTCCTAGACTGCACGCCATATGCTCGGTTTGATCTGTGTGGATGTAGATGGAACGCTGGTGGGAACTGGCAACCTGATTCGGGATGATGTGTGGGCGGCGCTGGCCGGAGCGCGGGCGCAGGGAGTCCGTATTGCGCTGTGCAGTGGGCGGCCCGCTGTGGGGAACGCTCTGGCCTATGCCCAGCGCATGGACGCCGACGGGTGGCACATTTTTCAGAACGGAGCGAGCATCGTGAATGCTGCAGACGGCGAAAGCATGAGCGAACCCATGCCTGACAAACCCCTGGAAGACCTGATCGCCCATGCCCGCCAGACGGGGCGGCTGCTGGAGGTCTACACCGACACCGAATGGGCAGTCACGCAGCCCGGCGACTATGCCGAGCGGCACGCGGCCTTGCTGGGAGTGACGTATGCCCCGCGTGCACCCGAAACGTTGGTGGGCACACGGGTTCGGGCGCAGTGGGTGGTGCCCAGAGCGCAGGAGGCAGAAGTGGTGGGCGAGCCTCATGACGGACTGGATCTGCACCCTTCGGGGAGTCCGGTGATGCCCGACGTGATGTTTATTTCGGCCACCCGCGCAGGCGTCAGCAAAGGCAGCGCCATTCGCCGGATCGCGGCGGGCTACGGCCTGACCCTAGACCGCGTGATGATGGTCGGAGACGGAGAAAACGACGTATCGGCCCTGCGTGTGGTGGGACATCCGGTGGCGATGGGCAACGCCGACCCCCCAGCACGTGAGGCCGCCCGCTACCACGTGGGGCACGTGGACGACGGCGGATTGGCAGAAGCCGTGCGGCTGGCTCTGACGTTGTAGAGCTTCAAAGGTCGCCTGATCACGCGCCCGCTTGGGCCGCTATAACAAACAGATGGAAGACATGGTGAAGGTCTGGACAGGATATGTGGCGACGGGTGTAGAAGCCGCCGCCGCCCTGATCATTACGATTGCGGCCCTGATCGCTACCTGGCGGGCTTTACAGGCTTTCCTCGCCCGCCCCGCCGCGCCTGACCTTGCCAAAGAAAAAATTCGCCTAGATTTGGCCCGCTGGCTCGCGGTAGCGCTGGAATTTACGTTGGCCGCCGACATTCTTAGGACGGCCATTGCGCCCACCTGGGACGAAATCGGCAAGCTGGCGGCGATTGCTATTCTCCGAACGCTGCTGAACTACTTTTTGCAGCGTGAGATAGACACCCATACGGCGCGGCAGCGAAAAACGCCGGGGGAAGGCATCTAATCTGAACCTTGATACTGGAACTACTAGTCTTCTAAGTTATTCCAATGTAAAGACTCCGATCCAGGCCTGCCTATGATGTTCAGTGCCAATCCCAAAGAATCAATCTGGCGTCATGCCACGAACCACTTCCACAATTCGTTCGCCGTAGGCCTGAATGCGCTTCTCCCCCAGGCCAGCGATGCCGTGCAGATCGGCCATACTGCGAGGTTGGCGCTGGGCCAGGGCTTCTAGCGTGGCATTCGGAAAAATCAGGAACGCGCTGTGCCCCGATTCGCGGCTGAGGCTGGTGCGGAGTTCGCGCAGGGCATTGGTGATGGTGGTGGGCGTGACAGCGGAAGCAGCAGGGGTCTCTGGTGCAGCCTTCAGAACACTCAAGACGGCCAAGTTCGAGGACATGCCGCGCACCGCCTCGGCCTGCTGGCGGGTGAGAGCTGGTGCCGGGCCACCAGTTGGAGAACCGCTTCCAAGGTCACGAATGACGGCCAGCACGTCGTCTCCGTAAGCGTCCAGCTTGCGGCCACCCACACCGGTCACGCTGCCCAGGGCCGCCAGACTGCTAGGGCGCATCTGCGCGATGGCGGTCAGGGTAGCATCATGGAAGATGACGTATGGCGGCACGCTCTGTTCCCGGGCTTTGTCGAGTCGCCAGGCCCGCAGCGCATCGAACACAGGTTGATCGGCAGGACTGAGGCTGGCCGATCGGTTGGGGCGGCGTTCGGCACGGCTGACGGTGCGCGGCCGCAACACGTCTTCGCGGAGGCTGAGGGTGGTTTCACCTTTGAGAAGTGGGCGAGCTTTGGCCGTGGCGATCAGGCTGCCGTGCCCATTGGCATCAGTATTCAGGTAGCCCAGGCTGACCAACTGCCGCAGCACATTGCGCCAGGTTTTTTCGCTGTGATCCGTGCCCACGCCGTAGGTTGGCAGGAGGTGGTGGCCCATGCCGCGTACTTTTTCGGTGTCGCGGCCCAGGAGCACATCGGTCAGGTGCGCCGCACCGAAGCGGTTTCCGGTCCGAATGGCGGCAGACAGAGCCATCTGCGCCTCACGGGTAGCGTCACGGGTGCGCGGCGGCGTCAGGCAGATGTCGCAGTTGCCGCAGGGTTCGGCCATGCTTTCACCAAAGTATTCCAGCAACATCTGGCGGCGGCAGGTGGCCGTTTCGCAGTAAGTCAGCAGGGCGTCCAACTTGGCGGCTTCCACACGGCGCACCTCGTCGGGCGCGGCACTTTGGGCCAGCATCCGGCGCACGTTGACCACATCGGCCAGGCCGTACACCATCCACGCCGTGCTGGGCAGGCTGTCGCGGCCCGCACGCCCGGTTTCCTGGTAGTAGCCCTCCATGCTTTTGGGAAGGTCTAAATGGGCGACGAAGCGCACGTTGGGCTTATCTATCCCCATGCCGAAAGCCACCGTTGCCACCACAATCAGGCCTTCTTCGTTCAGAAAGCGGTTCTGGGCGTACTCACGCTCACGGGGAGCGAGGCCCGCGTGGTAGGGCACGGCGTCTATGCCCTGCGCCACCAGCCATTTGGCGGTTTCTTCTACCGATTTGCGGCTCATGCAGTACACGATGCCCGCGTCTCCGGCGTGTTCGGCACGAATAAAATCCAGCAGTTGCGACTTCGGACTTTCTTTACCCGCCACCCGGTACTGAATGTTGGGCCGGTCGAAGGAACTGACAAACGCAGGCGCGCCGGTCAGGCCCAACACCTGCACGATGTCGGCGCGGGTGCGGTCATCGGCAGTAGCGGTCAGGGCGAGGCGCGGAATGGTGGGGAAGCGGCCCGGCAATACCGACAACTGCTGGTATTCGGGCCGGAAATCGTGCCCCCACTGAGACACGCAGTGTGCTTCGTCTACTGCAAACAGGGCGATCTGCACACGCTCCAGCAGTTCGAGGGTGTGCGGCAACAGCAGGCGCTCCGGCGCGGCATACAGCAGATCGAGTTCCCCCGCCATCAGCGCCGATTCCACATCACGGACTTCGCTGAGGCTGAGGCTGGAGTTCAGGAACGCGGCCCGCACGCCAAGTTGCCGCAGCGTATCCACTTGGTCTTTCATCAGCGCGATCAGGGGCGACACGATAATGCCCACACCGGGCCGCAGCAGGGCGGGCAACTGGTAGCACAGGCTTTTGCCGCCACCGGTAGGCATCAGCACCAGCGCGTTTCCGCCGTCCAGTACGGTCTGCACGATGCCTTCTTGCACCCCCCGGAAAGCATCGTAACCCCAGACGGATTTCAGGACTTCCAAGGCAGTTGTCATCGTCACTGGCGGTGTTCCCAGTCCTGACGACCGAGCAACGAGAGTGAACTTGGCCGAGCGGCGCGGAGAATGGAGGCCTTACCGGTGCAGTTCCTGTGAGGCTGTAATTCGGAGAACCGCTGAGGGCAACGCGGGTGAAGAGTAGGAGCAGGGGCGGCAATCATCGGGACTAGCATAGCGCGTTCTGCCCTGAACGTAATGAAAGAGGGTGGGGCTTGGGTTGCGTGGGAAGGGCGTCTAAGGGTCGAGGGGCCAAGTAGGGCAATCGCCTTCCACATTCACCTCGCCTTCGAGGCAGAGAAGTCAAAAGCCTCAGCCTCACGCGGGACTAGGGTCTGTAGGCCAAGGGGCAGGGATACGCCTCCGTCTTTGGGTTGCGTTTGGATCATCAGCTGTGTCAGCTGTCAAACCAGAACACCATTCGCAAATCGTGGGGATCGTCCACGAACGCTTGAAGCTGCGTCAAACCTTCGGTCACAAACCTCGTGTCTGCAACTGCATCACGGTAGGTCACCATCTCCGGCCGAGCCTCTCGTGCGTCTTGATCAGCAATGGGCTCCAAGCGCACGAGAGGCGGATCCCAATCAAACGTCAACAGCTCGTGCAGGGAAAGCCACGATGGACTGTGCACCTCTGGATAGTGCTGTGCTGCCCGCCAAGCATCGCGAACTTCATCACTCACGTCGTCTGGGATCCCACGGCACGGGGAGATCGGGCGCACATTCATTCGGTTCCGCACACCACCCAGGATCGCAAAGAGATCGTAATCGCGACCGATAAACAGCGGCAAGCGCCAGTAGGCTTCTTCCTGTTCCGGAGTGGCCGTGTCCCAGTCCAGATCTGGGAGCACCTGAATTCTTTTCCAGCCGTCGTCTTTTCGAACCTCAAAATGCTCGTAGATCACAACCCATGGCGTTGACGATGACAGACTTCGGCCGAATTTTTCAGGCTACTGAAGGTGCAGTCAAGCTCTCCACATCTCAGAGCCACAAGAGGATCGCCGCCACTTGGAGCCATGCTTGATAACTCCGGGCCCGTTTGTCATAACGAGTCGCGATCCTGCGAAAGTGTTTGAAGCGGTTGACCAGGCGCTCCACTTTGTTCCGCTCTTTGTAGACAGCAGGATCGAAGCACAGATCAGAACCCTGGTCTTTACGCCTGGGAATCGTGACTCGAATGCCACGGCTGTGCAGATACTTCCGAACAGTGGTGTAGCTGTAGCCTTGATCGCCCACGATGCGATCAGGACGAATCCGCGGGCGGCCCCGTCCGGCGCGTACCACAGCACCTTCTCCAGCAGAGGTTGTAGGTATTTGGATTCATGCCGTTCTCCACCACTCAGGACGAACGCCATGGGCTTTCCGTGCCCTTCTGCACGTAGATGGATCTTGGTGCTGAAGCCACCCCGGGATCTTCCCAGAGCTTCTTCGGCTTGGCCTCCACGTGCGCCTGCAGCACATGGATGCTCGAACTACAGTGCCATCGACAAAATGCATTGACCAGTCAAGCTGACCTTTCCGGTCAGCCTGGCGTTGCAATTCGGCCCAGACCTGCTGCCAAAGGCCTTTGGCAGTCCAGCGACGGAACCGACTGGCGATCGTGGTCCATTTGCCGAAGCGCTCTGGGACGTCGCGCCACGGCGCACCTGTTCTGAGGACCCAGAGGATGCCACTGACGATGGGTCGATGCTCTAAATAAGGACGTCCCAGACCGAAGCGGGCTGGGAGGAGGGGTTCCAGACGTTGCCACTGTTCATCCGTGATTTCTTCGCGCCACAGCACGAAAAGATACGCTCATTCCCTCAAATTTCAACCCTTGGCCTACAGACCCTAGCCGAACTGCGGAGGAGGGCCGCCCACCGAAGCACCCGCCCCAACACCTTAGACCCTTGACCTTTAAACCCTTCAACCTGACCCTACACACCAAAAGAAAGAAGGACAACGCTAGGCTGCCCTTCTTCTGATCTGAGAATTTTTGCGCGGCTAAGTGTTATTTCTTGCGCTTGGTGGAGGTCGAGGACGGCTTCTTGCCACCGCCTGCGGTGGTGCGCTCTTTAGCATCACGCATAAAGGAACGTAACTTGGCTTCGAACTGAGGACTCTGACGGCCAATGGCACGGGGCCGGGGCACTTCTTCAGGTTCTTCCAGCAGTTCTTTGATAGACAAATCGAGGCGGCCCCGGTCGTCGCGGCCCAGAACTTTAACCTCTACGTTCTCGCCCTCGCGGACGTGATCGTGGATGTTCCGGACGAATGAGTGGGCGATCTGCGAGATGTGCACAAGACCAGTTTCACCGTTCTCGAACTGGATAAACGCACCGAAATCGGTGACGCGTGTGACGCGGCCTTCTGCGACCGCGCCAGAATCAAGCTGCACCAAGGTTGGACTCCTGAAAGGGCATGAGAAGCATCTTACACCAAATGGGTGAAGACCGCATTCCGATTTGGCACATCTGACCAATTGAGCGCCACGGGGCAAACTGACGCTACAGTGAGGATCATGAAGTTGCGTGGCACGCTGGGTGGATTGAACCTCTTATTGGAACCGGGCGACACCGGGACAGACGTGGCCGAGGCTTTGGCCGTCCGGGCGGAATTGCTGGCGACCAGCGTGACCATTGAAGTAGACGGTGATGCCGACCCAGAGGCGCTGGTAGCGGCGCTCTCGGCCATCCGGGCAGCAGGCGGAATGCCGGGGCGGGTGCGTGCGCCGCGTGTGACTGTGCCTGGGCCGAATGGTGCGGGGCCGAATCCCGCCACACCCACAGACTTTGGCCCCGCACAGGCCCGCACCGAAGTCGTGCCGCACAACCTGCGGGCCGGGTTCCGGGGCGAATACCGGGGCAGCGTGGTGATTCTGGGCGACGTGAATCCAGGTGTAGAAATCGTGGCGGGCGGGGACGTGATCGTGATGGGCGCTTTGCGGGGCGTGGTGCATGCCGGATTCGGCGGCCACGAGGGAGCCATCGTGTGGGGGCGGCCGATTGCCAGCCCACAGATCCGGATTGGGAACGCGGTGGCCCGCGCCCCGGAAGGCAGTTCACTGAGCAACATGCGGCGCATGGAGGGGCATGAGGGCGCGGAACTGGCCCGCCTGCAAGACGGCGTGATCGTGATAGACGCGCAAAAATAACGAGAACACAGCGGCCTGCACGCGCTTTGTAACGCCTTTCTGCGAGCTGCGGCCTCTATCCTGTATACTGGCCTTCAGAATTCCTCGATTGAGGGGTGGGTGATTTGCCCACCTTTTTTCGTGGAGGGGGTGGTTTTCAGGCCGCAACACTGGCCGACACAATATGAATAACAACGCAGCCGACAACACCAGTGACCACTTAGCCGACAATCCATACGATCAGCCCTTAGCACCCGCAAGTGCGGGTCAGAAGGAAGCCAATCACAAGTTGCAGGCCATCGCACAGGCAGCGGTGGATCATCTGGGCTTAGAGGTCTTGGAAGTCCAGATGCAGAACATGGGCGGGCAACCCATCGTGCTGGTCAGGATTGACCGCTTAGACGAGCAGCCCGTGACCATGTCTGATCTGACGAAGGCGAGCCGCGCCGCCGAAGCGGAGTTTGACCGCCTTGACCCGATTGCCAGCGAATACCGCTTGGAATTCGAGTCGCCGGGGGCCAAACGACCCTTGATTACGGCCCGACACTTCGAACGCATGTTGGGCCTGAAAGCCCGTGTGCGCGGCGAAGGACAGGCGTTTACTGCGCCGATCAAGAGTGTGGACGGCGATCAGGTGACGTTCGAGGTGTCCGGAGAAGACGTGACCCTCAAGGTGGGCACTTTTCAGGGCAACCTCGCCGAGTTCCCGGATCGTCACCGATGAGCCACCCTCCATTCAAGTTCAATAAGGAAGCGTGATATGACCCAACCGGAATTTAACTTTGCGGACGCGCTGCGTGAAGTGGCGCAGGCCCGCAACATCAACGAAATGCAGTTGATCGAAGCCTTCGAGCAGTCTTTGGCACAGGCCTACACGCGCAATGTGGAACCCGACAAGCGCATCGAGGTTCACCTTGATCCGGGCAGCGGCGAGCTGGAAGTGCTGGTGGTGCGCGAGGTCGTGGAAAAGGCCGAAGACGAGCACATGCAGATCAGCCTCGCCGACGCGCTGGAACTCGATCCGGGCGTTGAAATCGGCATGGAAATGGAATTCCCAGTAGACCGGGAGAAGTTTTCTCGCATCGCGTTGCAGGCCGCCAAGCAGACGTTGACGCAGAAAATGCGTGAAACCGAGCGCAACGTGGTCTTCAACGAATACAAAGACCGCGAAGGGCAGGTGCTGACCGCGCAGGTGGTTCGCAGTGACAACAAGGGCAACTGGTTCGTGGAACTGGGCGCTGGCGAGGCAATTTTGCCCCCCCGCGAGCAGATTCCCGGCGAGAAACTGACGCCCGGCACCCGCGTCAAAATTTACCTGAAAGAAGTGCGGAAAACGCCCAAAGGCCCGACCATTCTGGCGAGCCGTGCCGACGAGCGCCTGCTGGACTACCTGCTGAAGCAGGAAATTCCCGAAGTCGCCAACGGCATTGTGGAAGTAAAGGCCATCAGCCGCGAGGCAGGGCAGCGTTCCAAGGTCGCCGTGTTCAGCCACAACGCCAACGTTGACCCCATCGGCGCATGCATCGGGCACCGGGGCAACCGCATTCAGGCGGTCACTGGCGAACTGGGCCGCGAGCGTGTAGACGTGATTTTGTGGGACGCCAACACCCGCGACTTCATCCGCAACGCGCTGTCTCCGGCCAAAGTGGGCCTGATCGAAGTGCATCAGGATCGCCGCGAATCCACCGTGACCGTCACGCCCGATCAGTTGTCTCTGGCCATCGGCAAGGGCGGACAGAACGTGCGTCTGGCGGCCAAGTTAACCGGATTCAAAATCGACCTACGCGAAACGGCGGCCATCAGTGACCTTGACGCAGCCATGCAGCAGGCCCTGCAAGACGAGCAGGACGGCGTCAGCAGCGGCAACGCGCAGTCGGCCTTCGACGCGCTGTTTAAGGACAGCAAGTCGGTGGCGACGGCCAGCCCGGAAGACATCGGAGAATAAGCCTTGCCAGACGCCCTGCCCACCACCGACACCCTGCCGAGGCATACGCCTGAGCGCAGTTGTGTCGCGTGCCGCCGCAAACGCCCGCAAGTAGAGTTTGTGCGCGTGACCCGGCAAGACGGTGTATGGGCAGTGCAGGTCGGCAAACGCAGCGGGCGCGGCGCGTATGTGTGCAGCGACTCGCCTGCATGCTGGCAAGACAAAAAATTGCGGAGGGCGTTTGGCACTCAGGCGGTGCAGGTGGCCGCACAGCTTGCAGCACGCCAGAATCCCCCCCAGTCTTGACCCCATCTCATTTAGTACCAACCTCACCGGAGGTGAGCATGTCGAAAGTTCGAATTTATACCCTCGCCAAAGACCTTGGCGTAGAAAATCAACGGATGCTGGAAATTCTCGACGGACTCGGCGTTTCCTATAAGAGCGTCAGCAGCACCATTGAGGAAGAAACCGTAGACCTGATCAAGCAGATTTTGGCCGAAGAAGGCACGGAGAGTATGGCAACCGCACCGGAAGCAGTGACGGCGGAAGTCACCGTTGCAGCCACTCCAAGCGCGTCGACACTCGCAGTTTCGGCAGCGGAAGCCCCCGCCAAAGCAGGCAGCGACGATGTTGCGCCTGTAGCCGCCGCAACTCCTGAGCCCGCTGCCGCCGCGTCCGCACCTGCTGAAGCGTCTGCCACCCCTATTGCTACCGAAATCCCCCACCGCGCTCCCGTCGTGACCATCATGGGACACGTCGATCACGGCAAAACCAGTCTGCTGGACTACATCCGCAAGACCAAGGTGGCGGCCAAGGAAGCGGGCGGCATCACGCAGCATGTGGGCGCGTTTGAGGCCCAGACCAGCAAGGGCCGCATCGTGTTTATCGATACGCCCGGCCACGAAGCCTTTACCACCATCCGCGCACGCGGGGCCAACGTCGCTGACATCGCCATCATCGTGATTGCCGCCGACGACAGCCTGATGCCCCAGACCCGCGAGGCGATTGCCCACGCGCAGGCCGCCAAAGTGCCGATGATCATCGCCATCAACAAGGTAGATTTGCCTCAGGCCGATCCTGACCGCGTAAAAACGGACTTGACCCAGTTGAACCTCGTGCCCGAAGAGTACGGCGGCGACCTCGTGGTTGTCCCCGTGAGCGCCAAGACGGGCGTCGGCGTGGAAGAACTGCTGGAATACATCAGCCTGACGGCGGAACTTGAAGACCTGCGGGCCGATCCCAACGCTGCTTTCGGCGGCGTGGTCATCGAAGGCCGCGTAGACCGTCAGCAGGGCGTGCTAACCACCGTGATGGTGCAGGAAGGCACGCTGCACGTGGGCGACTTCTTGGTGGTAGGCGAGAACTACGGCAAGATCAAGGCCATGAACGACAGCAACGGCGCACGCATCAAGGAAGCTGGCCCCAGCACCCCGGTGCAGATTCTGGGCTTCAGCGACGTGCCCAACAGCGGTGAAAAGGTGGCGAGCGCCAAGAACGAGCATGCCGCCCGTGAAGTGGTCGCCAGTCGCCAGTCGGATCGCCGCGACGTGGAAAACGCCCGTGTGCAGCGCCGCAAGACCCTAGAGGAAATGATGGGGCCACTGAGCGAAGACCGCACCGTGAACCTGATCGTGCGGGCCGATTCGCAGGGCAGCGTGGAAGCCATTCAGGGCATTTTGGCCCGCCGTGAAACCGACACCGTGAAGCTGAACGTGATGCTGGCCGGAATCGGCGCACCCACTGAAGGCGACGTGCTGCTCGCCAGTACCGCCGAAGCCACGATCCTGTGCTTCAGCGTGACCGCCCCCGCGGGTGTCAAGAAAATTGCCGACAACAAAGGCATCGACCTCAAGAGCTACAAGATCATTTACGAGATGATCGATGAGGTAGACCGCCTGATCAAGGGCAACCTTGAACCCGTGTTCGAGGAGAAATACCTGGGCCGCGCCGAAGTCCGGATGGTCATTCGTCACCCCAAGAACGGCAACATCGCCGGGTCTTACATTACCGACGGCAGCTTTAAGCGCAACGCCAAAGCCAAAGTTACGCGCGGCAAAGAAACCGTGTACGAGGGCACTATCGTGGGCCTGAAACGCTTCAAGGACGATGTGCGCGAGGTCAAGAACGGCTTCGAGTGCGGAGTGAACCTGGACTGGGAAGGCGTGATGGAAGGCGACATCATCGAAGCCAGCGAAATGGTGGAAGTCATTCCGGCGTAAGCCAGAGCGATCAACATCTCGACCCAGTAGCACAAAAGAGAGGCGGCCATCCCCACCGGGACACCGCCTCTCTCTTTGCTTGTTGGATTGACCTGCTCTAGAGCTTAAGCGCCGTCAGTGGGCACTTCTCCACGGGGAGCAGCAGGGGCGGGGCGGTTGTCCGGGCCATTATTGGGGCCATTGCGGGGGCCGTTGTCGGGGCCGCCGCGTCCGTCTCGGTGAGCGCCGCCGCGTGGGCCGCCTGCCATCAGACCAAATTTGGCGTCTGCCGTAGCGCGGGTCAGGCGCTGATCGGCCTTGGCCTGCGTCAGTTTGCCTGCTTTGACCTCTCCGGCCAACTGGGTTTTCAGGGCCGCCAGAGCAGAGGCGCGGAGGGTGGCCGTGCTGACGCCTTTGGCTTTGGCGAGGTCAGCCACCGTTTTCCCGGCTTTGAGCTGCTGGCGCAGGGTGTCGGCGGTCAGACCGAGGGCTTTGGCAACGGCGGCATCGATGACGGCGCGGGGCCGTTGGTTGGGGCACCTTGCGGGCCGCCGCGTTGTCCGGGCTGTTGGGTCTGATTCTGGTTGTTCTGGGTGGGCCGGGCCTGATTGTTCTGGCCCTGAGTAGGACGGGTCTGCTGGGGCTGGTTGCCCTGGGTGCGCTGGGTCTGTACAGCGGGGGCGGTGGGCGTGGTTCCGGCGGCAAAAGCGGCAACGGTGGTCAGGGGCAAGAGGGCGGCGAGAACGGTCAGGGGAAAGCGGGCCAGTTTACGGTTAGTCATGGTGATCTCCTGTGGGGGTGCGGCTGGAAGTGTGTCTGAAGCTCTGTTCCCGGCCACGAGCAAATAATGGGGGCGGCCTGTTAAACAGGGGCGAATGACAAGGAGGAAAGTTCGGAGGCATGCGCCTGCCTCTAAAAGCGTTCCCGGTCAGGAGTCCGACAGACTTGTTTTGATATGCTGCGGCGCTTTGAGACGTTCCGGGTTTCCTCAACATTTCTGGTCGCACGTGCTGGCGTGGCCGGGACTGCTGACGTTGCTGTCGGTATTGGCCGTGCTGCTGGGGTCGCCGCCGCCCACGCCCGAGGCCGGAGCCAGAATATCGGCGGGCAGTGTCGCGCCCGTGTTGCCGGAACTGCGCCCCACGCCTCAGCCGTCGCCGGGTTCGCCCACGCTGACGCCCGCGCCCGCCGAACCGGTGGTGCTGCCGCGTGCGCCTTATGCCGGGGCCGTGGCATTGCCTGTGTGGGACGCGCCGCTGTACAGGATCGACCTGACTGTGTTGGGCCGACGCCAAACCGACGGCGGTTAGGGCGGGTTGAATCTCTCCGACCACCCACACCCCACCTTCCACAACCCACATCAGGAGTTTTCCCTGTGACTTACAGCAATAACCGAAACAACCGCAATAAACGCCCCAATTCACGGAAGGCGGCCCCTACCGGCGCGAACCGCTGGACGGGTCTGCTTCTCCTCCTGGCCCTGCTGGGCAGCTTGCTGTACATCTGGCGGCCCTGGGAACACCGTAACAACCTCTGGACGGTCTGGAACGACCAATATCAATTTATTACGCTGGGCCTCGACCTGAAAGGCGGCCTGAGAATCGAACTGGCCCCCGAAAGCGGCACCGCCACCCGCGAAGACCTCGACCGCGTAAAAACGGTGATCGAGAACCGAATTAATGCGCTGGGCGTGGCCGAACCCACGGTAACGGTCAGCGGCGGCAAGCGCGTGGTCGTGGAGATTCCCGGAGCCACGCCCGCCGTGCAGCAGCGTGCCCGTGAGATCATTCAGCGCACCGCCCGCCTAGAATTCCGAATCGTGCAGCAGGGCGCACAGCCCGACGCCGCATTGCAGGCCAGCAACCCCCGTTCGGGCGGCTACACGCTGGCGCAACTGGGGCCAGTCGAGGCCACGGGCGAAGTGATCGCCAACGCCTCTTCGGCCACCGATCCTCAGTCGGGGCAATGGCTGGTCACCTTCCAGAACACCGATAAGGGCGCGGCCACCTTTGGCGAATTTACGGGCAAAAACGTGCAACGCCTGATGGCGGTTGTGCTGGATGACCAGATTCAGAGTGTGGCCACTATTCAGCAGCGCCTGTTCCGTGACGTGCAGATCAGCGGCAACTTTACGCCTGAAGAAGCCAGCCAGTTGGCGCTGGTACTGAAATCAGGTGCCCTGCCCATCAAGATCAAAACCGAAGCCGAACGCGCCATCGGGCCAACGCTGGGCGCCGACGCCATTCGCAGCGGCGCAATTGCCGCGCTGGTGGGCATCGGGCTGGTGTTCGTCATGCTGTTTTTTTATTACGGCCTGTGGTTCGGCCTCGTGGGCGCATTGGGCCTGCTGTTTTCCAGCATCGTCATTCTGGGCCTGCTGGGCGGGCTGGGTTCCACCCTCACGCTGCCCGGTATCGCCGGACTGGTGCTGACCATCGGCGCGGCAGTCGACGGCAACGTCATTTCCTTCGAGCGTATCAAGGAAGAACTGTACAAAGGCAAAGGCATCAAAAATTCGATCGGAGTGGGCTACGAACACTCCACACTGACCATTCTGGACGTCAACGCCTCGCATTTGCTGTCGGCTCTGGCGCTTTACAACTATTCCAGCGGGCCAGTCAAAGGCTTTGCCGTCACGCTGATGATCGGTGTGGTCGCGTCTACGTTCTCTAACCTGCTGTTTGCCAAATGGGGCATGGAATGGCTCGCCAAGCGCAAGCCCAATATGACCGCGCCGCAGTGGATCAAACCCACCAACATCAACTTCATCAAAGCCGCGCCGATTATTACCACTATCAGCGTGTTGTTGGCCATTGCGGGCAGCATCGTGCTGGCCAACAAGGGCTTAAATTACGGCGTGGACTTTACCAGCGGCACCACACTGGCCATCAAAACCAGCAGTGCCACCTCCACCGAGCAGGTTCGCAACGCCGTTGCAGGCGCAGGGCTGGGCAAAGTGACGGCCCAAAATGCCAGCATTCAGCGCGACATTACCCCTAGCGTCAGCGGCGCAACCTACACCATCAAGGTGCCGCAACTGACCAGCACCGAGGTGCAGACCCTCACCGGGGCCATCGTCAAACTGCCGCAGGGCGAAGTGCAGTCCAGCGAAACGGTGGGGCCAGCGGTAGGTAAAGAACTCACCGACAACACCATCAAGGCCGTGCTGCTGGGCCTCGGCCTGATTCTGATCTACGTGGGCTTCCGCTTCGACTTCATCATGGGTCTGGGCAGTATCGTGGCCGTCCTGCACGACGTGGCCATCGTCATGGGGCTGTATTCGTTGCTGGGGCTGGAGTTTACGATTGCCAGCGTCGCGGCGCTCCTGACCCTGATCGGCTATTCGCTCAACGATTCCATCATCGTGTCTGACCGAATCCGCGAGAATATCCGCGAAATGCGGGGCAAAAGCTACCGCGACATCGTGAATACGTCGATCAACCAGACGCTTTCGCGCACCGTCATGACTTCGGTGGCCACCATGCTGCCGCTCGTCAGCCTGCTGATTTTCGGCGGCCCCGTGCTGCGCGACTTCAGCATGGTCTTGCTGGTGGGCATCCTCATCGGCACCTATTCCAGCATCTACATCGTGGCCCCGCTGGTGGTCTACTTTGAAGAATGGAACCGCAAACGCAAGATCAGGCCCGACGCTGTAAAGGCGTAAGGCACCAAGAGAGAGAGGCGCACCCGTGATGAGGTGCGCCTCTCTTCTTCGTTGTTACCGCTCTACTTCACCTTCACCAATTTACTGACCGGCTGTTTTTTCACCCACTTCACAAATTTGATGACGCCTTCGTTTTCGCTCAGGGCTTCGAGGGTGCTGTACGGCCCCGACAGGTCGGCGTTGGAAAAGGTGCTGTGAACGTAGCCGTGACAGGCCGAGCACAGGCCGACCGTGGGCAAATCCTGCACCTTCATTCCCTTGCGGCGGCCTTGCAGCACGGGCATCAGGTGGTGTTGGGTCAGCGCAGGCGTTTCGCGGTGACACAGAGCACACACCAACGGTTCGGCTTCGGGGAGAGGTTCGGGCCAAGTGGATTCGGAGTTGCGGCGGGCCATAGGTGCAGAGTACGGCACCGGGGCGAAAAAAGAGCGGCGCACTCAGACGAGCAACGCCGCTTTATAGACTGTTTCTCCGCCTTAAACCAACGTATTGCGCCCGCGCCGTGCAGAAGCCGCGCCGCCCAACACGACCACCAACGCCGCAGCCAACGCTACTGCTATGACCACCGTATTCACTTCTGGGCGGGCCGCGTACACGCCGTAGAACGCCCACAGCAGCACCACAGCAAACGCATAATCGCGGAAGCGGGCGAGGAAAAACACGCCGATCAGGGCGGCGATGACCAGCAAGACTGCTGACCACGCCTGTGCGCCTAAACCGAGTGCGCCCTGCGTAACACCTGCGCTGACCAAGAAGGCAGTGATATTGGCAATGGTCGCCACGCTGATCCAGCCCAGATACAGGCTAGTGGGAAGTTGAAGCGTCAGGACTTCTGCGCCCTGTGGTTTCAGGCCGCGCACTGTGAGATACAGCCAGATCAGGCTCGCCAGCAGCGCCAGCATGATGACCACGCTCAGCCCAAAATTCAGGCTCTGGAAGGCAAACAGCCACGCTACGTTCAGCAGATTGCCGAGCAGGAAGGGCCAGAACAAACGGTCATGGCGCAGGCCACGCTGGGCAGGCAAGGCCTGATACACGGCAAACGCCAGCAAGCCCAGGAAGATGTGCCCCCAGATGGCGAAGGTCAGGCCAGCGGGCGTAAACGCGTTGGGCAGGCTGTCGCTGATGTCGCCGTTGCTGTTGCCGAACAGGGGCAGGGCGTTGCTGAGGTAATTCATCACCAGGGTCAGAATTGTGGCGGCTAAGAGTGTGAGTTGTCTGGGAAGTCCGGTCATGGGCGCATCGTAAACAGTAGTAACTGTCTGGGGCTGTCAGAAAGGGCAAGATTCGGGGTAAGGACAGTTTAAGGAATCTTGATGAACCCGCTGCGGCGTAGGCCGACGCTGAATGCTGCCGCCGCCAAAGGCACGAACGAGCGAGATTGCCGCCCCAGCAGGCCCAACGCCAGCGCACCCGCTGCCAGTTGCCGGGTCAATCGAATCTGATCATCGTTCAGCTTGTGACCACCTTGATCGGCCTGGCTGGAAATTCGTTCGGGGGCGATGAGGGTGGCAGCCAAGCCCAACGCGGCGAGGCTCAGCAGATCGGCGGCGGCGCTCCGGCCCTGCCCTGGTCGCAGTGCAGGCGAGAGGGCGGGGGCCAACGTCAGAGCCGCCACTTGGGGCTGGACTTTGCCTGACAGCAGCAAAGCCAAACCGGGCACGAAGGCCGAGAACCTCTCCCCTGTCAGGGCGGCCAAACCCGCCTGCACACCCAAGGCCGCCTCGTCTGCTGGGGTAGGTGTTTGCCCGGTGGTGCCCGCCAGCACACGCAGGCCGCTCATTACACTGACTCCGGCTAAGGGGTTGACCGAGCCGCCGAACAGGGCCACCACTGCGGCCAGGGGTAGGGCAGCGTTGGCGGTATCAGGATGATCAGGGTCAAGCTCGCGGGCGGTGGCCCAGGCGGTAAATCCGGCTCCGCCAATGCCAAGGCTGGCAGGCCAACTGCGCCCAGACAGCCGCGCCGCAACGACGCCCACCAGCAGTCCGGCCACAGCAAAGCGGTTGGAAGGCACAGACGGGTCAATCGGGCGGGCCAACGCGGATTTAGGCGGCATGGACGATGCGGGAGCTGACATAGCCCAAGCTACTCCCCGGACGGTTTGGTGTGGGGGCGCGTGAGTGTTGACTCAATAATGGCCCCCGCCCACTTACGTCGTGTATTCGGCGTTGATACTTACATATTCGGCGCTGAGGTCGCAGCCCCATGCTTCTCCTGCCGCGCTGCCCACGCCCAAGTCGACGTCAAAAATCACTTCATCGGCCTTCATGCTGGCACTGACGGTTTCCGCGTCGTAGGGCAGTGGGCGGCCTGCGAAGACGGGCGTACCCTGCACCGATACCGCCATTTTTTCTATGTTCACGGCGGCACCGCTGCGGCCCACGGCCATAATCACGCGGCCCCAGTTCGGGTCGTTGCCGTGCAGAGCGCTTTTCAGCAGCGGACTGACACAGCAGGTACGGGCGGCGGCGAGGGCTTCGGCTTCGGTGCCGGCTCCGGTTACGCGCACGGTCAGCAGCTTGGTGGCCCCCTCGCCATCGGCGGCGATCTGGCGGGCGAGATCGCGCATGACGCCTTCCAGCGCGGCCAGAAACTCGGCGCTGTCTACCGCCCCGGCTTGCCCGTTGGCCAGCACGAGGGCCATGTCGTTGGTGCTGGTGTCACCGTCTACGGTCACGGCATTGAAGGTGCGGTTCACGATGCCCCCAAAAGCCGTCCGCAGCGCCGTTTGGTCGACCTGCGCGTCGGTGAACGCGAACGCGAACATGGTCGCCATATCGGGGTGAATCATGCCGCTGCCTTTAGCGGTGCCCACGATGGTTGCGCCTGTAGACAGCGTGACCAACACCGTTTTGGGCACCAGGTCGGTGGTCATGATGGCGGCGGCAAAGGAACCGGCTTCCGGTGACAGGTCTTCGGGCAGATGTTCCACGCCGCTCAGCACTTTGTCCATCGGCAGTAAGTGGCCGATGATGCCGGTGCTGGCGGTCAGCACGGCGTCCTGATCCACGTTCAGCACGCTGCCGAGCGCGTCGGCAATATCGGCATTATCGCCCGCCCCGCGTTTGCCTGTGGCGGCGTTGGCGTTTCCGGCATTAACCACGAGGGCACGCACGGGGCCGCCCGCTGCATACACTTCACGGTTGCGCGTCACGCACGCGGCGGCGGTGGTACTGCGCGTGCCCGCGAACGCCCATACACAGTCTGCGTCCGACACTACGCAACTCAAATCCGTTTTGCCACTCGGCTTGATGCCCGCCGCAATGGCCGCCGCCTGAAACCCCTTGGGAAACTGCATGGGAAGGAGTGTAGAGCAAGGGCGCGGGGCGGTTGCGGGGGCTGGTCAGATCGTCAATCCTGGGATCAATCCTGCGAAAAATAGATGTATTGGTGAAGCAGGGGGCGAATCAAGGTATCTGCGGAGTTGTGCCATGACAATGCCAAACACAGGCTCGCCTTGCTTGCGCGGAACCGCTAACCCCATCACTATAATCGTCCCGCGAGTTTCTAACTTGGCGCAGAGGACGAAACTCCGACGCTCACTTCGCCCTCTAAGTCGGAAAGCCGCACCATCAATACCCAACCTCACCCAGTCAGAACAAATTGATCGGTGACGTAGCCGTAAGCGTGAGGGAGCTGCACAGGCCGATCATACGTGTCAAGTCACCAAGAAATCCGCCCCTGACGCGCCCTATACTCGCCCCCAACATGACAACCCAGACCGGAGCAACTGACTTGCGGGCAGACGTGATTATCGTGGGGGCGGGTTCGGGTGGCTGCGTGCTGGCGCGGCGGTTGCTGGATGCCGGGGCACGGGTGCTGCTGCTGGAGGCGGGCGGCTCCGACACCCAACCCGGCACCGGCCTGCTGATCCGTGCGCCCGCCGCCTTTCCCAAACTGTTCAAAACGGGCGTGGACTGGGCCTTCGACACCGTGGAGCAGCCCCATGCGGGCGGGCGGCGCTTTTACTGGCCGCGTGGCAAGGTGCTGGGCGGCAGCAGCGCCATCAATGCCACCATCTATATTCGTGGATCGAAGGCCGATTTTGACGGCTGGGGCGAAGGCTGGCGCTGGGATGATGTGCTGCCCGCCTTCCGCAGCATCGAAAAGTTTACGGGCGAGGCGGGTGAGTTTCGGGGTGACGCTGGGGAATTGGCGGTGGGCCACCGGGCCGCGTCGCATGACCTGAGCCACGCCTTCGTGCAGGCGGCGAGCGGCGTGCTGGGCGTGCCAGCCATGTCCAGTTTCAATCACGGCACGCTGGAGGGCGCGGGCATTCTGGAAAGCAACCACCACCGGGGCGAGCGGCAAAGTGCGTTCCGGGCGTTCCTGCGGCCTGTGATGAATCATCCGAATCTGACGGTGCTGACCGGGGCACGGGTGCTGGAACTGCTCTGGGAAGGCAAGCGGGCGGTGGGTGTGCGTTTGCGCTGGCGGGGGCGCACGCTGGACGCCCCGGCGGGGGGCGTGGTGCTGGCGGCGGGCGCGGTACAAACGCCGCAACTGCTGATGCTGTCGGGCGTGGGGCCAAAAGAGGAACTGACGCGGCACGGCATCAGTGTGCGCGTGAATCTGCCGGGCGTGGGCGGAGGCCTTCAGGATCATCTGGCCGTGCCCGTCATCTTCCGGTCAAAGGTGCAATCGCTGGATGGAGGCTCGGAGGGGGCCGCCTTCGCGCAATGGTTGCTGAACCGCACCGGGCCGCTCGCCAGCAATGTTGCCGAGGCCAGTGCGTTCGTGCGTTCTGGGCCGGACTTGCAACACGCCGATTTGCAATATCACTTCGGCCCGGCCTATTTCCGCGATCACGGGTTTCAGCGGGCAGACGGCTGGCATTTTTCGGTTGGCCCGGTGCTGGTAGAGCCGTACAGCAGTGGGCGCATCGGCCTCATCAGTGCTGACCCGTTGGCCGCGCCGCGCATAGACCCGCGCTACCTCAGCGATGGGCGCGATCTGCGGGCGCTGGTGTCAGGCGTGCGGCAGGCGCGCGACATTGGGGCGGGTGAGGGCTTGCGGCAGATGAACACAGGCGAGGTCTTGCCGGGCAACGCAGCGACTTCTGATACAGAGTTGGCCGAGTATGTGCGGCAGGAATGCGCCACTCTGTATCATCCGGTGGGAACAGCGGCGCTGGGGGATGGAGACGACGCGGTGGTCGACCGGAGGCTGGCAGTGCGGGACACGCAGGGGTTGTGGGTAGCCGACGCGTCCGTGATGCCGCGCATCATTCATGCCAATACCAACGCCACGAGCATGATGATTGGGGCACGGGCCGCCAAATTTGTAGGTAAAAACAGCTGAATCAGGGTGTCAGTTGACTGAATTTTGATGGCAATCGCACGTTCCTCACCTGCGATTCATGAGGAGGCTGGCCGGGTTGGGTAGGGTAGTGAGACATGAAGCACGCGCTCCTCTCCCTGACCCTGATGATGGGCCTCGCGTTCGCCGCGCCCGTCAACCTTCCTAATCTACCTGTAACGGTAGAGCCGAACGCCAAACTTGCAGAGCTGAACCAGTCGTTCCTCCAGAGTACGTTCCCTAATCCGGCCACCCGCCCGGCCTATGTGTTTATTACCGAAGACCGCAAAGTCACTGTGGCCTTTGAATGGCGCGAAAGCCGACTGGCCGCTAACGAAATAGAGGGCCTGGTCGCGCAGTTTCCCGCTGTGATTCGCTCTCAGGTCACGGGGATCAAGTCGCTGAAAGCCAACCTGATGCAATTTGGCGGTGGGTCGTGGGCACAGTTCGTGTTTACCACACCCGGCAAAGGTGACGATCAGCGCCGTGAACTGTTGGTAACGAGTGCGGGCAGCCGGATGCTCGTCGTGACCATTTCCGGCAATGTGAAGGACTACAGTAGAAATGAAGCTGTGGTGCGGAATCTGGCGAACAGCATCCGCGTCAACTAAGGTTGAGTGTGGCATCGAGGCCTGCTTCAGCGTCGGGGCGGCTAGTTCGGTCTCTCTGGCGTAGGCTTCACGCATCCTCTAATTTTGGTTCACCCTACATTTTGTGACCGTATATCTTCCTCACTGAACGAGCTTGATGGGTCTGCCAAGAACTTGTGTATCCGCAATCCTACGGTTGAAAGCGGTACAGACTGTTGAACTGGGCAGTGTGCTACTACCATGTACATTTTTCGTGGTTAAATAGAACGAGTGTTAGATTTATCTGGTTCGCAACCTATCCAAACCCCGCGCACTATTGCAGCGCGGGGCGGTGTCCTGAGCGAAATAGGCGAGTGGCGCGGCCAGAGTGTCTTTGTCAAGACCCTGCTCACTTCTGATCCTGATGTTCGCGAGCGCTTTAAGCATGAGGGCCAGATTGCCGCCATGCTCGAACACCCGTTGGTCGTGCCGCTGCTGGCACGAACACCCACCCAATTGCTGTTCCCCTTTATTCCCGGCGGCACGTTGCGGGATCTGGCACTCTGCGGCCCCATGTCAGCAGATGAGGCGAGCGCGGTAGCGATGGGCGTGCTGCACGCCACGGCCCACCTCCACTCGCGGGGCGTTACGCACCAAGACTTGAAGCCGGAAAATGTATTGCTGATGCGCGGGCCAGTGCGGGCAGCCTCGGTGCGGGTCATCGACTTCGGCATGAGCCACGCCCTTAGCCTGCCCCTCGACATTCACAGCGGCACCCGGATGGGCACGCCGCATTTTATGGCTCCAGAACAGTTTAAAGGCGTGCGCGGCGACCCCCGCAGCGACCTGTATTCGGTGGCCGTGCTGATGTTCGACTGTTTGGCCGGACATCCGCCCTACGAAGACGCACTGGGGTGGCTGGTGGGCATCCACGAGCGCCGCGCCGCCTTGCCCGGCCCGCCCGAACTGCATCCGGTGATGTTGGCGGCCCTTGACCGTAACCCCAGTGGCCGCCAAAACAGCGCCGCCGAGATGCTGCAACAACTCTGCGCGGTTCGGCGGCAGTTGGGCTTTTCGGTCAGTGGGCCTTATGAGACAGCGCTGACCCAAGGCGACACGGTAGGAGAAACCGCTTGAGCCTGCTGGTGTTTACGGGCAACCGCTTTCTGGCCGAAGAAACCATGCGCGACACCCTGACCGCGCGTGGCCTGAATCCACGAGAATTGCCTCGAATGGGCGGCGACGATGTGACTGCTGAAGCTTTGCGCCCCCACCTGTCGCCCGGACTGTTTGGAGACGGCGGCGTGATCGTGGATCTTGATGGCGTGAAGCCAGATAAGGCGCTGCTGGAATTGTTGGCCTCTGCAGAAGTGACCGTCGCCATTTTGGATGAAACTCCGCCTGCCACGCGCCTGAAGGCTTATAGCGTGGGCGAACAGATCGCGTCGGCGGCTCCGGCCAAAGCGGGCGAGGTGGCTGGATGGGTGACTCTGCGGGCCAAGAAAATGGGCATCAAGCTCGATAAAGACGCCGCCCTGTATTTGGCCGAAGTGTTCGGGGCCGACCTTGCGGGCATCGCGTCTGAATTGACCAAACTGACGCTGATAGACGGGCCATTTGCTAAGGACGCTGTACAGCGCGTGGTAGGCCGCGAGCCGCCCGGAGACAGCTTTGCCATGTTGGGTGCAGCGACGGCGGGGCGTCCGGGCGAAGCCGTGATGCAACTGCGCCGCTTGATTGCGTCGGGGGAAGACCCTTTTAAGCTGATGGGCGCGGTGGTCTGGCAATACGCACTGGTGGCCCGCTGCGTGGCGCTTTTGCAGGAGGAAGGCAGAGTGACTGAAGCTGCTGCTGCCCAACGCTTGGGTGTGAAACCCTACCCGGCGAAGAAGGCACTGGACGTGGCCCGCCGCCTGAACGAGACCAAGATTCGCGCTCATCTGGGCCGGATTCTGGATGCAGACCTGGCGATGAAGCGCGGGATGGATGCGAATGTGACGATGGAACGGCTGATGGTGCAATTGAGCTTGTAGGCGTGACGGGTGACAGTGAGATGCTTGTTTGTGGAGCTTCTTCTCTGTTATTCCGAATTATGTTTTTATGATTTTGGCCGGGAGCTACTTAGCGCCAATTTATAGGCAGGAGCGAACGGAACCCTCTGCTCTCGCCTATAAATTGGCCTATGTACTTGTTATTCCATACTAACTTCCAAGACGGCGCTCTGCCATGAGCCCAAACTCCGTGCCAACTGCTCCACACGCCCCTCTCTCACACGCCTGAATCTGATAGATTGAACTCAGTTCAAAACCTTCTCCCCCATCTCGTGATACAGCCAGACCTACAGGAGCGTATATGGATTTCACCTTGTCTGACGAGCAACGCCAGTTGCAACAACTTGCCCGCGATTTTGCCCGCAAGGAAATTATTCCGATTGCCGCCGAATACGACCAGCGCGAAGAATTGCCCTGGCAGGTAGTGGAAAAAGCCTTTGAAGTGGGCCTGCTGAACACGGCCATTCCCGAACACGCGGGCGGGCTGGGATTGGGGATGCTCGACGAATGCCTGATCGGTGAGGAATTGGCCTACGGCTGCATGGGCATCTACACCATCCTGATGGCCTCTGAACTGGGAATTACGCCGATTCTGGTGGGGGGCACTGAGGAGCAGCAGGCGAGGTTTTTGGGGCCGATGACCGAGAAAGCCAGCCTCGCCGCCTTCGCCCTTAGCGAACCCAACAACGGGTCGGACGCCGCTGCCATGCACACGACGGCTGTGCTGGACGGCGACGAATGGGTCATCAATGGCACCAAAATGTGGATCAGCAATGGCGGCATGGCCGAAGTAACAGTAGTGTTTGCCACGACAGACCGACAGGGCGGGCATAAAGCCAGCGTAGCCCTGGTGGTGCCCAAAGATGCCCCCGGCTTCAGCTACAACAAGATCAAGCACAAGATGGGCCAGCGGGCCAGCCTGACCAGCGAACTGGTGTTTGAAAATGTGCGTGTGCCACGTGAAAACCAGTTGGGTGGATTGGGCGACGGCTTCAAGATCGCCATGAAGACGCTGGACAAGACCCGCATCCCCGTCGCCGCCGGTTCGGTGGGCATCGCGCGGCGGGCGCTGGATGAATCGGTGAAGTATGCCAAGGCGCGGGAAGCCTTCGGGAAGCCGATTTCCACGTTTCAGGCCATTCAATTTAAGATCGCGGAAATGGCGATGGGCATAGAAACGGGCCGCCTGATGTACCAGAAAGCCGCGTGGCTGGTGGATCAGGGGCAAGCGCACGGGTTCGAGAGCGCCATTGCCAAGGCCTACTGCTCCGAAATGGCCTTCGACGCCGCCAACGAGGCGATTCAGGTTCACGGCGGCTACGGTTACGTGGGCGAATATCCAGTAGAAAAACTGCTGCGCGACGTGAAACTGAACCAGATTTACGAGGGAACCAACGAAATTCAGCGCGTGATCATCAGTCGTCAATTGTTGAAGTAAGCGGGATAGATGCAGGGCCGTGAACTCTTACTCAGTTCACGGCCCTGCTCGTTTGCCTCGCTCTCTCCTCACATTGTCAGGGTTCCCGCTCCACACGCCGTCTGCGCCACCTATGCTACTGCTATGAATTACGGCGATCTGGCAGGCAAAACAGTGTTGGTCACGGGGGCCACCAACGGCATCGGGCTGGTGACGGCGCGGGAATTGGCGGGCCGGGGCGCACGGGTGACCATCGTGGGGCGCGACGCCGCCAAAACCGAGCGGGTGGCGCGAGAAGTGAACGCGGTGGGCACGATTTTAGCCGATCTGAGCGAACTGAAGCAGGTGCGCCGCGCCGCCGCCGAGTTCGCGGAGAAAAATACTGCGCTGGACGTGCTGGTCAACAATGCCGGGGCGTTTTACTCCAAGCGGCAGGAATCGCGGGAGGGCATAGAACTGACCTGGGCGCTGAACCATCTGGCCCCGTTTTTGCTGACCCAGGAGCTTTTGCCGTTGCTGCGGGTCGCGGCGGGCGCACGGGTCATCACGGTGGCGTCGGCGGCGCACGGCATGGGCCGAATCCGCTTTGAAGACCCCGAGTTCCGCACCGGCTACAGCGGATGGGCGGCCTACAGCCAGAGCAAACTCGCCAATATCCTGTTTGCCCGCGAACTGGCGCGCCGCGAACCAGAGTTGCTCAGCAACAGCCTGCACCCCGGCATGGTTCGCAGCGGATTTGCCCACAACAACGGCGGCGCGGCTTCCCTGCTGTGGGGCGTCATAGACCGCTTTGCCATCTCGCCGGAGGAAGGGGCCAAGACCACCGTGCATCTGGCAACAGAGGGGGGCGACGGCATTACCGGGCGTTACTACAGCAACAGCCGGGACACGCTGCCCACCTCTCAAGCCTTGGATGACGGCGCGGCGGCACGGCTTTGGGCGCTGAGTGAACGGTATGTGGGCGGGGCGGTGTTGGCCGGCTGAGGGATGGTACTGACGACCAACAGCTTTAGGCTTTTCCAGCTTCTCCCAGAGTGGTATACTAGCGGCCACCACACCTTTTACACGGCCTCGCTTCCACGCTCTATCGGCTCACCACGCCGCGATATGCCCGTCCGTCCGGCTCTCCGTGCCGCCTTCCAACACCCCCGTTTCTGGGTTGCGGCGGATCATCTGACCCCGGCCAAACGAGCCGGAATCGAGCTGCACACGCACGTCATGGCCGAGTGCAGCCAGAGCGCAGGCGGTGGCGGCGGGCAGGCTATGCTCCACTTCTACAATGCGGCCCGCCAGCCATTGCCAACGCGGGGCATCCAGCGCTTGCTGGGGGTTCATGCCGTAGCGCACGGTATTCAGAACCACTTGCAGCTGGCCTTGCGGCTGCATAAATCCGCCCATGACCCCAAACGGGCCAACCGGTGTGCCGTCAGTGCGACTCAGGAAACCGGGAATGATGGTGTGGTACGGGCGGCGTCCGGGCGCGAGGGCGTTGGGATGGCCCGGCTGAAGGCTGAAGTTATGGCCCCGGTTGTGCAACGCGATGCCCGTGCCGGGGATGACGACACCGCTGCCAAAGCCCATGTAATTGCTCTGGATCAGGCTGACCATCTGGCCTTCTTCGTCGGCGGTGGCGAGGTACACCGTGCCACCCGTGCTGGGCGCGTGGGTACTGGGATCGTGGGCAGCGGGGCCGATGTGGGCGCGGTGGGCGGCGGCGTTGGCGCTGGAGAGCAGGTGGGCGGCGTCTATGTGCACTTGGCGCGGATCACCAACGTAAGCGTGGGCGTCGTGGAATCCGCGTTTCATGGCCTCTATCTGCAGATGCAGGCCCGCCGGGTCGCCGGAGTGGTCGGGCAGCGGCAGGCCGTCCAGCACGTTCAGCGCGATCAGGGCGGCAATCCCCTGACCGTTGGGCGGAATCTCGTGGACGCGGTGGCCCAGGTAATCGGCAGAAATGGGCGTGACCCACTCGGACTCGTGGGCGGCGAGGTCGGAGGAGCGGAGGAGCCCGCCTGTGGCGCGAGCGTGGGCATCTATTTGGGCCGCCAGATCGCCCTCATAAAACGACGCGCCGTGTGTGGCGGCAATCGCTTCCAGTGTGCGGGCGTGGGCCTCGCTGCGCCACAGGGCACCGGGCGTGGGTGTAAAACCGGACGGAGCAAAGGTACGGAACCATTCTTCTAACAGGGGCAGATTCAGGCTGCCGTAAAGGCGGATGGCCCGCGCCCAACCCGCCGCCAGCACAGGCGACAGCGGATAGCCCTCGCGGGCATAGGCGATAGCAGGGGCCAGCACCGCCGCAAAAGGCAGGCGGCCAAAGCGGGCGTGCAGGTCGGCCCAGCCACGCACTGCGCCGGGCACGGTCACGGGCGTCCAGCCGTGCCTGGGCATCTGGCCCCCGTGCCGCTCCTCCAGGGCATCCAGACTGAGGGCTGCCGGAGCCGCGCCGCTGGCGTTCAGGCCGTGCAACTCTCCCGCGTCCCAGACCAACGCGAACAGGTCGCCGCCGATGCCGTTGCTGGTCGGCTCCAGCACCGTCAGGGCGGCGGCAGTGGCGATGGCTGCATCTACGGCATTTCCGCCCGCTGCCAGCGCACTCTGGCCCGCCTGCGCCGCCAGCGGTTGTGAGGTCGCCACCATGCCGCGCCGCGCATACACCGGACGCCGCGCCACCGGAAATTCAGGTTGAAACGTCATGGTCGGAGCTTAGAGCATAGGCGGGTTGACAGACTCTTGATAAAAGCTATCTGGTGCAGGCGAAGTAAACGGCCCAGCTCACGGCATTGAAGTTTACGCTGCCGCCGCCCGTACGCTCGGCTGCCGGGTCACGCCCAAGGCCAGGCCCGCCGCCAAGATCGCCAGCACTCCAGCCGCCAGAAAAGCCGGGCCATAGGTGCCCAACGATTCACGAACCAGACCACCCAGCGCAGTAGCAGAAGCCGCGCCCACCTGGTGCGAGAAGAACACCCAGCCGTACACCGTGCCCACGTTGGCCGTGCCGAAAGTACGGGCGGTGAGGGCCACGGTGGGCGGAACGGTGGCGATGTAATCCAGCCCGAACAACACGGCAAAAAACACCAGACCTGTGCCGGGCGGCAACAGTGGCAGTGCCAGCAGACTCAAGCCCCGGAACGCGTAATAGGCGGCCAGCAGCAGGCGCGGGTCGACCCGGTCGGTCAGGTAGCCGCTGCCCAGCGTGCCCACAAAGTTGAACGCTCCCATTAGGGCCAGCATTCCAGCAGCGTAGCCAGCGGTGAGGCCCAAGTCGCCGCAGTAAGCAATGAAATGCGTCCCAATGATGCCGTTACTGGTGGCTCCACAGACCAGAAAAGTGATGCTGAGCAACCAGAAATCCCGCGAACGCAGCGCCCGGCGCATCACACTCCCATCGGGTTTGGCAGGCACAACCACCGGGGCGGCAGGATCGAGCGGGCGGCCATCCATACCAAGGCCCACTTCTGCCGGACGGTCACGCAGCAAGGCCCAGAACAGGGGCGTCAGCAGCAGCGCCAGCAGCCCGATGCCTGCACTGGCCCAACGCCACCCGGCTCCCTGGGCGGCCAGAGTGAGCAGCGGAATAAACATCAGTTGGCCCGCACTGGTGGCGGCCCCGAAGACACCCGTGACCAGACCGCGCTGCGACTGAAACCAGCGGGCCGCCACAGTCGCTCCCAGCACGCTGCCCACGAGGCCTGTGCCGAGGCCGCTCAGCACTCCCCAGAGAATAAACAGATGCGCCTCAGTGCGGATCAGGGCGCTGAGGCCGAACGACAGGGCGACCAACAGCAGGCCAAACGTAGCGACTCGGCGCGGCCCGTGCCTGTCCATCAGGTAGCCGCTGAGGGGTGCGCCGAGGCCGAACATCAGCAGGCCCACGCTGACCGCTGCGCTGAGGGTGGTCAGGCTGAAGCCGGTGCCGACTTCCATCGGTTTCAGGAAGACGCCGGGCGCTGACCTTGCTCCGGCGGCCAGCAACAGCGCGGCAATGGTGATGGCCACGATAATTCCGGCCCGGCCCCGCATCATGCCGCCGCCCGATTTGCCCGCTCCTGCTTTCATCATGCCTTGACTTTACCTTGATGCTCTGGTGTTGTCTGCGACCAATGGAACCACAGGTGGCGTGTGTGCGTAATGATAGCCGGGCTACTGACCACATTTTGTCGTCCAACCACTTCAGGAGGCACCACCATGACTATTCTTGACCGCTTGTCCCGTCTGCTCCGCTCCAACGTCAACGACCTGATCAGCAAGGCCGAAGACCCCACCAAAATTATCGAGCAGGCCCTGCAAGACATGCGGGCCGCGTACACCGACGCCCGCAGCGAAGTGGCCGGAGCCATGAGCCAGAACGCCAAGCTTGACCGCGAGGCCAGCACCAACCGCAAATTGGCCGCCGAGTACGAGAAAAAAGCCGAAGAAGCTCTGCGAGGCGGCAGCGAAGATCTGGCCCGCGAAGCCCTGCGCCGCGCCCAGAACCACAAAGACTTGGCCGCCGGATTTGGTGAGCAGGTCGCTGTGCAGAGCAGCACCGTAGACGCTCTGAAAACCCAGCTGCGGGCGCTGGAAGCCAAGATTGACGAAATGGAATCGAAGAAAACCTTGCTGGCCGCACGCCAGAGCACCGCGCAGGCTGGCGCGACGCTTGACCGCGTATCGGGCTTTGGCAAAGCAGGCGGCGCAATGGACGCCTTCGAGGACATGGAAGAAAAAGTGGCGGGCATGGAAGACCGCAACAAGGCGATGGGCGACCTGCGCAAAGACAACGACTTTGACGCCCAGTTGAAAGACTTGGGCCGCGACAAGGATCTGGACGACGCGATGTCGGCCCTGAAGGCTAAAGTGCAGGGCAACCAGAACTTGAGCAAAACTGAGCAGGAATAAAATAGGGCGCAAGCATCAAGGATGTGAAGGGGGCGGCGACGATGGATGTTGCCGCCTTTCTTCTTTGTTGGACGCTGACTTGGACGGTGAATTCCCCGTTGCTGTGCGACGCCCCCACTTAGAGCGGAGGACAAAAGCTCCTGCACTCCCCTTGAGGGGAGCTGGCTGCGATGCAGACTGGGCGGTCATCCTCCAATCCCGAATCCAAGGCACCCAACCTGACCTACCCTTCACGCTCCGACCCCTCCCGCTTTTGGGGGACGCCTGACCCGGACGCAGGCCACACAATGGGGGACGACAAAGGACGGAACGTCATGAATGCTGACAGAATGTGTGGAATGCCGAGCTCTAGCCTAGGGGCCATGTCTGGCCGTTTGCCAATTCGCTTTTCTGCCGCGTGGAGCCTGACCGCGCTGGCGTTGATGCTGGGTGCCTGTGCGCCCGCGCCAGCACGGGTTGCTCCGCCTGTGCAGTCCAGCACCGTTCCTGCCAGCATCTCCTTTTATCCGCAGGAAACGGGCCTGAACTGGACGTATGTGCCAGAAGGTGAAAGTACTGCCAGTGCGCCGTATTTGCTGCGCACGTTGGGGCCGACCATCTTTGGCGGTCAGACCGCGCTGGCCTTCCAACTGACCGGGCGTGGGGCTGACCAGACGTGGTACAGGCTGATCAGCAGTTCAGGCGTCCGGCTGCTGGGCTTCCGCAAACCTGGAGTCACGGTGACGCTGACTCCGGCCTGGGTAGAAGCGCCCGCCGAGAATGCATGGCGCGTGGGCCTGAGCTGGGAAGGCACGACCACTGCCCGTGTGAGCAGCGACGACGGCAAAGTGCAGTCTGAAGGCTTGCTGCGCTACCGCTACGACGTACAAGATCGGCGGCGCGTGAATACCCCCGGCGGCAGTTTTGATGTGTGGGTGATCACGCGGCAAATTTCGGGCGAGTTGGGCAGTCTGTTCCCAGCGGCGCAGCAAATCTGGTTCACGCCGTTTGTGGGTGATATCCGCACGCCCGAAGCCCTGCTGCTGACGGCCCGCAACTTTGCCAGCCCAGCAAGCAGCCCATCCACTGGAGGCCAACCATGACCCGCACGCCCGAACAACCCGCTCCCGCTGAGGTGGCCCCCGCGTCCAGCCTCACGCCGCTGCTAGACCGCGTAAACAGTCCCGCCGACCTGAAGCGGCTGACGCGGGAGCAGTTGCCCACGCTGTCGCAGGAACTCCGCGACGAAATCACGCGGGTCTGTTCGGTGGGTGGGCTGCATCTGGCAAGCAGCCTGGGCGCAACCGACCTGATCGTGGCGCTGCATTACGTGCTGAACTCGCCGCGTGACCGAATTCTGTTCGATGTGGGACATCAGGCGTATGCCCACAAAATGCTGACGGGGCGGCGTTCCCAGATGCACACGGTGAAAAAGGAAGGCGGACTGTCGGGCTTTACCAAGGTCAGCGAGAGCGAACACGACGCGATTACGGTGGGCCACGCCAGCACGTCCTTAGCCAACGCGCTGGGCATGGCGATGGCCCGCGACGCGCTGGGCGAGGATTACACGGTGGCCGCCGTGATCGGAGACGGCAGCCTGACCGGGGGCATGGCGCTGGCCGCCCTGAACACCATCGGTGACGTGCAGCGCAAAATGCTGATCGTTCTGAACGACAACGAAATGAGCATCAGCGAGAACGTGGGGGCCATGAGCAAATTCATGCGCGGCCTTCAGGTGCAGAAGTGGTTTCAGGAAGGCGAGGGGGCCAGCAAAAAGGCGATGCAGGCCGTGAGCAAGCCGCTGGCCGACCTGATGAGCCGTGCCAAGAGCAGCACTCGCCACTTCTTCGACCCCGCCAGTGTAAACCCCTTTGCCGCGATGGGCGTGCGCTACGTGGGGCCAGTGGATGGCCACAACGTGGGCCAACTGGTGTGGCTGATGGAACGCCTGATTGATCTGGACGGCCCCACGATCCTTCATGTGGTCACGCGCAAAGGCAAAGGCCTGAGCTACGCCGAAGCCGACCCGATCTACTGGCACGGCCCCGGCAAATTCGACCCGGCCACCGGAGACCTGTCCAAAACGGCGGGCGGCAAACCGACCTACTCCTGGAGTGCGGCCTTTGGCGACGCCGTGACCGAACTGGCCAAACTCGATCCCCGCACCTTCGTGATCACGCCTGCCATGCGCGAGGGCAGCGGCCTGGTGGGCTTCAGCAAGGCGCACCCCAAGCGGTACCTGGATGTAGGGATTGCCGAAGATGTGGCCGTAACCACAGCAGCGGGCATGGCCCTGCAAGGCATGCGGCCCATCGTGGCTATCTATTCCAGTTTCCTTCAGCGGGCCTACGATCAGGTGCTGCATGACGTGGCGATTGAAAATCTGAACGTGACGTTTGCGATAGACCGGGCTGGAATCGTGGGCGCAGACGGTTCGACTCACAACGGTGTGTTCGACCTGAGCTATCTGCGGAGTATTCCCAACGTGCGCGTGGGCCTGCCTAAAGACGCCTCCGAGTTGCGCGGCATGCTTAAGGTGGCGCAGGAAAGCCCCGGCCCGTTTGCCATCCGCTACCCACGTGGCAACACCGAGCGCGTGCCGGAAGGAACGTGGCCTGACCTGAAATGGGGCACTTGGGAGCGCGTGCAGGCGGGTTCGGACGTGGTGATTTTGGCGGGCGGCAAGGCGCTGGACTACGCCCTGAAAGCCGCCGCCGACTTGCCGGGCGTGGGCGTGGTCAATGCCCGATTCGTGAAGCCGCTGGATCTGGAGATGCTGCGCGAGGTGGCCGCGAGTGCCCGCAACCTGGTCACTGTGGAAGACAACACCGTGTTGGGCGGCTTCGGCAGTGCGGTGCTGGAAGCCCTGAGCGACATGGGCCTCAGCGTACCCGTGCGCGTACTGGGCATTCCCGACGAGTTTCAGGATCATGCCACCGTGGAAAGTGTGCATGCCCGCTCTGGTATAGACGCGCAGGCGATTCGGACGGTGCTGGCGGAGTTGGGCGTGGATGTGCCGTTGGGCGTGTAGGGAATGGAGTGCAGGAAAAGCACGAGCGTGCGTTGGGGCATCTGGAGTCATTTCTAGCTTCGCCGCCATCTCCCCCACATCCCACGCGCTGTTCTTGGTACGCTGCCCCGCGTGATTGCCCAATGATTGACCGCTACCTGACCCCCGAAATGAAGGCGCTGTGGAGCGAAGCCAGCAAATACCGGGCGTGGCTGCGCGTGGAACTGGCCGCGATGGGAGCGCAGGCCGCGCACGGCGAAGTACCCGCCGACGCTTACGCCGCCCTGACCGCCAGCGCCGCCGCCGACCCGCTGGATGAGGCTTTTGCCGAGCGCGTGGCCGAGATTGAGGCCGTGACCCGCCATGACATCGTGGCGTTCACGCGGGCGCTGACCGAGCGCTACGGCGAGGAAGCCCGCTTTATTCATCATGGGCTGACCAGTACGGACGTGGTGGATACGGCCCAAAATCTGTTGCTGGACGAAGCGCTGACCGTGATTCTGGCCGACGCCGCCAAATTGCGTGAAGTGTGCCGAATACAGGCAGTGACTTACAAATACACGCCGACGGTGGGCCGCACGCACGGCATTCACGCCGAACCGATGACCTTTGGCCTAAAGTTTCTGAACTGGATGGCAACGTTAGACCGTGACGCCGAACGCCTGACCGCCGCCCGTGAGCGTGTGCGCGTGGTGATGTTGTCGGGCAGCGTGGGCACCTATGCCCATGTCAGTCCTGAAATTGAGGAAGCCGTAGCCGCCGCGTGGGGCTGGACAGCCGCGCCGATTACCAACCAGACGCTGGCCCGTGACCGCCACGCCGAAGTCCTGTCGGCACTGGCGATTTTTGGCACCACCCTGGAGCGGATCGCTGTGGAAATTCGCCATCTGCAACGCAGCGAAGTCCGTGAGGCGATGGAGCCGTTCGGGAAGGGGCAGACGGGCAGCAGCTCTATGCCACACAAGAAAAACCCGATCCTGACCGAAAACGTGACCGGATTTGCCCGTCTGCTGCGCGGCTTCCTGACCACCGGACTGGAGAACGTGGCCCTCTGGCACGAGCGCGACATCAGCCATTCCAGCGCCGAGCGCGTGATTTTGCCCGACGCCACCGCCGCCGCCAGTTACGCCGCCCGCCGCCTGACTGGGGTGCTGCGTGATCTGGTGGTCTTTCCCGAACGGATGCTGAAGAATATGAATGACCTCGGCGGTCTGGTCTTCAGCCAACGCGTGCTGCACGCCCTGATCGACGAAAAGGGCATGAGCCGTGAAGCCGCCTACGAACTCGTTCAGCGCAACGCCCTGCACAGTTGGGAAACGGGCGAGGGGCTACGCGATCTATTGAAGGCAGACGGCGCCAACCCCCTGAACGATACCGAACTGGACGCCGCCTTCGATCTGGCGTTCTATCTGCGGCATGTGGATCATATGTACGGGCGGTTTGGGCTGTAAACGGCGGCCATTCAGTCAGGGCGAACAGAAGCTTTTGCTTTTGCTTCGCCCTTTTTCTGTCTCCCACTATCCTTCAGTACCAACGCTCAAGAATTGGACAGAAGGTTTATGGGGCTGAGGAAGTTGTGCCACCTGACCCGACAAGACAGGACGAACCATTTCGGCAACCCTTCACCCTTGTTCAAGCACTCTCCACGTGTTCTTGTCGCGTCTTCCCCACCCTGCACGGTTTATGCTGTCTCTATGGGCTTCTTAATTCGCTTGCTGGTAAATGCACTGGCGCTGTACCTGCTGACCCTCGTGTACAACGGCGTGCGATTTGCGCCGGGGGCCGACGTGGTAGGCGTCATTCTGGCCGCGTTGGTGCTGGGCATCGTGAACGCGCTGATTCGGCCTGTGCTGCTGCTACTTAGTCTGCCGGTGAATGTGCTGACTCTCGGCCTGTTTACGCTGGTGGTGAACGCGGTGGTGCTGTGGATCGTGGCGGGCGTGACCGTGCTGGACGTGGCAGGCTTTGGCGCGGCGTTCATCGGGGCCATCGTGCTGGCGGTCATCAGTTGGGCACTGGACGCTGTGATTGGGGCTGTGGGGCTAGACGGGAAACGGGCGTGAGCAGCGCCGTGACGACCCTGCCACAAATCATAAGTGACCCCGCCGAACTGCGCTCCGTGCTGGCTGGGCGCGGGCGGGTCGGCTTTGTGCCCACGATGGGTTACCTGCATGAGGGCCACGCCACCCTGATCTCTCAGGCGCGGGCCGAGTGCGACCTGTTGGTGGTCAGCATTTTCGTGAATCCGCTGCAATTCGGCGCGGGCGAAGACCTCAACAAATATCCCCGCGATCTGCCGCGTGATCTGGGCGTCGCGGGCGGGGCCGGGGCCGACTTGCTGTTTACGCCGTCCGTAGACCTGATGTACCCCGACGGCTTTTCCACCCGCGTGACCGTGTCGGGGGTCAGCGAGGGACTGGACGGAGCCTCGCGCCCCGGACACTTTACGGGCGTGGCGACAGTAGTTTTAAAGCTGCTGAATCTGGTGCGCCCTGACCGGGTATATCTGGGAGAAAAAGACTGGCAGCAATTGGCCGTACTGCGGCGCATGGTGCGCGACCTGAACGTGAATGTGGACGTGATCGGCGTGCCCACCGTGCGGGCGGCCAGTGGGTTGGCCCTCAGCAGCCGCAATGCCTATCTGACACCAGAGCAGCAAGCGCGGGCCGCCGTACTGCAGAGGGCGCTGCGGGCCGTGCAGCATAGCTACGCCACCGGCGAAACGCAGGTGCAGACGCTTCGGCAGGCGGGGCTGGACGTGCTGGCTACCGATGAAGCCGTAGAGCTGGACTACCTGAGCATCGTGGACGGGAAAATGCAGCCGCTAGACAGCGTGGATCCGCTGCATTCACTGCAGGAGGTTCAGGACGCAGAACGTGACAGGAATGACAGAACGGGGGGCGACAATAGGAACATGACCCGTGTGCTACTGGCCGCCCGCATGTTCGGCGTGCGCCTGATCGACAATTTGCCCCTGATGGCCGCACTTTCGTCGGAGGCTCAGGCGTCTGAATCTCAGGCACAAGCATGACCCTCGACGAACTGCTGCGCGAGATGGTGACCCGGCGCGTGTCGGACGTACATTTGCAGGCAGGCAGCCCGCCGATGGGCCGGGTCGACGGCGTGTTGATGCCCTTCGGCACCCAGTCCCTCATGCCGCCCGATACGCTGAAGCTGGCGCAGGCGCTCCTGACGCCCGACCAGTGGGAAGATTTCGAGTACCGAAACGAACTCGATACCGCCTACAGCGTGTCGGGGCTGGGCAGATTTCGCTGCAACGTGTTCCGGCAACGCGGCGCGGTGGGCATCGTCATGCGAATCGTCGCAGACTCTATTCCGGGCTTCGAATCGCTGGGTCTGCCTGTAGACGTGATGAAAGGTTTTGCCGAAGCATCACGCGGCCTGATTTTGGTCACGGGGCCGACGGGTGCGGGCAAAAGTACCACGATGGCCAGCTTGATCGACCACATCAACCGCCATTATTCCTACAACATCATCACCATCGAAGATCCGATCGAGATTTTGCACCGCAACAAGAAATCCATCGTGGTGCAGCGTGAAGTGGGCAGCGATACCCGCGACTTCCGCACGGCCCTGAAGTTTTCTATGCGCCAGGACCCCGACGTGATCATGATTGGCGAGATGCGCGACAAGGAGACGGTGGAAGCTGCCCTGACTGCCGCGCAAACCGGGCATCTGGTGCTGAGTACCCTGCACACCCAGGACGCCGTAAAAAGTGTCAACCGCATCATCGATTTTTTTGCGCCCTACGAACGCGACCAGATCCGGCTGCTGCTGGCCGAGTCGCTGGTGGGTATTGTCAGCCAACGCCTGCTGAAGCGGGCCGATGGCGTAGGCCGAGTGCTGGGCACCGAGATTTTGCTGGCAACGCCACTGGTGCGCGAATACATCAAGGAAGAGGAGAAAACGGCCCTCATCAAAGACGCGCTGATCGAGGACAATATCCGGGGCATGCACACCTTTGATCAGAACCTGGTGGAACTGTACCGCCACAACCTGATCACGATGGAAGAGGCGATGGACAACGCCAGCAGCCCGCACGAACTGAAGCTGATGGTCACCAAATCCGGCTTTGCGTACTGAGGACAGCAGTCGGAAGTCGTGGAGCGGGCCTGAAAACGGTCTGGCGGTAGACCTATTCTAGTTGTGACCCGCCGGAAAAGCCCACGCCATTCCCTCTGTGCAACCGCTCGCCTCCCCACTCATGCGCCCGCGCTCTATACTCTGGTGTTATGACCAAGGATCGCATCACCATGACCCAACGCGGGTACGACAAGCTGCAGGAAACACTCCAACACCTCAAAACCACGCGCCGGGAACAGATCAGCGAGTATATGGGGTCGGCACTGGCAGACGGCGACCTCCGCGAGAGTGCCGCCTACGATGAAGCCCGCATGCAGCAAAGTGAGAACGAAGGCCGCATCGTGGAGATCGAGCATCAGTTGGAGCGCTCTACAATCGTGGCCGAAGATGCCAGCGGCGGCATCGGGCTGGGGGCCAAAGTGCTGGTCAAGGATGCCAAGGGCGTGGAGCGCAAGTTTGAAGTGGTCGGCACCTACGAAGTAGACGTTCTGAACGGCAGAATCAGTGACGCCAGCCCTATTGGTGTGGCCCTCGCCGGAAAACATATGGGAGATTCGGTCACGGTACAGTTGCCCAAAGGCACCATGCAATTTGAGGTGCTGAGCGTCGAGTACGACTGAATTTCAGCGTTGATCTGGGGGCGGGGCCATGTGCCTTGCCTCTATTTTTTGGTTGAATAGTGATTGTGGTGCTCGTCCAGCCCACTTCAGACAGAGTTGAGGATTTGGCACAATTTTCATCGACCTTCAGTAGAATCGGGCCAGAACTAAACAGGCCGCAGACAAGGGATGCAGATTTAGATCAGTGTGGAAGCACTTCCACTTGGGTTCGGTCAGGCACGTTGTCCAAGTCCAGGCATTGCAAAGGAGATTCATGACGATCAAGCGTTCCAGCGGAGTCCTTCTTCATCCGACCAGTTTGCCCGGCCCCTACGGCATCGGCGCTCTAGGTGTTCAGGCACGGAAATTCGTAGATTGGATGGCCGAAGCGGGGCAAGCCTACTGGCAAGTTATGCCGCTGGGGCCGACAGGCTACGGGGACAGCCCCTATCAGGCGTTCAGTGCGTTTGCAGGCAATCCGTATCTGATTGATCTGGAAACCCTGCACGCAGACGGCCTCTTGGAAGACAGTGACTTTACGGTGGTTCCTGAATTTGACCCCAAGAAGGTGGATTTCGGGGTGCAATATGTGTGGCGCAACCAGATGTTAGACCGCGCCTACGCCCACTACGCGTATGGCGGCTCGCAAAACCTTAAGCCGGAATTTGAGGCGTTTAAGGCCGAAGAAGCTGCGTGGCTCGACGATTACGCGCTGTTTATGGCCCTCAAGGATGCCCATGGCGGCCTGCCGTGGAACGCCTGGGAAGCCGCCACCCGTGACCGCGAAGCCGGGGCACTCGCCAAAGCCCGCGCTGCATTAGCCTCGCCCATCGAACGCGTCAAGTTTATTCAGTTTTTGTTTTTCCAGCAGTGGCGGGCCATCCGTGCCTACGCCGCCGAGCGCAAGGTGCAGATCGTGGGCGACATCCCCATTTTTGTGGCGATGGATTCCAGCGACGTCTGGAGCAACCGCGATCAGTTTTACTTTGACGATCAGGGCCAGCCGACGGTGGTCGCCGGTGTGCCGCCCGACTATTTCAGTGCAACGGGGCAACTCTGGGGCAATCCGCTGTACAACTGGAAAAACATGCAGGCCGCTGGCTTCAAGTGGTGGATAGAACGCTTTGAAGGCAGCCTGAAACTGTTCGATTTAGTCCGAATTGATCACTTTCGCGGCTTTGCGGCCAGTTGGGAGATTCCGTTTCCCGCAGAAACTGCCATTCAGGGCGAGTGGGTTCCGGCGATGGGGCAGGAAATGTTTGCTGCCGTGCGCGAAGCCCTGGGCGTGCTGCCCATCATTGCCGAAGACCTGGGCGTGATTACCCCGGACGTGGAGAAACTCCGCGACGATTTCGGCTTTCCCGGTATGGCCGTGCTGCAATTTGCCTTTGGCGGCGGGGATTTCAGCGTGAACGACTTCCTGCCCGAAAACCTGCGAGAAAATCAGGTGGTGTACAGCGGCACGCATGACAACGACACCACACGCGGATGGTGGCAGCACGCCGAGGAACAGGAAAAACACAATTTCCGCACCTACACCAGCAGCGACCCCAGCGAGGAAACGTTCGCGCCCCAGCTGATGCGAATGGCCTTCGAGAGCCGCGCCAATTTGGCGGTTGTGCCCCTGCAAGATGTGTTGAATCTGGGCACCGAAGCCCGCATGAATTTGCCGGGCACGACAGGCGACCACAACTGGACCTGGCGCTACGGGGGCGGCGACCTGTTGCCCGAAACGGCGGCAGAGTTGCGGGCCCTGACGGAAGAAACGAACCGTTTGGCGTAAGGGAAGGGGAAGGGCGCGGGCTGTAGGATATGGGAAAACCTGTGCCTATAGCCCGCTTTTTAGGTTGGGGTAGAAGATAAACCCACCAATCTTGGCCCTTCCCACACCCTGCTGCCCACAACCCATTACCCTGTAAGCCATGAAGCTCTACACCAAAACTGGAGATGGCGGCACGACTGGGCTGTACGGCGCTGACCGCGTGAGTAAGGCGCATGTGCGCGTGGAGGCCTACGGCACGGTAGATGAACTGAACAGCGTGCTGGGGCTGGCGCGGGCGCACAATACCCGCAGCCACAAGCCTGATCCCTCGCTGGACACCGATCTGGAATACCTGCAAAACGCCCTGTTCGACCTGGGCGCAGACCTGGCGACCCGTGCGGGCGGTATCTATGAAAAGAACCTGAGCCGAATCGACGCCGAGGACGTGGCTTTTTTGGAAGCGATGATTGACCGCTATCAGGCCGACGCGCCGCCGTTTACGGGCTTCGTGCATCCGGGGGGCACACCCGCCGCCGCCACATTGCAGGTGGCCCGCACTGTGGCCCGCCGCGCCGAACGGGACGTGATTCACCTGATGCACGAGGAAGACACCAACATTCACACTCAGGTCTACCTGAACCGCGTTTCCGATTTGCTGTTCATCATGGCCCGCGCCGTGAATCAACGCAGCGGGATCAATGAGGAAGCGTGGAACGTGAAGAAGCGGCGGTAAGTCCAATTGAACGGGCAGGGCTTCAGCCAAACCGTCGCTGAAGCCCTGCTCTTTTGACACTTATCACTCCCCACCTACGGTTATTTCGTGTTGAGGAAATCCAAAATGGCCCGTGCAATAGCCTGCGCGATGCGGTCACGGTACGCGGGGTTGGCGAGGCGGGGGCCTTCTACCGGGCTGGAGCCAAAGCCGATTTCGGTGAGGATGGCGGCGGTGGTGGGGTTGCGAATCACGTAAAAGGTGTCGGTGTGAACGCCCCGGTTCACGGCCCCCGTTGCCGCGATCAGGTTGGCCTGCACTTTTTGGGCCAACTGACGGCTGAACGCCACCTTGGCCTGAGCCAGAATGTCGCCCAACAGGCTCTGGGCGCTGTTGGCGGCCTGCCGGGTCAACTCCTGGCCCACGCTGCCGCCACCGTTTTCGCGCACGGCTTGGCTGCGGTCACTTCCGGCCAGCGGTTGCCCAAAATAGTAGGTTTCGATGCCCTGTGCGCTGGAGCTGGCCGCATTGACGTGGATGCTCACGAAGGCGCTGACGGCTCCAGTGGTGGCAAGTCGGGAACGTGACTCAAGGTCGGTGCGCTTATCGCTGCTGAGGTGGCGGTCTGTTTCGCGCACCATGACCACGTCTATGCCGTGCTTGACCAGTTCGGCCCGGACACGCAGAGCAATAGCCAAAGTCACTTCTTTTTCGGTGACCCAACGGCTGACCATGCCGGGGTCTATGCCGCCGTGCCCTGCGTCCAGCACCACGCGGGGGCGAATGGACGTGCCCGATCCAGCCGGGCGGGTCACAGCGGCTGGTGTGGTGCGGATGGGAGTAGACCGAGGTGCTGGGGATGTTGTGCGGGCCTGTGGCGTGGCAGGCACACGTGCAGCGGCGGCGCTGGTGGGCACATCGATAACCAGGCGGGCGGGCTGCCCGGAAGCGGCGGGCAAGACACTGGCTTTGGCGCTGGCATGGCCTTTTGCCAACGTAACCGTGACCGTGCCGCCTGCCACCGCGTAAGCCGTGACACCAGCAGCGTTCAGCGCCCCCTGCTCGGCAGGCAGGCTGACATTCAGGCGCACCGTGACACTCTGGCCGCTTACCTTGACTGTGCTGGTGGCGACTTTGGGCAGATTGAAGACCAACCGGGTGTAACCGTCGTGGCTGCCTATGCGGGGCGCGGCCAACGCCTGCGGCACCAGCACAGCAAGGGCCAACGGCACCAGCAAAAGCCTCAGAGCAGAAGAAAAAAGACACTTGAATGGAATGAGATTCACTAAGGTGGAGTGTAGCGGGTCAATTGTCACAAAATACTGGAAAACCATGAGAATGACGGTCTCAACGTGAGATTCGGCCCGCTGATAGGGTCAAACAGAGCAGAAATTGGTAGTAAGGGCGGAAAAGCCTCATTAGCCTTTCCGCCCAGTGGGGGGTTTGTAGGTTTTGAACGCACCCAATGTTTTTTGGCCCACTTGGAGCTTCCAACCTACTTACTTTTTGGACATCACCGTTTCCAGATCGCCGGGCGTAATCTCGCGGCTCTGGGCACCAAAGCGGGTAGCGGCCAAAGCTCCGGCGGCGTTGGCAGCGCGGGCGGCGCGGGCCAGAGGAAGACCGGACAACGCAGCGTGGGCAAAAGCCGCCGTAAACGTATCGCCTGCGCCGGTGCTGTCTACGACGTTGCCTTCAGGCGGCACGGCATCCACGAGTTCGGTTTCGTCGGGCGTCCAGACGATGCTGCCCATCTTGCCCACCTTCACGATGACTCGCCGCGCCCCACCTGCGCCGAGTTGCGCCAGTGCCGTACTGATGCTGCCCGTGCCCGTGAGCGCCAACAATTCGTGCTGGTTCAGCATCAGGTAATCCGCGCCGATCACGTCCTGTTCCAGTTTGGTTCCGGCCTTGTTCACGGCCCCGGTGCCGAGGTCAATGAAGACCGGCACAGGCTTTTTGGCATTCTTGGCGGCTTCTATGGCCTTCAGCGAATACTCGCGCTGCGGCCCTTCGGTGAGCGAATAGGCCGAGATGATCAGGGCGTCGCTCGTTTCCACGTCCTTCTTTTTCAGCTTGGCGGGGTCGAGTTGGCGGTTGGCAGCTCCGTCGCTGATCATGGCCCGCAAACCGTCGGGGGTCTGCATCACCGTAATGGTGCTGGTCAGGAGATCAGGGTCGCGCTGAATGGCCGCCTCAGAGACACCGCTGTCGCGCACGCGGCCTAGCGCGTATTCAGCAAAGGGGTCGTCTCCGACTCGGGCCGCCAGAATAACGCTGTGGCCGAGCCGGGCCAACGTGACGGAAATAGTGCCGCCCGCGCCGCCGGGTTCCATGGTGGCGCGGCTGGGGGCGGTTTCGCTGCCGGGTGTGGGCAACTGATCCAGGTGGTACAGGTGGTCAACAGTAACGTCGCCAATGACGTAGAACTTCACGGATAGAACCTCCGGGCCGGGATGGGACGTGGCCCTCTTGACTGGAACAGGATAGATGGAGAGTGCGGAACACTGTGCAAAAGGCTAAACAGTGCGCCAAAGTGTGCGGCAGACACCAACCGGAAAGCGCAACGGCAAAAACAGACCCTTGCCCGGTCAGACCTGCGTGTAATACGGCCTTTACCGTACCACGCCTAGCGTGCGGGCGACGGCTTCCAAGTCGCTCAGCGCCACGTCTTCGGCCCGCACGTCGGCCCGCAGGCCAGCCCCGGCGATGGCGGCGTCTACAGGCACACCCTCGTGTCCGATCAGACGCAGATTGTTGCGCAGGGTTTTGCGGCGGTGGTGCAGCGCGGCGTCGACAAAAGCCACCAGTGCGGGGTCGGGCATGGGCCGGTCGCGGTCAAAATCGAGGCGCACCACGCTGCTGGTCACGTCGGGCGCGGGCAGGAACGCCCCTTTGGGCACGTCGCGCACGTGCTTGACACTGCCGTACAGGGCCGCCAACGCACTCAGGAACCCGTAGGCGTCCTGACCGGGCTTGGCTGCCAGGCGCTGCGCCACTTCTTTTTGCACCAGCACGGTGGCCGACAGGATGTTGGGAGCCTGCATAAAGCGTGACAGCAGCACACCCGTGATGTAGTAGGGCAAATTGGCGATAACGCGGGTGCCGAGGGGCAGCCCCGCGTAATCGAAATCAAGGGCGTCGCCCCAGATCACGTTCACCCCTGTTCCCGCCAGGGTGTCGGCCAGCACGGGCTTCAGCCGCTCGTCTTTTTCCAGCGCCGTCACCGCTGCCCCGCGTGAGGCCACCTCGCGGGTCAGGACACCGAGGCCAGGGCCGATTTCCAGCACAGGCACGCCGGGCGCGGCCCCGCCCGCCTCGGCAATGGCCCGCAAAATATTGCCGTCGATCAAAAAATTCTGGCCGAGGCTTTTGGTGGGGCGCAGGCCGTGCAGCGTCAGCAGTTCGCGCACGCGGGCGGGGGAATACAGCGGTAAGGAAGACTGGGGGGCTGTTTCGGGGAGATCAGGGTTGGCGTCATTGTTCAAGGGAAAACGTCTCCATTGGGGGCAGGATGGGGGAAGCGATGGGCCGGAAAGACACACTGAGCAGCGGGCGGCAGGCCTTCTCGCCGTGTGGGAGTTCAGCAGTTCGGGAGCGGGCCGCCTGAAAAGACCGCCTCGGAACCCTCAAAGTCTGCTGGGCGGCGTCAGTATACTGCCCGTATGACCAATCCTGCCCGCAAGGGCGTTCTCTCTGTTGTGCCCGGCAAGGCTGTGCCGGACGGTAACGCACCCTCTGGGCCAGCCCTACCGGAGCAGCCCCAGCCCCCGGAGCCAGCCCAACCTGTACAGCCGCCGTCCCCCGCCGCGCTGGACTGGAAACCATTTGCCCGCAGCGGCGAGTGGCGCAGAGCCCAGGCGGCGGCGCATCTGCTGCCCGCCGGACCCGAAGTTTCGGCGGCACTGGGCGCGTTGGTGGCCGCGCAAGACGATGTGCGTGCCCGCAAATATCCGGGGGCGCGGCGGGCACTGGCAGGCTACAGCCAAGCCCTGACGGAAGGCGAGGCCGCAGGCTTGGTGGGAGAAGTGGCGCTGCTGAGATCGCTGGTGGCTCCCGAAGTGCTGGGGCAAGGGGTGGCAGCGCTGGAAGGGGGCAGCGGCATAGCCGATCCGGGCGAACTGAGCGAGGTGCTGAAGCCCGCGCATTCTCACGCCATGACGCAGGCCGAGGCCTATAACGCCCTGGGCGTGCTGCACGCTCTACGCGAGGAACCAGAAGCCGCCCGAAGCGCCTTTGAGGACGCCCGCCGCACCGACCCAGGCCATTACCGGGCGCTGATGAATCTGGGCAATCTGGATCTGGAAGCGGGCCGCCCCGCCGAGGCCGAGGTGTGTTACCGCGAGGTATTGAAGCTGGCCCCCGACTACGAGGGAGCGCACCACAACCTGGGGGTGGCCCTACGGCGACAGGGCAAGGTATACGAATCGGTGGGGTCTATTCGGCGTGCCCAGCGCCTCAGCGTGCGCCAGTCTCAGCAGGAAACGCGGGAAGATATGCGCGAGCAATTTAAGGCCAATCCCAAATTGCGGGCGGTGCGCTGGGTGTTGCTGGTGGCGGCGGTGCTGATCGTGCTGCTGATTTTCCGAGGTGCTGGGGGGTAAACCGTGCAAGACACGAACACTACGCTGACCGCCGAGCCGATCCTCTCGCCCGCTGGTGTGCAGGCGCTGGATGCACGGCTGCAGCGGGCAGGCCTGCTGGATCTGGCGATGGAAGAAGCGGGGCGGGCCGTAGCCGACGCCGTACAGAACACTTTTCCGGCGGGGCGTGTGGTGCTGCTGGCAGGCGGCGGGGCCAACGGCGGAGACGCGCTGGTGGCCGCACGGCATCTGGCGGCGCTGGGCCGGGAAGTGCGGGTGCTGGCTGCTCCGGCGCGGCATCCCCTGACGCGGGCCAACCGGAAACGGCTGGGCGCGGTGGGCGTGCGCGCAACGGCGCTGAGTGCGGCGGCAGTGGCACGGGAATCTGGGGCAGCGGCGGTGATCGTAGATGGCCTGCTGGGAACAGGCTTTACGCCCCCGCTGTGGCCCGAATTGGCGGAAGTCGTGGCGGCGGTGAATGCATCTGACCTGCCTGTGGTGGCGATAGATTTGCCCACGGGGCTGGACGCTACCCGCGCCGATCTGGTGGGCGAATCCATTCAGGCCGCGCTGACGGTAACCCTGTCGGGCCTGAAAACCGCCCTGCTGTTCGGCCCCGCCGCGCACCGGGCTGGAAGGGTCAGGCTGGCTAATCTGCGTTTACCGGTGGGCTGGGCACAGGCCGAAGCATTTGCCACCCGGCCCACGCGGGCAGACGTGGCGCGATTGTTGCCCGTGCGCTTTGCCGACGCCCACAAAGGCACGGCGGGCCGGGTCTGGGTGGTGGGCGGCCATCCGGGGACAGCGGGCGCGGCAGCATTGGCGGGCGTGGGGGCGCTGCGGGCCGGGGCGGGCCTGGTCACGGTGTATTCGGCGGCAGAGGTGCCCCTGGTGATGCCCGAACTGATGATCCGGCGGCATGAGGATTTGGCGGGTGAATTGGCGAAGGCGGCGGCTCAAGGGTTGCCCGACGCCGTGTGCATCGGCATGGGCCTGGGGCCAACCGCGCCCGCTCTGGCCCGCCTTGTCTTGGGCTGGGCTGGACTGAATGGGGGCGTACCCTGTGTGCTGGACGCCGACGCCCTTCAACCGGAACTCGCAGGATTAGGACATGACAGCTGCGTCTGGACACCGCATCCCGGCGAAGCGGCCCGGATGCTGGGCTGCACGACAGCCGACGCGGCCCGTGACCCATTGGCAGCGGCCCGCGCCCTGCAAGAGCGGTATGGTGGCGCAATAATTCTGAAAGGTGGCCCCAGCGTGGTGGCGCACAGCGGCGGCCTGTGGGTCAGCCGGGGCGGGCATCCCGGCATGGGCAGCGCGGGCATGGGCGACACGTTGGCGGGCGTGGTGGCGGCGCTGCTAGGACAGGGATTAAGTGCGCCACACGCCGCCCTGTGCGCCGTCACCCTGCACGCCAGAGCGGGCGAACGGGCGGGGGCGCGGCATGGCTACGGCCTCAGCGCCAGCGATGTCAGCGGCGAATTGGGCGCGGCTTGGTTGGATATGGTGGCGGTGGTGGAAGGCGAACCCCCCCGTTAGAGGTAGGGATAGGGAATCAAGCGTTTTGCCTCCAGGTCAGGAGAGGTGGCCCGCAGGTAACGGAGGGGTTTCCTTGCCGCCATCCCCCCCACTGCCTTAACCGCTCCATCTGTAACCGTCCCGCACGCATGGGCCGCGCCAGCCGCTACACTGGGCACATTCATGCAGGGCCTCCTTTCAGACCTTCCACTCATCGGCGTGATGGAACTCATCAACGGCACCCGTCAAACGGGCGTGCTAGAGGTGAAGTCCGAAGTGCCTTATACCGTCGCCTACGTGCAGGGCGAAGTCGTGGCAGGCGGCATTCTGGACTGGATGGGCGTGGACGCCATTCATGCCAGCCCGATGCTGCCCGACAGCGGCACCTTCGCCTTTGAGCTGAAGCCTGTGACCGGCAAGGCGCTGGGGCCATACGATCACTTTATGACCGACTGGGCGCGGGCCAGCGATGAATGGACGCAGATCTGCGCCGTGATCGGCAGCCCCAGCCGGGTGTTTCAGGGCAACATTTCGCTGTTTAATGACATGCAGGGCCGCAGCGTCCGGGCCGCCGCGAGGCAAGCCGACCTGCCACTGTTTCAGGTGGCGCAGCAGGTTGCCGAAGCCCTCAAAGAAGGCAAAGTAGACGCCACCAACCGCTACGCCTGGTTCGGCCTGCGCCTGCGTCCGGGCGGAAACCGGGCCTCCATCCATCCCATCGCCCGTGCGCTCGACGGCGAGGTCAATTTGGGTCAATTGATCGAACAGGGGTTTGCCCTGAACGACGTGCGCGAATATCTGCTGGGCGAACTGCGACTGGGCCTGCGCTTTCCCGGCAGCGGTTGGGTCATGCGCGACCTGATCTGGGAGCAATACCAGCGGCGCATGCAGGGCGAGGATTCCGCATAAAAAAGTGCTCAAGCCGTAGCCCGTAGTCTCTGGGCACAGAGGAGACGGAATGGGGCCAGCAAGGAGCGCACCGCTGACCCCTCTGTTAACGCCGCTTGCCCCACCGGAGCCGGAACTGTCCAGCTTGTGGCCCTTTGCTTCATCAGGCTCTCGGCAGACGGCGGCCCGTTGATCTCCTGTCGTTTTCCTGCAACCTGCCCCGCAGCACGTGACCTTGCGTTAGCATGCTGCCGATGCGTTCTCCCCTGCCACGTGCTGTTCTGACCCGCTTGGAGACGGGCCGCGTGGTGGTACTCAGTGTGCTGCTGGGCGGCCTGGTGGGTGGGTTGTGTATCCTGCTGCGGCTGGCGCTAGATGAATTACTGCGGCTGGGCGCACAAATTACCGGATATGCACCTCCCGGTACGCCCGGTGAAGGCGGCCTGCTGATGGCTTTCGGAACGGCCCTGCCCTGGGGATTGCTGGCCCTCCCGCTGGTGGGCGCGGCCTATGCGTGGCTTCTTCCAGCCAAATCTGGCGACCCCCTGACTCAACTGGTGCGCGGCTACCATGCGCGGGGGCAGTGGCCAGGGCTGGCAATCCAGGTTCGCACGCTGGCCGGAACGTTGCTGGGCTACGGCGCGGGCCTGCTGGTGGGACGCGATTCGGCCTTTACGATGGTGGGGCAACTGGGCACGCGTCTGCTGGGCCGGGTCACGCGGCTGGATTCTGTAGAAATTCGGACGCTGACTCTGGCCGGAGCCGCCGCTGCCCTGGGAGCCGTGCTGCACGCGCCCCTCGCCGCCGCTGTCCTGATCGCGGAAGTGCTCTACCGCCGCTTCGAGTTTGAATTTGAGGTACTGATGCCCTGCGTGTTGGCCTCGGTGGCGGCCTACGCGGTGTACGGGCTGGCATTCGGGTTCCAACCCCTCTTCAGCATCGCCGATGTGCAGGCACCGTCGGCAGCCCAGTTTTTAGAGGTCATGGGCATCATCTTGGCGGTCACGCTGCTGGGCTGGTTGTCCTTGTTCGCGTTCCGCGCCATTCCCGAACAGTGGTCGGATGGACAGCTGCGGCCTGTGCTGGGCGCAGTGTTCGGCCTGCTGACCGCTGCGGTAGCTTGGGCAGGTACGGCGGAACTGGGCAACTTCGGCACGGTGGGCACGCCTGCGGTACTGGGCGACGGAACAGGGTGGGTGCAACTGGGCGCGTCCGGCTTTTTGGGCTCAGAGGCGCTGGGCGGCGGACTGTGGCGCTGGCTGCTGCTGGCACTCGGTGCACGAATCGCTTTTGGCGGCGGCGTCTTGCCCTCGGTCGGCATAGGCGGCGTGCTTGGCGCGGGGCTGGGCAGCGTACTGGGCGTGGATTCGGCAGTGGCGGCGCTGGTGGGCATGGTCGCGTTTGTCACGGTCACGCTGAATGTGCCGGTGGCAGCCGCACTGTTGGCGGTGGCGTGGGGCGGCGACGCCATCTTGCCTGTCGCGCTCCTGACCGCAGGATTAGCCCACGCCCTCAGCGGCGAATCTGGGCTGGTGCCGGGGCAGGCACGGTCACGGGCGGCCAGTGCCGTTCATGCCGGGGCCACCGTGCCGCTGTTGCCCGAAGGCGTGCGTTTTATTCCGCGCCGCATGGCCGGAGCGCCTGCCACTCCCTTCGATGCTCCCAAGCCCGACGACGCTCCAGATGCCGAAAATATGCCGTCCCCTACGCCAGCCGAGCGCGAACTGTACCGCCGGGGTGTGCCTCCCAGTTGGCGCGGCGCACGCCTCAGCATCCTGTCGTTGCCGCCAGGCGTAGAAGTCGTGGGCATCGTGCGGGACGGCACTGTGCGCCTGCCCCGCCCGGAACTGCTGCTGACCACCGACGACGAATTGGTGTTTTTGGCTCGCCCCGATGCTTACGCCGCGCTGGAAGGCGTGCTGAGATTGCCAGGAGCCTAGAGTGCTGAGTCTAAAAATGCCTAGTCTAAAAATATGAGTGCAGCGGCATGAGCAAGGGCATCCATCCTTTTCGCGGCTGGGATCGCAACGGGCGGCTGGGCATTCTCAACGGCTGGTTTATTTTTACAGGCGACGGGTTTTTCAATGTGACAGTGGTCGTGGCCGGATTCGCGGCGCGGCTGGGCGCACCCAACGCCGTTATTGGGCTGCTGCCCGCCATCGCCGGGGGCGGCTGGATGCTGCCGCAATTGCTGGTGGCGGCGCGCGTTCGCAGCCTGCCGTTCAAGCTGCCCGTATACCGTTCGGCGGCCCTGATTCGTACCCTCAGCTACGTCTCGATGATTGGGGTGGCCGCCCTGCTGTGGCACACGCCCGCGCTGTGCCTCACGCTGTTCGTGCTGGCGATGCTGGTCAATGCACTGGCTTCAGGCGTGTCGGGTCTGCCGTTTTTGGAAGTGGTCAGCAAGACAGTTCCCGCCGAAAACAGGGCACGATTTTTTGGTACACGCAACCTGTACGGCGGGCTGCTGGCCTTTGGTGCGGGGCTGTTGGTGCGCTGGATTCTGGGTTCCGGGCTGGCCTTTCCCTATGATTACGCGCTCATTTTTACCCTCGGCACCATCGCGTTCAGCATCGGCTACTGGCTGTTTGGCCGCCTGACCGAACCGCCCGACCCGCCGCTCCCCGCCGAAGGTGTGCGGGCCGAGGTGCGGGCCATTCCCGAAACCCTGCGCGACCCTCACTTCCGCGCCTTCCTGAGCGTTCGGTTGCTGTTGGCGGGCGCCAGCATGGCCGAACCGTTTTACGCCGTGTACGCTCTGCGTGAGTTGCAGTTTCCAGCGGCCACGCTGGGAATTTTTGTCATGACCCTTACCGGAGTCGCCCCGCTGTCCAATGTCGTGTGGCAGCGCGTGGCAGAGCGCAAAGGCTCGCGCCGAATAATCCGCTATGCCAGCGTCTTTGCCGGACTTGCGCCGCTGTACGCCTTGTTGGTGGGGGCGCTGGGCTGGACTTCCTGGGCCTACCTTGGCGTGTTTGTGCTGTCTAGCGTGGCCGCGCAGGGCTTCAATCTGGGCCATACCAACCATCTGCTGAATATCGCGCCCGCCCATGCCCGAAGCCGCTATATCGGCACCCTGAACACCCTGGTGGGCGCGGCGCTGTTTGCCCCGGTGCTGGGCGGCTTGCTGGCCGACGCTGCCGGATACGCCCCCGTCTTCGGACTCAGTGCAGCCTTCTGTGCGGCGGCCTGGTGGCGCTGTGGCAAACTGCGCCGGGACGCTTGACGGCTACACCATTTTCTGGCGTATAGCCTTGCTGCTGGCATCCAGCCTGCACTTTGTCTAGGAATATTTTAACATTATGCAAAAAGTGCGCTAAGGTTCGCTGTGAGCCAAGTTCAGAGCACCGGACAGTCTCTAGAGGTTGAGGCGGCCTAAAGTGACGTGTCACACATAAGGACTGAATCTCAAATGGGCATGACGCATGAGGGCGCATTTTTACAGTGTGCTAATATTCCGCCATTCTCAACGCGTTCGTGTGGCGACCACTCAGTCGGCCACCGGAAGGAATCCACATGAAAAAGTCCATCAAGACCGTCTCTACTTTGTTGCTTCTCGGCACCGCCGCTGTGGCCTTTGCACAGGGCACCACCATCCTCACCATCGGGTCGGGCAGCACGACCGGTGTGTACTTTCCTGTCGCCACCGGCATGGCCAAAATGATCAACGATGCAGGCGCAGGTCTGCGTGCCAACGCACGCAGCACCGGCGGCAGCGTGTTCAATATGAACGCCCTCGGCACCGGCGAGCTTGACATCGCCATCGCACAGAACGACATCGCCTTCTATGCCTACAAGGGCACGGGTATCACCGCCTTCGAGGGTAAGGGCAACAACAAGATTCGCAGCATGGCTGTCCTGTACCCCGAAGTGCTGCACGTTATTGCCCGCAAAGATTCCAAGATCAACTCTATTGCCGACCTGAAGGGCAAAAAAGTGGTCATCGGGGATTTGGGTTCGGGCACCGAACAAACCGCCCGCCAAGTGCTGGAAGCCTACGGCCTGAAGTTTGATGACCTGGGCCAAACGCTGCGCGTATCTCCGGCACAGGGCATCAGCCTGATGCAGGACAAGCGGGCCGACGCCCTGTTCTACACGGTGGGCGTGGGCGCGAGCGCCATTGCTCAGATTGCCCAAACAGTTGACGTGAACGTGGTGCCTGTGGGCGGCAACCAAGCTGCCAGCCTGCTTAAGAAGTATCCCTTTTACGTGCGCTTCAACATTCCAGCCAAGTCGTACAAGGGCGTCGGCGCAACCGTGCCCAGCGTGGCGGTTCAGGCCGTGATGGTCACCAGCACCGCCGTCAGCGAAGACTCGGTGTACAAGGCCATGAAAGCCACCTTCGGCAGCGAAGCCGACCTGAAGGCCCTTCACCCCAGCCTCGGCCTGAACTACTCGCTGGAAAAAGCCGTTAAGGGCTTGCCCACGCCCCTGCACCCCGGAGCGGTCAAGTTTTTCAAAGAAAAAGGCCTGAACGTCAAATAAGGCCCGGTCACTTGGCCTGAGTGGTTGGGGCCAGTCGCAACTCTCTCTGCGGCTGGCCCCCTGTCTTTTTCAAGAGAATGAGGTAAATATGAGTGACCCCACAAGACCCATCAGCAGCAACCCCAGCCTCACGCCACCCGGACAGGAAATGACCGAAGGCGAACGCCGCGCCATAGAGATGGTGGAAGCCGCCGAGACAGGTGGGCGCAAGCTGTTTGGCTGGCAGGCCAAGATGGTCACGGTCATCGCAGTCGGTTGGTGTCTGTTCCAGATGTACGCCGCTTATGTGGGTACCATCGTGCCGACGACGCTGCGCTCTATTCACCTTGGATTTGCTTTTGCACTGGCCTTTATGGTCTTTCCGTTCAGGAAAACGCCGGGCAATCCTCAAACCAAAGTGCCTTGGGGAGACTGGGTGTTGGGAAGCCTCGCGACGGCTGCAGCACTCTACTTTTTTGTGGAGTATTCCAACATCGCCAACAACGGTGGCCTGCGTGCCGATGCACCCTTAGACCTGATTGCCAGCAGCGCCCTCGTGGTCATGCTGCTGCTCACGGCTTGGCGCACCCTCGGTATCGCCATGCCGCTGATCTCGCTGGCCTTCATCTTGTTCGCCTTCATGGGATCGCGCGGCCTGATTCCGTTTATTCAGAGTCCCTTCCATAACGGCTACACGTGGCCGCAACTGATGGGCCAACTCGCCACCAACACCGAGGGCATTTTCGGCACGGCCATCGGCGTCAGTGCCCAAATCGTATTCCTGTTCGTGTTGTTCGGCGCGGTGTTCGACAAACTGGGCGCAGGCGACTGGTTTATGCGCGTGGCCCAGAGTTTGTTGGGCGGCTACCGGGGCGGCGCGGCCAAAGCCAGCATCCTCAGCAGCGGCCTGAACGGGATTATTTCGGGCAGCGCCGTGTCCAACGTGGTCACGGGTGGCAATATCACCATCGGCACCATGATCCGCACAGGATACAGCCGCGAAAAGGCTGGAGCCATCGAGGTCGCCAGCAGTTCTAACGGCCAACTGATGCCCCCGGTCATGGGTGCGGCGGCTTTCATCATGGCCCAAAACCTGAACATCGAGTACCGCTCCCTGATTTTGGCGGCGGCCATTCCCGCCTTCCTGTGTTACGCGGCGCTGCTGGTGGTGTCTCATATCGAGGCGCTGAAACTGAACCTGAAGGGCCTGCCCAAAAGCGAGTTGCCCCCTGTTCGCAAAACCCTCTTGGAAGGCTGGTATTACCTCGTGCCGCTGGGCTACCTGATCGGCGTGCTGACCTCTAACCCGGAAGCCAACCCGGAGCGCGTGGCCCTCACCACCATCGTCATCATGATCGTGATGATGTTCCTGCAAGAAGTATTCTGGGGCACCAAAGATGGCCGCAGCCCAGCCCGCAGCCTGATGGACGGGGGCAAGAAACTGATCGAAGCGTTTGAAAGCGGCGCACGTTCCATGATCGGCATCGCCATTGCCACCGCTGCCGCCGGAATCATCGTAGGGATCGTGACCATTACGGGCCTCGGCTTCGGGCTGGCCGACCTGGTGCAAAACGTCGCCAACCTGTTCAGCAACGAGTTTCTGCGGATTCTGGTCGTGCTGTTCATGGGCCAATTGATCGCTCTTATTCTGGGCATGGGCCTGCCCACCACCGCCAACTACATCCTCATGAGCGCCCTGATCGTGCCGATTATCGCCAAGATCGCGGGTCTGGATACGAGCAATCCCGCTGAGATGCTCCCCGTACACATGTTCGTGTTCTACTTCGGCATCATGGCCGACAGTACGCCGCCAGTGGCGTTGGCGGCGTTCGCGGCAGCGGCCATTTCGGGCGGCGATCCGCTCAAAACGGGCATTCAGGCCTTCCAGTACGAACTCCGTACCGCGCTCCTGGCCTACATGATGTTCTTCAACCCGGTGCTGCTGCTGATCGCAGAAGTGGACGGCAAGGCCACCCTCGGTGCTGTTCCGTGGGCTGAAGCTGTGCCCATGATCATCTTTGCCTTCATCGGGCTGGTGGCGTTCAGTGCAGCAACCCTGCGCTTCCTGCACCGCAAGACCAACCCTGTTCAGTTTATTTTGCTGCTGGTGGCATCGTTCATTCTGATCATTCCCACCAGCCTGAGCTGGAACGTGGGGGCGCTGAGCATGATCGCCCTCGTGTACTTCTGGCAAAAAGCCGGAAGCCGCAACGAGCCGAGTCAGCCCCTACCCGCCGCTGCCTAAGCTTTTTCCCCCAAAGCGCCTCTGCCCTGTGTGGGTGGGGCGCTTTTTTGTTGGCCCGCTTCAACCCCTTCACCTGACCCCCAGCCCTGAGGTTGGGCATTCCCCCACCTTGCCCCAAAGTGCTAGAATGGCCCGTTTTAGAGCGAAGGGGGCCAGCTCCCTTATGCATCCGACATAACCTGCCAGTTGCCGTAAAGCGCGTGCTGGCCGCCCTCAAAGTGTCAAAACAAAGGAGCTTCCGACTTGCAGAACCTGATTGTTCGTGGTGCGCGGGAACACAACCTCAAAAACGTAACGGTAGAGCTTCCCCGTGACCAATTCATCGTGATTACGGGTGTATCGGGCAGCGGCAAAAGTACGCTGGCCTTCGACACCATTTATGCCGAGGGCCAGCGCCGCTATGTGGAATCGCTGAGCGCTTACGCCCGCCAGTTCCTCGGCCTGATGGAAAAGCCGGATGTGGACGGCATCGAAGGATTATCTCCAGCCATCTCTATTGACCAGAAGACCACCAGCCACAACCCCCGCAGCACAGTCGGCACCGTCACCGAGATTCACGATTATTTGCGCCTGCTGTACGCCCGCGTGGGCACGCCGTACTGCCCGGTCTGTGGGCGCAAAATTGAAAAACAGAGTCCCAGCGAGATCACAGATCGCCTGCTGAGCGGCTACGAGGACGCCCGCGCTATTTTGCTGGCCCCGGTGGTTCGCGGGCGCAAGGGCGAATACCGCAAGCTGTTTGGTGACCTGCGGCGCGAGGGCTTTGCGCGGGTGCGGGTCGACGGCACGCTGTACGAGCTGGACGAGGCTGAAAAGCTGAAGCTGGAAAAGTTTGAAAAGCATGATGTAGACGTGGTGATTGACCGCGTGACCCTGCGCGGCAGCGACCGCACCCGCATTGCCGAGAGCGTGGAACTCGGCCTGCGCCGGGGCGAGGGCCTGCTGCGTGTGCTGATGCCCGAAGGCGGCCCAGACGGGGAAAGCGCCGAGGAACTGTATTCCGAAAAGTTTGCCTGCCCGGAGCACGGTAGCGTTCTGGAAGAACTCGAACCGCGCTCCTTCTCATTCAACTCGCCTTACGGGGCGTGCGGCGACTGCGCGGGCCTCGGCCACAAAAACGAATTCTCGCCGGATTTGGTGGTAGACGAGAAGCTGAGCATTGCCGAGGGCGCAATCCTGCCCTGGTCTAAGAAAGGCACGGGCGGCGGCGTGTACTACTGGGACAAACTGAAGGCCCTGTCGGAGCACATGGAATTTGACCTGAAAGCCCCCTGGCGCGACTTGCCCGAAGCCGCCAAAACCGCCATTCTGAACGGCCCCGGCGAACCCTTCGAGGTGATCTACCGGCGGGCAGGCAAAGAAACCATGCGCTTTATGACCGAATTCGAGGGCGTAATTACCAATCTGGAGCGCCGTTTTGCCGATACCGAATCGGACTTTATGCGCGAAAAGCTGGAAGAAATGATGGAGCTTCGGCCCTGCCCCACCTGTGCGGGCACGCGCTACAAGCCCGAAATCCTGGCGGTGCGGGTGGGCAGCCTCAATATCTCGCAGACCAGCGGCATGAGCGTGCTGGACGCCGACGCCTTTTTTGCAGGGTTGCAAGAAGGCACGCTGGATCATGACGCGGTCGGGCCGCACCTTGCCGGGCACCTGGGCGGCACGGCCAAAGCGCACGCCCCCGCCCGCTACGACTACAAACTGAACGTATTTGGCGAAGCGGTGGCCGCCCCGATTCTGAAGGCCATTCGCACCCGCCTGAAATTTCTGGTGGATGTGGGGCTGGATTACCTGAGCCTTGACCGCACCGCCAACACCCTCAGCGGCGGCGAGGCGCAGCGCATCCGGCTGGCGACCCAGGTCGGATCGGGCCTGACTGGGGTGCTGTACGTGCTGGACGAACCCAGCATCGGACTGCATCCCAAAGACAACCACCGCCTGATCGGGACGCTGAAGCACCTGCGCGACCTCGGTAACACGCTGCTGGTGGTGGAACACGACGAAGACACCATGATGGAAGCTGACTATCTGGTGGACATGGGGCCGGGTGCAGGCGTGCATGGCGGCGAAATTGTGGCGGTAGGTACGCCCGCCGAGGTGCGCGATAGCCCCCACAGCCTGACCGGGAAATACCTGCGCGGCGAACTGAAAATTGAGATTCCGGCAGAGCGGCGGCGCGGCAACGGCAAGCGCCTGAAGGTCATCGGGGCACGCGAACACAACCTGCAAAACGTGAGCATCGATATTCCGCTGGGCACCATGACCGTGATGACTGGCCCCAGCGGCAGCGGCAAATCCACCCTGATTCACGACATTTTGCACGCCACCCTGGCCCGCGAACTGAACGGCGCGAAGACCAGTCCGGGCCGCTATGACCGAATTGAGGGCATGGAGCATCTCGATAAAGTCATCGAGATTGATCAGTCTCCGATTGGCCGCACGCCGCGTTCCAACCCGGCCACCTATACGGGCGTGTTTACCGAGGTGCGCGACCTGTTTACCCGTACCCCCGAATCGCGCCGGCGCGGGTATCAGGCGGGCCGCTTCAGCTTTAACGTGAAGGGCGGGCGCTGCGAACACTGCAAGGGCGACGGCGTGATGAAGATCGAGATGAACTTTCTGCCCGACATTTACGTGCCCTGCGAGATCTGCAAGGGTGCGCGCTACAACCGCGAAACGCTGGAAGTGAAGTACAACGGCAAGACCATCAGCGACGTGCTGAACCTGACTGTGGAGGACGCCCGCGAGTTCTTCGAGGCCATTCCCGCCATTGAGCGGAAGATGCAACTGCTGTGTGACGTGGGCCTCGGCTATATGCGAATCGGGCAGCCCAGCACCACGCTGTCGGGCGGCGAGGCGCAGCGCATCAAGCTGGCGTCGGAACTGAGCAAGCGGGCCACCGGGAAGACCATCTACATTCTGGACGAACCCACCACCGGCCTGCACTTTGAAGACGTGCGCAAGCTGATGGAAGTGCTGCAACGGCTCGTGGAAGGCGGCAACACGCTGCTGATCATCGAGCATAACCTGGACGTGATGAAGTGCGCCGATCACATCATCGATCTGGGGCCAGAAGGCGGCGTGCGCGGTGGATTGGTGGTGGCGACTGGAACGCCGGAGCAATTGGCCGCCCACGCGACATCGCATACAGGCGCGTACCTGCGGCGTGTGCCGGGCATTACGCCTGCCGGAGAACCGGAAGCTGTGGCCGCGAAACCCGCCAAAGCTGAAGCCAAAGCTCCTGCCAAGAAGGCATCGGCCAAAGCGAAAGCGGCAGCGACGGTGGTAGAACCGGAGTCGGAAGAACCGGAGCGTGAACTGGTGGCCGCTGCCCCCGCCCGCAAGGGACGCGCCAAAAAGAGTGACCTATGATTCAGGGTGAACTTCAAGTCATGGTGAACTATGATCACGGGTAAGCCATGACCACGCCTCCTCCAAACCTCTCCAAGTCAGACGCAGCCAAGGGAGATTCGGTCACGCCTGACTTGCCCTCAGACTTCACCACTCCCGCGCGACCCTCCCGTGCCCAACGGCTCCGTGCTGCACGACGCCGCGCCGGATGGCTGGATGTGGCGCGGTTGGTGGGCGGCTGGGCGCTGCTGGCGGTGCTGGCCTACTTTATGTGGACACCCGGAGACTGGCCGGTGCGCCTGCTGGCGTGGGTATTGCTGGTCATTCTGGCCGATGAATTTGGCGGCTGGTTCGGCTATATCGGTGTGGTGCTGGGAGGGCTGGCCTTCCTGAGTCCAACTGCACCACCTGCCCAATGGCTCATTATTGTGCCGCTGGTGGGCGGGGCACTGATGGCCCTGCTGCTGATCAAGCATTCGGGCGGGCCGCTGGTGCTGCCATTTGCGGGGCTGCTGTTTGCGGGGACACTGCTGGCGGTGGGCCGCTTTGGCCCCAGAATAGACCCCACGCTGACCCTGCCCGCCAACCCGGAATTTCAGCGCACGGCGATTCTGGCCATGCTGGTGGGCCTCGGCTTCAGCTTTGTACGGCAGATCATCAACAGTTTAATTAAACGCCGTGCCAGACGCCGTGCAGCCAGACTGTCGGGCGTGCCGGAACTGACGACCTGAACCTTATCCCTTTTCACCCTATCTCTCTTCACCCTGCCCCTCTCGGCCCGTCCAGAGGGGCGTTTTTGTTCGCTCCAATGACTTGCCTCAGCGTTCTGCTCCGCTCATCTGTCCGGTTGGTACACTGGCCGCACCATGACCCGTCTTCAAGGAACCAACCCCAACCGCACCATTCTGGTGATCGGCACTCTGCTGGCTGCTGCCCTCATCGCTATCGCCCTCTTCGCCGTGCGCGGTCAACCCAGTGGCTCCAGTCAATCGGTCAACTTCAATCTGTCGGGTCAGCCGGTGCTGGGGCAGGCCGACGCACCCGTGACGATGGTGGTCTTCGAGGATTTCAAGTGCCCCAACTGCAAACGGTTCGAGGATGAATTCTTGCCCGAACTGAAGACCAAATACATTGACACAGGCAAGGCAAAATTGGTGTCGATCAACTACCCGTTCCTGGCGCAGAGTGCCCGCCTGCCCACCGACGACAGCAAACTCGCTGCGCAAGCCGTGGAGTGCGCGTTTGTACAGAGCAACGACCTGCACGAGAGCTACAAAGCGGTGCTGTTTCGAGGTCAGGGAAACGAATCGGCAGTGTGGGCCACCAAAAGCCGCCTGAAAGACTTGGCCGCCAACGTGGAAGGATTAGACACCGCCAAATTTGCCACCTGCCTCGACAATGACGAAACTGCCGCCGCTGTGGATGCCGACGAGAAGCAGGCTGTGGACGCCAAAGTCGCCGGAACGCCCGCCATCTACGTGAACGGCAAATTGGTGGACAGCTACGCCACCGCCTCGGTCAGCGCCGCTATAGACGCTGCCCTGATGAACTAGGGCGCAGGCCATGACACGTGACAACCGCCTGTATCTGGCGTGGGTGGTGGCCCTGCTCGCCACCATCGGCAGTCTATGGTTCAGCGAATCGCGGGGCTTTATTCCCTGCGTGCTGTGCTGGTTTCAGCGCATCGCCATGTATCCGCTGGCGTTGCTGCTGGGCATCGCGGCACTGCGGGGCGACCTGAACATTCGCGCCTACGCCTTGCCACTCGCCGCAGTGGGCTGGGTGGTGGCCCTGATTCACAACCTAGAAGACTGGGGCGTCATTCAGAGCCTCAAGGTGTGCGGAGTCGGCCAGACCACCGCCGGCTGCGACGTGCAGTGGCCTATCTGGGGCGGCGGCGCACTGGCGGGCCTGAATTCCATCATCACCATTCCGGTGTTGGCGCTCACTGCCTTTACACTGATCATCGGCCTGCTGAGTTGGGGCAGGCGGCGCATGTGAAGGGCTAAACCGGTCTACCCGCCATCATAAAACTGGCGGTCATGCCGCCGTCTACGGGCAAAATAACGCCTGTCAGAAAGCTGGCCTCTTCACTTCCCAGAAAGTAGACGGCCTGCGCGACTTCTCGCGGCTCTCCGAGGCGGCGCAGGGCGTGGAGGTCTTCGTAATCCCGGCGGGTCTGTTCGGGGTCGGCGCTCGCGGCTATGGCCTGCAACACCGATTCGGTACTGATCGCGCCGGGGGCAACTGCATTGACGCGCACCCCACGCGGCGCGAGGTCGAGGGCCATCGCACGGGTCAGGTTGACCAGGCCGCCCTTACTGGCGTTATATGCGGCGTTGCCCTGCTCGGCCAACAGTCCCTGCACACTCGCCACGTTGACGATGGCGCTCCCCCTTGGCATCAGGTCGATCAGCTCGCGGGTCAGCAGCAGCGGGGCACTCAGGTTTACGTTCAGGGCGCGTGACCAACCGCGTGCGCTTACATCGAGGACGCCGCCGTGTGCGCCCTGATAGGCGGCATTGTTGACCAAAAGGCCCACGCCACCCAGGTCACGGGCAGCGCGGGCGATGCGGTTGCGTCCCGCAGCACTGGCGACGTCGGCCCTCAAACGCAAACTGCCCTTCAGCAGCGGCGGCAAATTCAGGTCTACGCCGAGTACCGGATGGCCGCGCTCTACGTACAACTCTGCGATGGCCCGGCCAATTCCGCGTGCAGCACCGGTGACCACCACACCTGCAAGCGAGGTGGACGAGGCCGTTGGAGTGGCCGGAAACGGAGAGGCAGCCATTCCCTAGTGTGACCCGGCTGTGCTGATAATGAGTAGACGGATAAACAGAATGAAGAAAAGCTCAAGGGGCGGCTGATAGTGGCGGCCCTTGGAACGGCCTGATCCATACTCTGGTGCGATTAGGCAACACAGCCGCCCAAATTGGGCCGATGCTCTAAAGTAGGCGCGTATGACATTGCCCTTGATTGTGAGTGCTGGGGAAGCACTGACCGACCTCGTAACTGGCGGCGGAAACGTCTGGAACGCGCATCCCGGAGGGGCAGGCTGGAACGTGGCGCGAGCCTGTGCGCGGCTCGGCGTTCCCAGTGCCTTTGCGGGTGCGGTGGGGCAAGACAACTTTGGAGACGACCTCCTGCGCGAATCTCTGGAAGCGGGCCTTGATCCGCGCTTTTTGCAGCGTGCGCCCGCGCCGACGCTGATGGCGGTGGTGTATTCCAAGTCACCGCCCGCCTACCGCTTTTTGGGCGAAAACAGCGCCGACTTGCACTTCGACCCCACGGCTCTCCCCGATGGCTGGCTGGGCGCGGCCCGCTGGCTGCATGTGGGCGGCATCAGCCTTGCGCGTTGGCCGCTGGCCGATACGCTTCTGGGCCTGATAGAAGCGGCGCGGGCGGCAGGCGTCAAGATCAGTTTCGATCCCAACGCCCGTATTTCTCACCGCCACCCCGACTATCCCGCCGTGTTCGGGGCCGTGATGCGCCGCGCCGACCTGATCAAGCTCAGCGATGAGGATTTAGGGGTGTTCTTCCCCGGCCTCAGCGAAGACGACGCCCTTCGCGAGTTGCGCGGCATGAATGCCCGTTCGCCCATCGTGATTACACGCGGCGCGGCGGGCGCGACCCTGTTTCAGTCGGCGGGCCGCCTAGACCTGCCCACCACACCCGTACAGGTTATGGACACGGTGGGCGCGGGCGACGCCCTGTGCGCTGGAATGCTGGTCAGCGCCACCGAGCATCCGGACGCCCTCTGGAACGACCACCTGCAAGTCGGACTTCGGGCTGCCGCTGCCGCCTGTGCCCGTGCCGGAGCCTACGCGCCTACACGGGCCGACTTGGAAGCGTTGAGGTAAAGCAGGGTCACTCGCGCACCTGCTCCCAGCGCACGGCCTCGCCCGATGCACACTCGGGAAAAGTGGGGGCCGAAAATGTTTGATAGGGGTGCGGGCACAGCGTCAGCACAGGCACATGGGGTAGCAGTGCCGTCTCGCGCACCGTCCAGACACTCAGGCCCACTACGGTATGGCCTGCCCGCCGCATTCCGGCCACCAACAGGCGGGCGTCCGTGCCTGTGCTGATCAGGTCGTCTACCCCCACCATCCGCTGTGGAGAGTCCAGAATATTGATGCGGTGATACCAAATTGCGATGATTCTCGCGAATCATCCGAGCGGAGCGAGTGGCAAAGAGTACGGGCTGGCAGCGATGGACGAACATCTGGTGGGATTGCAGATGTTTGGGAGTCAGAGCAAGTCCCCATGAAACGTCATTTGCTTGTCTTGCAGACTCCCGAACGCTACAGGCAACTTCAGATGACGCGCCACGAACGCAACCAGCACCGCCCCACATTGGCTGGCTCCGACGGTCAGCTCAGCATTAGGCCAGTGAACCTGAATATGGTATGCCTGCGCTTCAGCCAACCAGTCCAACCGCACCGGATAGCGTACCAGTTCGCCCTTTTCCAGCCATTCGCGTGTAGCCCATACTTGAAAACTGTGTGACCGTCACGGCGAATCCGGCATCTTTGATTGTTGCAACTTACGATACCAAGCGGGCGTCGTCGTGTTCGGCCATCATTCGAAGGAACGCATCGACGTACTGCGGATCGAACTGGCGGCCCGCCTGCATCCTGATCTCGTTCAGGGCGCGTTCGCGTGTCCAGGCAGGCTTGTAGGGCCGGGCGTTGGTCAGCGCATCGAACACGTCCACGATGCTGAAGACCCGCGCCGTTTCGGGGATGTTTTGACCGCGCAGTGCGGCGGGGTAGCCCGTGCCGTCCCAGCGTTCGTGGTGATAGCGCACCAAATCCAGCGTCTCTGCGGGCAAAAAATGCAGGTCTTGCAACATGTCGTAGCCCACGGTGGTATGGGTCTGAATAATGCGGCGTTCTCCAGCGTCCAGCGGGCCTTGCTTGTGAAGAATCCGGTCTGGAATGGCGAGCTTGCCCAAATCGTGCAGATACGCGCCCCAGCGCAGGGCTTTGACCTGATCTTCGTCCCAGCTCATGCGGCGAGCAAGGCGCACACTCATGCTGACCACCCGGCTGGTATGCCCGCCGGTGTCGTCGTCACGGCGCTCTAGCGCGGCTCCCAGCGACCTCAATGTAACTTCGTTGGCATCGCGCAGATCGCTGATGGCCTGCCACTGCCCCAGCTGCGACCCCAAGAGGCGGGCAAACGAGGCGATGACGCTCTTTTCGTCCTCGTCAAAGTCACGGTCTTCGGCGCGGGTAATGATCAGCACGCCGAGGTGGGTGGTGGCCCGCCCGTACACGGGAGCCACATGGTATTTCTGACGCTGGGTTTTGGGCAGCAGGGTCAGGGCTTCTTCGGCCACCCAGTGGTCGGCCTGTACGCTGCGGCTGTCGCTGTCGCTGGGGTGAATAGGCTGCTCTAAAAAAACTTCGTATGCGCCTTTGGCCGCCAGAATATGCGGCGTGCCTTTGCGGTAAGCCACGAAGGCCAGGTTGGGAGCCACCCGCAATTTGTCCAAAATGCCCACGCCAGCGCGGATAATCGCGTCGGCGTCACGGGCGTCGGCCAGTCGCTCGCTGCCCACCCGCAGGGCGTCTATGGTGTTGTGCTGCCACGCCATTTCCCGCACCGACGCTTGCTCGCGCAGGGTCAATAGGCCAAGGCCGCCAATAACGCACAGCGCCCCCAACAATTCGGGAACAGTGGGGGCCGAACCGGGCAAGACCAAAGTCGCCAAAAAAGCGGCTGGATACACTGCCAGGGCTGTCCAGCGCCAGATGCCGCCCAGCGGCCAAGACGCGGCGGCCAACACCAATGCAGATCCTGCCAACAAGCCCTGTTGATCGGTTACCGCAGCATATCCCAGCACCAGCAGAGCGAGTACCAGCACAAAATAGGTCAGGGGGCCGACGCGGAACACCCCAGAAGTTTAGCACTCGTTTTGGTGCGTTCTTGGATGAACAGAAGGGATGAGTGGCTCTATCGGCTCTGACCAGGTGGAGACTTCACAACAACATGAACACAATCTCATCTGGAGAGTAAGGCTTAGTCAGGCAGCGCTGGGCAGCGGCGCGGTATTGTGAAACCGTGAGAGGCAAGACTGGGGAGACCCGCCTATGAAAGTCGACCGGGAAGAGCAAGACGACGCCCGGCGCGAACGCATTGCCCGCGCCGCCTTTGAACTGTTCGCCCGCAGCGGCCTGGACCAGACCAGCGCGCAGGACATCGCCCGCGCCGCGTTTGTAAGCCGTACCAACCTCTACCGCTATTACCCCAGCAAGATTCATATGCTGCTGGCCCACTTCGAGCGCACCGTGACCGACACCCGCGACGAGGCGATTCGGCGGCTGGGTGCGGGTAGCCCGCCGCAGGCGGTGTGGGGACAGGTAACGGCAAGAATGGCCGACCTGGGCGTGCGCTACCGCCATCTGGTTGGCGCAGTGGGACAGGCCGTCTTGGGGGCCAGACACCACGACGCCCCGGCAGACGCTCCGGCCCATCCGGGGACGCCTGCCGCCATGCACGACATTCGTACCGCCGTGACCTTGGTGGCGCTGGTGGAACCCGTCCTGATCGCCATGCGCCATCAGGGGCATATTCGGCCCGACACCAACACTCAGTTCCTGGCATCGCTGTTTGTCGATGCTTGCCTGCTGGCCCTGCTGCACGGCGGCCACCGCAACCAGCGTGAGGTGTTGCGTGACTGGCAAGACCGCTTTACGCTGATTATGCACGGCGCACTGGCGCCAGGCCTAAGCGTGGCAAGCATAGACGGTCAGGTGTCGGCGCGGGTCACGCTGGAGCCGCTGGAAGCGTCCAATGTGATTGTGCATTCTTTGAAAGGCTGACCAGCCTATTGGCCTTACACCTCGCCGAATATCTAGCCGAACATCTAGAAGGTGTTCAGGCAAGCGCCGACGCGGGGGGGTAGGGCCGGGGGTATGCTCAGCGCATGTCGAACCCCGCCGCGCTGACCCACCTTCCCGCCTGGCAAGCCCTGACGGCCCATTTTGCGGCCTTCAAGCATACCCACCTCCGCGACCTGTTTGCCGCCGATCCTGTGCGTGGTGAGCGACTGAACGCCCAGGGCGCGGGCCTGTATCTGGACTACAGCAAGCACCGCGTAACCGACGAAACGCTGACGCTGCTACTAAACTTGGCCCGCGAAACTGGCCTGGAAGCCAAGCGCGACGCGATGCTGGCGGGCGAGAAAATCAATGTGACCGAGGGCCGCGCCGTGCTGCATACCGCCCTGCGTGCCCCACGCGGCGCGGCGGTGATGGTGGACGGCAAGAATGTGGTGCCGGATGTACATGAAGTGCTTGACCGGATGGCGACTTTTGCCGACTCCGTGCGGGCCGGGCAGTGGTTGGGCTTTACGGGCAAACCCATTCGCAATATCGTCAATATCGGCATCGGCGGCTCTGACCTTGGCCCGGTGATGGCGTATGAGGCCCTGAAACACTACGCCCAACGCGATCTGACCCTGCGCTTCGTGTCCAACGTGGACGGCACCGACTTGGCCGAAAAGGTGCGTGACCTGAACCCCGAAGAAACGCTGGTGATCGTGTCGAGCAAGACCTTTACGACTCAGGAAACGATGGCGAATGCGGCAAGCGCCCGCACTTGGTTGCTGGCAGCTTTGGGCGACGACGCAGCGGTGGCGCGGCACTTTGTAGCCGTATCCACCAACGCCGACGCCGTGGGCAAATTCGGCATAGACACCGCCAACATGTTCGGTTTCTGGGACTGGGTGGGCGGGCGCTACAGCATGGACAGCGCCATCGGCCTGAGCCTGATGTTGGCCATCGGGCCGGACGGATTCCGCGAATTGCTGGCCGGATTTCACGAGATGGACGAACACTTCCGGACTGCGCCGCTGGAGGCCAATCTGCCCGTGCTGATGGGCGTCTTGGGCGTCTGGTACAACAACTTTTTTGGTGCAGAAACCGTAGCCATTTTGCCCTACGATCAATACCTGTCGCACTTCAGCGCGTACTTGCAACAACTGGACATGGAGAGCAACGGCAAGCACATCACGCTCTCTGGTGCGGTCACGGATTACCAGACTGGTCCGGTGATCTGGGGACAACCCGGCACCAACGGCCAGCACGCCTTCTATCAGCTGATTCATCAGGGCACCAAGCTGATTCCCTGCGACTTTATCGGCTTTGCCCGCACGCTGAACCCCATGCCCGTGCAGGGCGGCCTGACCCACCACGACCTCCTGATGGCAAACGTCTTCGCCCAGACCGAGGCGCTGGCCTTCGGCAAAACGCTGGACGCCGTGCTGGCCGAGGGCATTGATCCGGCACTCGCCCCCCACCGCGTCTTTGACGGCAACCGCCCCACCTCTACCCTGCTGGCCCACCAACTCACGCCGCGCATTCTGGGGGCGCTGATCGCCCTGTACGAACACAAGGTCTTCGTGCAGGGAGCCATCTGGGACATCAACCCATTCGACCAGTGGGGCGTGGAACTGGGTAAAGTGCTGGCCGGAAAAATCGTGCCGGAACTGGGCAGTGAGGAGCAACCGCAGCTGGCGCATGACAGCAGTACAAACGCGCTGATTCGGTGGTATAGGGAAAAGCGGGTCTAAAACAGGATCGTGGAGCTTAAAACGTGGAAACAGCCAAAACCACGTTCTAAGCTCCACTGTCTACGTTTGCTCCTCAGCCCCAGTCTTCGGGCCGTTCCCCCAGCCCAAAGTGCCAGGCAATCGCCGCTGCGATGCGCCCGGACGCCTGCCCGTCGCCGTAAGGGTTGCGGGCGGCTCGCATGGCGGCCAGCGTCGCCTCGTTGCCGAGGAGTTCGGTCAGCACGGCTTCCAGTTGCGCAGGGTCGTTTCCAGCCAAGCGCAGTACGCCCGCTTCGACTCCTTCGGGGCGCTCGGTCACGTTACGCAGCACGGCCACGGGCACGCCCAGCGCCGCGCCTTCTTCTTGCAGGCCGCCCGAATCGGTGGCGAGCAGCGCACTGGCGGCCATCAGCGGAGCCATATCGCTGTAGTCCAATGGATCGGTCAGTTCAAAGTTGGGCAGCGCCCCCAGCACAGGCCGCACCGCTTCCTGCACGGCGGGCGAGAGGTGAACGGGGTAGATGAAGTGGGTGTCGGGGAAGGCCTGCGCTACCCGCGCCAACGCTGCGGCCATCTCGCGCATCATGGGCTGGTTTTCGCGGCGGTGCATGGTGACGGTCACGAGACGCTGACCCGCCTGCACGCGGGCCTGCCAGTCGGGGCGCAGGGGCACACGGCCCGCCACTTCTCGCACGGCATCGACCGCCGTTTGACCCGTGACCACGATGTTGCCGGGAGCCTTGCCTTCCCGCAAAAGGTTGGCTTTGCTGCCCGACGTGGGCGAGAAATCCAGCGTGGACAGGACTCCGGTCAGGCGGCGGTTGGCTTCTTCGGGGAACGGCTCGCTGAGGCTGCCGCTGCGCAGGCCCGCTTCCACATGCCCCACCGGAATGCCCTCGTAAAAGGCGCTGAGGGCCACACAAAACGACGTGGACGTATCGCCGTGAACCAGCACCATATCGGCTCCCATCTGGCGCAGCAACTTACCCGAAGGCGGCACGATGCGGGCGGTCAGGTCGGCCAGCGTCTGGCGATCCGTCATCACATTCAGGTCTTCATCGGGCGTGAGGCCGAACACGGCCAACGCACCGTCTAACATCTGGCGTTGCTGTCCAGTAGACAGAATCAGGGGCCGCAACCCCGGATGGGCGGCGATGGCAGCGTAGACGGGGGCCATTTTGGTGGCTTCGGGACGAGTGCCAAAGGCGAGGACGATGGTTTTAGTGGCAGGCGTTTGGAAATCAGCAGCAGACATCTGGGGCATCATCTCAGTTTTCCGGCTGACGGGGAACATCTGTCTGAATCGGGGCAGCCTGAGCTTCAGAGGACTGAGCCTCGGAGGGCTGGGCACGCATGCGGCGGTGAGCCACGAACCACAGGCAGGCCGAGACCACCACGCCCGTCAGCAGAATTACGCTGCCGGACACGCCTTGCAGCCACATGCCCAGCATCCCGCAGGCCAGCGACACCCCCCACAAAATAACAGCGGTGCGGCGGGCGCTGGCGGTGCGGGCCAACACCCGGTGATGAATATGGGTCTTGTCGGGGTGGCCCAGCGGGTTACGGATGCCGCGTGCCAGTCGACCAATGACGACTTGGGTGGTGTCCAGCACAGGCAACGCCAACACGATCAGCGGCACGAGCAGGCTGGCCCCGGCACTGAACTTGAGGGTTCCCAGCAGGCTCACGGCAGCCAACGTATACCCGATCAGATACGAGCCGGTATCGCCCATGATGATGCGGCTGGGATTGAAATTGTGGCGCAGGTAGCCCAGCGTCGCGCCCGCGAGTCCAGCCAGCAAAATCACAGCTGCCGCCCGGTCAGGAAACTGGGCCGCCGTGAACAGCAGCACCATGCTGACCACGAAACCCACGCCGCCCACCACGCCGTCCACGCCGTCCAGCAGGTTCACGGAGTTGGTGAGGCCCACGATCCAGACCACCGTAATCAGGTTGCTGAGCACGATATTCAGGGCGTCGGGCATTGAAGGAATGAAGGGGATGGCGTTCAGGTCTATTCGCAGGCCGTTGACGATCAGCAGGAAGGCCGCCAGCGTTTGTACCAGCAGGCGCGACAGCGGCGACAGGCCGAATTGATCGTCGATGAAGCCGGTGAGTACCAGCAGCGACGCGCCCAGCAGGATTGCCAAGACCTGAATATTCACAACCTCTACGACGATGGGGCGCAGCGCCCACGCCACCACCACACTCAGGATAAATCCGGCAAAAATAGCCAGCCCGCCTGCATTGGGCAGTGGCTCCTTGTTGAGCCTGCGGGCATTGGGTTGATCGGCCCAGCCCATCTGGAGAGCAAAGGCCCGCACGCTTGGAATAAAACGCCAGGTGAACACCCATGCCGTGAGGAACGTGAGTAGGACGCTGAAAAACCCCAGTCCAAACAAATCCGCGATACCAACGTGCGCCGCGAGCGCCTTCAAAGAATCCATAACCTGACTGAAGTGTAAAGGTATGGCATGAGGAACGCGTCGTCAGGAAGGTGGAGAGGCCGGGTAATGCTCTGTTTTGAAGCAGCTTACAGAGTAGTCAGCAGGTAGATAGACCGGCTACCACACCTTCACTAGCCTATCTTCCGTCTAATCCCTGCTTCGGCGGCGCAGTGGGCTTCTCCGGCGCTGGGTTAGTGGCTATGGCAGCTGGAGCTGACGCCTGAGCTTTCAGTGCGCCCAGCGCAGCGTCCAGCGTGGTGTCCTGGCCTTTACTGGTCAGGGCTGCAATGTCGGTGGGGGCCAGAATGTCGGGGGTGATCCGGTCAGGCAGGGGGTTGTCGGCAGCGTCAAAGGCCTTCAGGATGGTCAGCCCCAGTACGCCGCCATCGGGTAGGGGCCTGAAGTTGACGCCGCTGTTGCCGACGCCGCGTGTCACTTCGCCAATGGCGGTAGCTCCAGACAACCGGGCATAGTGAGTGAACACTTCTGCACACGAGGCGGTATTCGGGCCAATTAGCAGGGCCACTGGCTGTTTCCACACAGCCCAGTCTGGGCGGGCCATCCGCGCTACCGGCGACATAACCTCATCTCCAAGCAGGCCGCCGTAGGTAAAGCCGCCACGCTCGAAGCGGGCGCGGTACACGGTAGGGCCAAAGACACTGCTGGCCGCCACGCATTCGTTCAGGCTGCCGCCACCGTTGTAGCGGAGGTCTACGATCAGTGCTTCAGCGCCCGCCCGCTTGGCCTCGCCCACCCGCGCCAGAAACAGTTCGGCGCTGTCGGAGGACAGGAAGGTGGGGTACTGAATCAGCGCCGTGCGTCCACCCTCGCCCACCCAACTCAGGGTCGGTTCGTCGCGGGCCTGCAAATTTTGGGGCGTGAGGGTCAGGTTGCGCTCTGGGGTTCCTGCACGCCGCACCGTTACCGTGATCGGCATGTTGGCCCGCTCGAGCCGCACAAATTCGGTGGGGCCAATCGGCTGATCTGTTCCGGCCTGCTCGTCATTGACCTGGGTCAGCAGATCGAAGCGGCGCACTCCGGCACGCTCGGCGGGGCTGCCGGGCATCACCGACACCACCAGCAGGCCGCCCGCCACCCGGCTCACCCGCGCTCCGGTTCGCGGCACCGACTTGTTCTGGCTGACCTCGGCCAGCCGTTCCGCGCCCTCCGCGTCGCGCACATTGGTATGGGCGTCGCCCAATTCCTTCAGCATGTCGGTGATCACAGCCCGGCCTGTGCCGAAATCGCACGCTTCCGCCTGTGCCTCGCAACGTTCGGCCAGAATGGGTGCGTACTTTTGGGCCAACGCCACCCGGTCTACCGTAGACCAGCCGTAATAGCCTGTTTCTAGCGCCTTGGTCACGGTATCGAACAAGTCGGTGGCAGGACTGGCAGAGGCTAGACCCCAGGTCAGGGCAACCAGGAGCGCGGGCACGCGGCGGAGTTGTGGCACGGCCTCAGCGTAGCGCGGCGGGGGGCGAAATCATGGTCTATGGCGTTACGCTTGGTGGCGGCTGGCGTTCGGATGGCCCCCATTGGATGAAGGCGAGCGGGTCTGTCTTCTTCCACGTTGGACTTTCCCACCCCCGAAGGGTACAGGGGAGTTGTCACTGCGCTCGGCAGGATTGATCTTGTCGCATTTTGAGTCGGCTGACTCCCTCGCTTGAAGCGGAATCGTCAGTTCATTCCAAGTGGGAATTGGCCCGCCCACTGCGTGGACGACGGCCTCACACTGACTTGGGCGGGGACGGTGATAAGGGCTTTCTCGCCTATTCCCGGTAATGGACCACATGTTGCACCTCTGGCGAGGTGAGTAGAAAAGGCAACATCTGTGCCAAGAAGGGGGCTGTATATCTAGCTGCTCAAGGCCGTCAAGCGGGAACCACTCGAATGTCACGCCATCATCCGAAATGTTGGCAAAACCGCCGTTAGGAAGCTCTGGAATACCAGTGGCAATATAGTAAAACTCTAAGTTGTGTATCTTCTGGCCTTTAATTTGCCCAAAGATTTCAGCCACCAGAGCCAGCCGCAGTTCATCCAAGACTGCGCCTGTTTCTTCCAAGAATTCGCGGCGGGCAGCTTGCTCGCTGGATTCGCCCGTCACGATTCGGCCCCCCGGCGTAAACCAGAATGTTGCTCCATCAAATCGGTTGAGCAAAATGTGATTGTCACGCACAACCAAGACGGCAACACGGGAGTTAAAGCGAATCTCGCCCAAATGAACGTCTAGATCAACCATCCGGCCATAGTACTAGCTGATCAGGGTTGTCAGTACGCCCACGCCCTGCACTTCAACCTCTACCCTATCGCCGCGCTCCAGTGGCCCCACGCCTTCGGGGGTTCCGGTCAGCACCACGTCGCCGGGTTCCAGCGTCACGAACTGGGTGATGTAGGTCAGAATCTGAACCACGTCAAAGATCATCTGGTTGGTGCGGCCATCCTGCCGGGTCTGGCCGTTTACGCGGGTTTGCAAGCGTAAATCAGCCGGGTTCAGGTCGGTTTCCAGCCAAGGCCCCAGCGGGCAAAAACGGTCAGCAGCTTTGGCGCGGAACCATTGCAGATCGGTTTTCTGGCGGTCACGGGCAGTCAGGTCTAGGCCGCAGGTGTAGCCCAGCACGGCGTCCAGCGCGTTGTCGGACGTCAGATTCCGCGCCTGCTTGCCCATCACCAGCGCCAATTCGCCCTCAAAGTGGAAACTCTCTGTCCAGTCGGGCTTCTCTACCGTGCCGCCAGGTTCGGCCAGCGCATTTGGGCCTTTCAGGAAAATACCGGGTTCGGTGGGTAGGCCTGCCGTATCGTTGCCCAGTTCCCGGATGTGATCCAGATAATTGCGGCCCACACATACAATTTTGCTGGGTTCAGCAGGAGCCAGCAGCATTGCCCCAGCCAAAGGCACCGCTTGGCCGGTGCGCTCCCCAGCCACGCCGCGTGTGAGGTGGATGGTGTCGGTGTCGAGTTGGCCCCAGTGTGGCCCTGTTTCGGTCTGAATTCGGACAATCCGCATGGGCCAAGAATAGGGCGTCCGTGGCCAATCGTCCGCCTGATGTGAACACATCCGGCGCGGCCCTGCCCGTGCGGATAGACTGGCCCGCATGACTGTTGGCCTTCCCGATAGGTTTATTCGCACCTCAGACGTCCTGAGTGAAACATTTGCCGGAGCAGCGGCGCGGCACCTCGATCAGCAGTTCGGCAACGAAGAACTCCTGTACGGGCTGGATTTATTGGGGCTGGCTGGACCGTTTTCGCGGGTCACGCCGTGGGAACTGGAGGATGAGGCGGGCGTGCGGCGCATCAATGCATCGGGCTACGCGGCCACTCCCTTTGGCGAGATGCCGCCTGTGCTGACCAACTTTTTGCAGGAATTTTTGACCAGCAACCGGGCGATGGGCTTGCCGCAGCAATCGTCAGGGCCTTGGCGAGCCGCGCTGCAAACCAATCTGGTGCGCCTGCTGGCCCGCGAACTGCCCAGCCACGCCGATTCGCAGGTGTTCTTTTGCTCCAGCGGCACCGAAGCTATAGAGGGCGCACTGAAATTTGCCAAGGCGTGGCGGCCCAAAGCCAAGTTTCAGATTTCGTTTTCCAGCGGCTACCACGGCAAAACATTGGGCAGCCTGAGCCTCACGCCCAATCCCGAATATCAGGATGTGTTCCGGCCACTCGTACCGGGGGCGCTGACCTGTCCATACGGCGACCTGACCGCGCTGACCAGCCTGATCCGGCGCGTCGGCCCCGACAACGTGGTGTGCGTGGTGGTGGAACCCATTCAGGGAGAAGGCGGCGTGAACATTCCGCCCGCCGGATTCCTGAGCGGATTGGGCGACCTGTGCCGCAGGTACGGAATAGTGGTCATTGCTGACGAAATCCAGACTGGATTGGGCCGCACCGGGCACTGGTTTGAATCGGCGTCGCAGGGGCTGGATGCCGACATCATCACGCTCGCCAAACCGCTGGGCGGCGGCATGACCGCAGTGGGCGCGACCATCGTTCGGCACCCCATTTACAAAAAGATGCTGGGCGGCCTGAGCAGCAAACGCCATTCCAATACCTTCGGCGGCGGCGCGATGGCGATGGCGGTGGGCCTGAAGTCGCTGGAATACCTGATGGACAACGACCTGCCCGCCCGCAGCCTAAAACTGGGTGAATTGGGACTGGCCCGCCTAAGAACCATTCAGGCCGAGTACCCCAGATTGCTGGAGGATGTACGCGGTCAGGGCCTGCTGCTGGCGATGCAGTTTAAGCCCATGCTGGGGCTGCCCCTACCCGAAATCCTGAAAGAACTGGTGTTCGAGGCCACCGCGATTCTGGCCCTGCGCGAACTGCACGGCAGCGGCGTGATGGGCAACCTCAGCCTCAGCAGCAAGCGCACCGTGCGCCTGACCCCCGCGCTGGATATGCCGCAGGACGTGTTTGACACCATGATGAACCGCGTGGCCGACTTTGCCGCCCGCAACCCGGCCGCCCGCAACATCCTGACCAACACGCCGCCCGCGATGACGGCCAAACTGGCGAAATTCGCGGCGAGCAAACCGAAGAAGCGGACGCCCAGCGACGGATAGAAAAACTAAATGGAAAGGGTGGATCGTAGTTGGGCGTTTTCCACACTCCACGATCTACCCTCTACGATCTCTGATCTGGCTCACTCACCACTGACGGTCTTTACAACTTGGTCAGCTTCGGATACTTCTGAATCGCGTCATCTTCACTTAGAAACTCGCCCTCGGCATCTGGACTCCAGACCACCTCGGCGCGGATCAGGTCGCCGGGGGCCACGCTGCTGATCGCGTTCAGGGCGGCGCGGGCTTCGGCGGCGTTGGTGACACCTGCGGGGGGCAAGTTCTCCAGGGTGTGGGCGGCAATGGCAATGGTCACGGCCAGATACATGTCGCCGGAATCGTGGTCGGCTTTGTAGTCTTTACGCTGCTCGAAGCCGGTGTTCACGTCTTTGTTCTGGTAGTTGCTGGTGGTCTGCTCGGTAAAGGCGGAGCGGGCTTCGGTGGCCCACGCGCCCACCTGCGAGTCGGCGGCGTTGGCGGCTCCCTGTGCGCGTTCTACGTTGCCGTACACCCAGCGGTCAGGGTGACGCAGGGCCACCAGCGCAGCTTCTTGCAGCATCCGCGCAAGGCCTTCGTTGCTGTCGGGGTCGCCGGACTGGGCCACACGTTGCAGCGCCTTCTTCACTTCGTCGCCCTCGGCCATCAGCAGTTGCACACTGACCGCCTGCGCCGTACCGCTAAAGCCCGCCAGCCCGCCGCCGCGTGTGAGGGCGCGTGCCCCGCCGCCCGCCATGCTGCGGCGCATGGCGCCCACCACCGAAAACACCACGAAGCCGAAGATGATCAGCCCGATGAAGCCGAAGCCGCCGCCCCCACCGCCGTAATAGCCGCCGCCCCCCGTATTGACGATAATCGGGCCGCTGTAACCGCCGCCGCTATAGCCGCCCCCGTATCCACCGCCGTAGCCTCCACCGCCGCCGCTGTAGCCGCCTCCCCCACCGCCCGAAGACCCGCCCGAACTGCTGCCGCCAAAGCCGCCGCCGGATTGGGCCGAGGCCGAACCTTGCAGGGTCAGGCTTCCGAGAGCCAGCACAAAGGCCGCCATGAGCAGCAGCAACAGGGCAAATGGGCGTAGGCGGGGCTTGGCTTGGTTATGCAAGTCTTGCTGGTGCGAGTGTTGATTATGAAAGCGGGGCATGATGGCTCAGTGTACGGGCCAAACGCGGCCAGCGTTCCAGAATCGTGAGGCCTGCCTTTAGAGGTCGGGGGCGGGTACACTGCCGAACATGACCGATTCTGCACCTACTCCTTCCATTGTCCTGACTGCTCAGCAGTGGCAAATCTTTTTAGAAAGTCTGTACGAGCGCGGCGATAAGTTGGATCTGCGCGAGGAAGGCGGCGTCTATCATCCGCGCAAGGAAAAAGTAGACGCCTACGTGTTCAGCGGCCACGCCGAGGCCCTCAGGAGCGAGGAAGTTGACGGCGACCTGTGGGGCACGCTGGAAGACATCGAGGAAACTGCCGACACCGAGGAAGAAGCGTGGGCAAAAATCGTGGCGTTCTATCTGGGCCGGGGCTGCGTGCTGATGCAGATACAGCCGGAAGAAGAGGGCGGTGCCGCCGAGATGCCTGAGCAATGGCTGATCTCAGAGCCGTTGGCGCGTCGGCTGGGGCTGATGGGAAGGGCGTAAATCCTGGTGTGGATGGGTGTTTGGGGAGCTTTGTCTGAAGGTCCAGGGCCTAAGGAAGGGTAATCGCTTCGACCCTCGGCCATTAGACGCTGTTCACCGCCCATAACTGGCCCGCACCCGCTCAAGCCCCGCCCGCAAACCGATGCGCTGCATGGGCAGATCGCGCAGCAACACAGGCGTCAGGCCACGTTTGTGCAGGCCGTGCAAGATCAAGTCGAGCAGTTCGGGCGTGACCTCCGGGCCATCGTGCAGCAAGATCACGCTGCCGGGGCGCACCTGCTCTAGCGTGTACCGGGCCAGTTCAGCGGCGGGCAAGTCCAGCCAGTCGCGGCCTTCCGTGTCCCACAGCGCAATTCGGCGGCGGGCGAGGCGGGCCAGCAGGCGGGTGCAGGGGCTATGGCCGCCGTAGGGTGGGCGAAATAGCAAACTGGGCTCTCCTGCACGTGGATGCCAGCGCACCTGTGCCCATTCCATCCACGGTGGCAGCAGCAGGGCGGGGCGGTGCCAGATGCCGTGCGCCTCCAGCTGGTGGCCCGCGTCCGCCAGAGCTTGCATCAGGTCGGGGTGCGCGGCGGCGTTCGGGGCCGTGACAAAGAAGGTGGCAGGTGCGCCGTGCCGCTTCAGCACAGTCATCAAGTCCTGCGTGCGGGATCCGGGGCCATCGTCAAAGGTCAGGGCCACGCGGCGGCGAGTGCGGGGGCCGGGGCCAAGCGCACCCCATCCGGCGGCGCGGCCCAGCACATCGGCGGCGAGCACTGCGGCAGCCAGAACCGCGCCAGCTTTGATCCAATGGGAAAGGGAATGAGTTGGAATGGCGGTTCCTGCCTTCGGGTGAGCGGTGAAAAAGAGAGCTGAAACGCGGGTGGACTTTATGGCGCATGGTTCAGAGCCAGAATTGCCCAGCTCTAGCCATGCACCGCCTAGCTATGCACTGCCGCCGGAAAGGCCCGCCTGAACATGGCGTAAGCACTGGCAGTCACCAGAGCCAGCGCCGCGCCCACGATGAATGGCCCGCTGACGCCGATGGCCTGATACGCCAGCGCACCCACCACCGGGCCAAAGGCGGTTCCGGCATTTTCCACAGTCATCAGTGCGCCCCAGGCGGCGGGGCGTTCGGCTTCCGGCAGCGTACCTGTGACGAGGGCCGACCAACCGGGCGTCACGCAGCCGTAGCCGATGCCCAGCACCACCGCGATGGGGTAAAACGCCCAGATAGGGGGCAAGGTCGCCACCAACACGAAAGCCGTGCCGATCAGGGCAAAGCCGCTCGCCAGTACCAAGCGGGCATTTCCCCGGTCTGCAATTCTTCCGGCAAAGGGAATGGTGGCGTAAGCAATGACGCCCCCCAGCGCCAGAATAGACACCAGCGGCCAGTACTCGATGCCCAGTTTTTTGGCAATAGGAAAGAGCAGCGGGCCAATCAGGGACAACGTCCCAGTTTGCAGGAGCGCGGCAGGCATCAGCGGCAGCAGGGAGCGCGCTACGCGGCGTACACTCTCGCGGCTGGGGGCGGGCGGCGTTTCGCGTTGGCGCACGCGGCGCATGGGCATCAGCAGCGCCCCGCACACGGCCAACAGTTGCAGCCCACCCGCCAGAATGAGTGGAAAATTGCCCCCCTGCTTGCCGATTGCGCCGTACACCAGCACGCCGACGCCAATCATGGGCAGGGCCAACATGGTCACGGTGGACAGCGCCCGCCCGCTGTAGCCGGGTTTGCTGGAATCAGCGGTCAGGTTCAGCACTCCCGGCCACATCACGCTAAAGCCTACGCCGTGGAGGGCAGCGACCAGAATCAGCATCCAGAACGTGATCACAAACGGCAGCAGGGCCACTGCCAACAAACTGAGCAGCGCTCCGCCTGCCACTACAGGCCGCAGCCCATAGCGCGAAATGGCCGCCCCAGCCGGGCCGCGCATCAGCGTATCGGCAATCAGGTGGGCGGTGAGGGCCGCGCCCGTGGCCGTGAGAGGCAGGCCAAATTCGGAGCGGCCCACCAGCGGCAGATAGCCGACATACAGGCCGTTGCGAACAAATTCGGCGCAGGCAACGGCTAGGGTAGCCCCCAGCACAGGAACGAGCGTGCCGGGTAGCAGTGGAATCCGGTCTGAGAGTGGCCGCTTGCCCACCGTCATGCAGAGGCTCCGCAGAGGGTAGTCCGGCTGCGAAGAGGGCCAGATGGAGGGCACATGAAGATGACCATACGAACACCTGCTAGCCTGTCCGGGTGCCGGAATTCTCGGTTGTTATTCCTGCGCGCAACGAAGCGGTGTATCTGCCCCTGACGTTGCGCGCACTGGAACGTCAGACCCACGCCCCCCATGAAGTGATTGTCGTCGACAACGGCAGCCGTGACGCCACCGCCGAGGTGGCCCGCTCGTGGGGAGCCACTGTTATTCAGTGCCATGAACGCGGTGTGGCCCGTGCCCGCCAAACTGGTCTGGACGCCGCACGGGGCGACTGGGTGGCCTCCACCGACGCCGATTCCCTGCCCGCCCCGCAGTGGCTGGAACGCCTGAACGCTGCCGCCACAGGCCGGGTGGCCCTCTATGGCCCCATGCGATTTTCGGGGGTGCGCCGCCCGCTGCCGCAGATTTCGGAAGCCGCCTACACCCTGTTTTTGCGGCTGTGCGTGCTGGCCGACAAACCCAATCTGGCCGGGGCAAACATGGCCTACTCGCGCCTCGCCGCAGATCTGGCGGGCGGATACCCAGATGTCGAAGCCTACGAGGACATTTTGCTGGGTCAGGCGTTGGCGCGGTTGGGCACGGTGGCCTACGTGCCGGGGGCTCTGGTCGAAACCAGTGCGCGGCGGCTGGAAGGCGGATTGATTCCCTTCCTGTGGCGGCACGCGCAAAATATCAGCGGTCATACACGAGGCTACTTCGAGGAGTAACGGCCTCGGAGGGCAGGGCTAATTCGGCGCTGCTGGGTGCGCCCAATGCACGGGCGTACACCTCCAGCACCCGCTCGGCGACCCCACCGGGTGTGGTGGTCTGGCCGAAAGCACGTGCCCCCGCCGACAGCTGTTCCCAGAGATCTGGACTGCCCAACACGTCGCGGGCGTGCCTGACCAGTGCGTTCACGTCGCCGGGCATGGTCAGGTAGCCGCTGCGCCCGTGTGCCACGCCGCTCAGGGTTCCGCGTGCGCCGACCGCTACCACCGGAACGTCCATCAATTGCGCTTCTTGCAGCACCAGGCCCTGCGTCTCGGTGTCGCTGGCAAACAGGAACAGTTCCGCGAGGCGGTAATACGCGCCGATCTCTGTCCAGGGACGCACGCCTAAAAAGGTGACGCGCTCCGAGATACCGAGTTGTCGGGCGTGGGCCTCCAGGTGCGCCCGCTCCGGCCCTTCTCCCAGCAGAACCAGATGAGCGTCAGGCAACTGCGATAGGGTATCCAGCACCAGATCGAAGCGTTTTTCACGGGCTAGGCGGCCTACACTCAGAATGCGGCGCGTGCCCGCAGGCCAGGGGTTAAGGATTGGCGGCGCGGCTTCCAGGCCTTTGGGGTCGATGCTGGTCGGAATGACCACCGGGTCACGCACGCCCATGTCGCGCATGACGTCCAGCATTCCTGTGGTGGGCACAATCACCGCGTTGGCCCGTCCGTACAACTGTCCCGACACCCTCGACACCAGTTTGGTCATCTGGTCAAAGGAAGTCAGTCCTGGCACATAATGCGTGTAGGCCGCCAAATGCGTGTGATAGGTCGCGATGTGCGGCACCTGCCACTTGCGGGCCAAGCGCACGCCCGCCAGCCCCAGCGTGAGCGGCGTATGCGTATGCACGATGTCGTATTTGCGCTCGAAGTCCTTCCGGGTGGGCCATGCGAGGCGGTAGGTGGGCAGGAACATGTAGCGCAGGCTGGAAATCCGGTACACGTCGGCGCGGGTATCTACATGTTCGGGAAAATCGGGGGCCACCACATCCACATGGTGTCCGCGCGCCCGCAGCTCATCGCTGAGCAGGCCCACGCTGGTCACGATGCCGTTCTGGTCGGGCAAAAAGGTATCGGTGAACAGACCGATTCGCAGCGGGCGCTCGGTCAGGGCCGCGCCTTCTGGAAGAGAAGCAGGCGGAGTCACGCCCACCCCCCGCCGCTACAGGCCATGCTCGCCGGAGTCCTCGCCACTCTGCACTGGCCCTTGGAGATAAAGGAAAACTGAAGCATCGTTAGACAGGAGCATACCGTGATCAGCATGAGAGCGTACTGTCAGATGGGTGCAACCCTGCGCCAATACCGTTACAGTCGTGCAGATGCTCACCGCTGCTTTCCCTTGGATCACGCCTTCTTTGCTGCGTGCAGGTGCGTTCGGTACGCTCTACGGCGGCGCTCCGGGCGATCCTGCCACCGGCCTGACCGTGCCTGTGGAGTCGGCGGCAGAACTGGAAACCGTGTTGCGGGTACTAGAAGAAGCCAAGCTGGGAGCCACATTGCTGGTTCCGGTGGACTTGGCCCGCGTTGCCCCAGAATTGTTGCGGGCCGCCGTGCAAGCCGGACACGAGATCGCCGGAACTGGGCCTCCAATTGGAATAAGCAAGCTGGAAGCAGCGGCAGGTCAGCCCGTGACCGTGTGGGCGTTGGAAGGAGCGGCGCTGACCCGTAAGAATCTAGCGGCGCTGATGCACCATGGCGTGCGCCCTCTCCCCTTTCCGCAGGCGGCAGCGCAACCGGGTCAGACGGTGCGGGTACTTCCGGCAGAGTTGGCGGCGACTCTGACCGAACTGAAGACACTGGGCTACCGCCCCGCGCCTGTGCGGGCCATTCCCGGCCTGCGCTCCGCCAAGCCCCGTGACCTGCTGATCCACGTTTACAGCCGCACCGTAGAAGACCGCTTTGCCCGTGACCATCATGTGATTGACCTCGCCCAACGCGCCGACGCCGTGATGCGCGTGGCTCCGCGCTCCGAGGTGATGCCGCCGCTGCCCTTGCCGCCGCACACACCCACCGCCGAATTGCATCTGCACTCGCCGCGCATCGTGGGCATCAACGCCCGCAGTTCTCTGGCCGCCTACCGCGCCTACCAACGCAGCTTGAAAGACGTAGCGGCGGCCCTGCAAACCCGTCCGGAATTGCAAGGTGCTCAGGCCGTGTACGCCGTCACTCTGTTCCATAGTCCGCTGGAAAGGAACGGCTTTACCCTGCTGGACTTGCCGCCCCAGCAGGCGCGGTGGTTCGGCTTCGGCTTCCGCCTGTTGCGGGCGGTCTACGGCACGCCCAAACCGCCGAGCGAGGGGACGCCGAAAATGGCTTGGATGACGCGGGAAGCGTTTGTGGCGCGGCATGGGTAGAGTGTTAAGCTTCTCAGACCCAATATTTTTGTCCGCCGTATTCAATAAACTTCATCAAAAATTCGCTCAACCGATCAGCAACAATAGGCCACTCATTTCTGGCGTCAAGCGGCTGAAAAATACTGACTTGCCCGAATTTGTCCTTATCTAGGGAGACAAGCAGCTTCTCTTGATCGCCTAAAAACTCGCCAATGACTAACTTCAAAGCTGAAATTTCAGTTGGATATAAACTCTTGACAAGTTGGGTTTCAGACAAACACCATTCCAAATGATGAATGACTAAACCCCATTGACCATAGACGATATCCTCATGTATCGCCGTTCTGAACGAGATGCGCCACAAATCCAATAAATCCTGAGGGTCATTATATGTGCTTTGATCTTCCGCTCTTCTAGCGGTGAGAACGATAGATGATACATACTGTGTGTTATCTGTCCCAGAGGACACCCTCGGTAGGCTTAAAATCTTTTCAGTAACTGTTTTTTTATAGTGAGACTTCTCGACATTTCAGCATCTCCGATAATTCCAGGTGAAGAGCGGTTTTCCGCTCACCCCGGCAACGTAAACACCAGCGTCGTTCCCTGTCCCGGCACACTCTCCACGTCCAGTTCACCGCCTGCCAACGCCACCCGTTCTCGCAGACCAATCAAACCCAAATGTCCGGCCTGAGCGCGGGCCTGTGCCTGATCTTGAGTAAAACCTTGCCCATCGTCGGTGATGGCGACCCGCACCCCTTCGGGCGTGTACTGCACGCGAATGGCGGCACTCAGGGCGCGGGCGTGCTTATCTACGTTGTTCAGGGCCTCCTGAGCCAGCCGGAACACGGTCAGTTCGATGGTGGGCGGCAGTCGGCGGTCTTGCCCGGCCACCTCCAGGCGCGTATCGGTGACGGCCTGGGTCGCCAGCCATTCCAGCGCGGGTAGCAGGCCAAGGTCGTCCAGCACACTGGGGCGCAGGTTACGGGCAAAGCGGCGCACGCTTTCTATGGCGTTGTCGAGGTCAGCGCGGATGTCGTCTGCGCGGGCGCGTTGCTCGCCGGTCAGGTCGCGGGCCAGGCGGGCCACCCGGCGGGTCGTGGCAGTCAGCACCTGCGCGGTGTCGTCGTGCAGTTCGCGGCTGATGCGGCGGCGTTCTTCCTCCTGCGCCTGCGTAAACAGCGTCAGGTAGGTGCGGAGTTCGCTCTGACGGCTGGTGGCGGCCTCCAGCGCCTGCCCACGCCGGGTAATCTCGTCGGCCAGCGTCTGCAATTCGCTGAGGTCACGGGCTACCATCAGCACCGAGGGCGCGGCGGCGGGCTGTCCGGGCGTTCGCACGGCACTCAGACGCACTTCCAACCGAATGGGATGCCCACCCGGAAGATCGGTGCCGCCCACCTCTATTTCGGCGCGGCCCCCCACGGCACGCACGCGGGCAGCGTCCAGCGCGGCGTGCAGCGCGGGGCGAGTGGCGGGAGTTGCCAGCATCAGCAGCGGTTGCCCGGTCAGCGGCCCCAGATGTGGCCCCAGCAGCGCGGTACTGGCGGGGTTGGCATAGGTGATCACACCGCCCGCGTCGGCAGACAGGATCAGGTCGTGCGCCCCTTCTGCCAACTGACGGTAGCGGGCTTCCTCGCGGGCCAGGGCCGACAGCAGCCGCTCGCGGGTCAGCGTCAGGGCGATCTGGTCGGCCACCGAGCGGGCCAGTTGCAGCACCCGGTCGCTGGGCGGGTCGGTGCCGGGGTCGTCGGCGTACAGGAAGCCCAGCACATCGTCGCCACTCCGCAGGGGCACGATCAGGGCGCTGCGGGCCACCGGAAGCGCGTGCTTACGCGTCAGCGGGCGCGGCCCCCGGCCCAGTTGGGCATTCAGCCCGGCCAGATCAGCTTCGCTGGGCAAGTGCAGATTGAAGGCGGCGCAGCGGCTCACGCTTCCGGCTTCGTTGGTCAGGGCAATCAGGCCGCGTGTGGCATTCATTGCCAGCACCGACAGGCGCACCGCTTCGGTCAGGCCCGCGTCCGACTGGTCTTCGGCCAGCAGGCGGCCCACGTTCAGCAGCACGGCAGCCTCTCGCTCGCGGCGCAGTTCTTCTTCGTACAGGCGGGCGTTGGCTATGGCGAGGCTGGCCTGAGCCGCGAAGACTTCTGCCAGCGCCAGATCGTCGGCGTCCAGCGGCAACGGCTCGCGGAAATACAGCGTCAAGGCCCCGAAAATGCCCGCACCTGTTTGCAGCGGCAACCCCACCACGCCCCGGAACGGGTAGGCCCCCTGCGCCAGCAGTTGCCGGGTGTAGCGGCTGCCTCCGCCGAGGCCTCCCGTAATGGCGCCCTCGGTCTGGGGGTCGGCGTGGTCGCGCGGCAGGTCGCGGGCAGCCACCATTGCGCGGCGTTCCACCGCCCCGCCCGTCACGCCCGCCCCCACTTTGGCCCGCACCCGCAGCACGTATTCGCTGGGCAGGCCCACGGCGTTGCGGATGATCAGGGTTCGTCCGTCCGGCAGGAGTTCGGACACACCCGCAGCATCGGCGCGGAACAGGGTCACGGCCCGCTCCAGCAGTTGCGCCAGCGTATCGGCCAGATGCAGGCTGCCCGCCAATGCCGCGCCCGCCTCGCGCAGAGCCTCAGCAGCCTCACGTTTGCGGGTTTCTATGCCGTACAGGCGGGCATTGTCTATGGCAAGGCTGGCTTGCTCGGCCAGCGCCAGCACGAGGCGGGCGTCGTCGTCGGTGGCGCTGGCTCCTGGCGTGCGGCTATCTACATACAGCAGACCCAAGGGTCGCCCCCGCGCCGTCAGGGGTGCAATCACCGCTGCCACCGGGTTCAGTTCGGCCAGCCCAGCCGCCAGGGGCGTGCCCGCATCCCGCCCGCGCTCGAACCGGATGGCCTCGCCGCGCTGCACCAGCCGTTCAAAGCTGACCGGGCCGACGCCGATGCCGCCCGAGAACTCGCCCTCAAAGCCGTGCGTATAAATCTCTCCGGTGCGTGCGCCCGCTTCCCCAAATTCGCTGAACAGGCCCACGAAGGCCCGCCCGAAGCCGAGGGCCAACGCTGCGCTGCGGGCCGTGACCGTCAGCACTTCCGGCAAATCGAGGCTTCCGCCGAGGCTGCGAACCAGGCCTTCCACCGTTTCGGCCACCCGGCCCCGCCCCCGCCGGGCTTCCCGCGCCTGCACGCCCTCCAGCGCCAGTGCCAGCAGCGGCGCAAGCCCCAGCAGGCTGTCTACGCCCGCCGGATCAGCGCCCACGAATTCCAATACCCCCGCGCCAAAGGGCAGGCAGGCCAACATGCCTTCCTCCAGCACCTCGCCGCTCGCCAACGCCCGCGCCGCCAGGGTTCCGTCGCTGAGGGCCAGCCCGCGCCCTTCCTCGGCCACAGGCACCAGCGAACCGCCCGACACCGCCCACACCCGCACGCCGTGCGCCCGCACCGTGCGGCAGGCGTACTCGGCCAGCGCCGCGCCATAGGTCTGAACATCCAGCGCAGCACTGAGGCTGGGTGGAAAGGCAGGCAGAGGAAGTGCAGACGGCACAGCAGTCATGGTTGGGCATAGTTTAGGACGCATGACCAGTCAAGCCATCGTGCCTGAGTTGTACGTATCCGACTTGACGCGCAGTCTTGCCTTCTATGTCAGCGTGATCGGCTTTAGAGTGCGGTACGCCCGGCCAGAAGAACGCTTTGTGTATCTGGAATTGGACGGAGCCGAGCTGATGCTGGAACAACCTACCTTGTCCGAACGCACCTTTTTAGCGGGCGAATTGGTGTTCCCGTATGGCCGAGGCATGAATTTGTCTGTGCCTGTGCCGGATGCAGACGCCGTATATGGGCGGGTCAAGCAGGCCAACGCCTCCATTTTGCTGCCCCTAGAGGAACGCTGGTATCAGCAGAATTCCCAAGAAGTGGGGAACCGTCAATTCGTGGTGGCTGATCCTGACGGCTATCTGCTGCGCTTGGTGCAAAGCTTGGGCTACCGTCCCGCTTCAGACCGCAGGCCTTGAGTCCAGCCTGAACCCCTCCTGAGTGCGTCCTCATCTGTTCATGAGAAATGCGGGTTAGGATTTCTCATATGTTTGACCGAGATGACCATCATTTTCCCGTAAAACGCCTCCTGCTGCTGGGCGCACTGATCGGCGCAGGTGCTTATTACCTGAGCCGCGAACAGAACCGCAAGGCGCTGGATCAGAAGCTGGCCGATTTGGGCCTGAAAGACACCGTGCACGACATGGGCGACAGCGTGGCTAAGGGCTGGGAGAAGACCAAAGACGCTGCCCAGCACGCAGGCGACGTCATTGCCGACAAAGCCGGTGAAGTGAAGGACGCTGCCGCTGGTGGTGCAGACGCCGCCGCAGCCAAAGCCAAGGAAGTTGCAGGCGACGTGAAAGCCGCCGTGACCGGAGCCGCCGAAAAAGCTAAAGACGCTGCCTCTGACGTAGCTGCCGACGCCAAGGACAAGGCAGGAGACGTGAAGGCGGACGCCCAGAAAGAAGGCCAGAAGTTTGTAGACACGGCCAAGGACAAGGCGCAGGACGCGACCGTACAGGCTGGCAAAGCTGTAGACGCCGCCAAAGACAAGGCGCAGGACGTGGCCGCAAATGCTCAGAAGGCTGCCGACAACGCCCAGAACAAAGCCGCCGATGGAGCCGCCGACGCCAAAGCCAAAGCGAACGAAGTCAAGGCTGATGTGAAGGGTGCTGTTCAGGACGCTAAAAAGGGCTGAAGCTCGCGACTTGATCGGAATTCCTCTCTGCTCCTTAGGTGAGTGGAGGGGTTTTGTTTTGTGGGCTGGTAAGGGCGAAGGGCAATCGCTGCGCTCATTCACCCCCTCCCAACCTCCCCCCTCAAGGGGGAGGGGCTAAAATCAAGACACCCCAGATCGTCCCCGCCCACGTCAGTGTGAGACTGTCGTCCACGTAGTGGGCGGGCCAATTCCACCGTCAAGACGACTGGCAATGCCGCTTCAAGAGAAGGATTCAGCCGACTCGAAATGCGACAAGATCAATCCTCCTCAGCGGAGCGACAAACTCCCCTGACCCCTTTGGGGGCGGGGGCGGGGGGGTGGTGGAAACGTGGCAGCAACCCACAAAACCCGCCAAACAAAAACACCACACCGTAACCCCTGCCCCGCCACCTTTCGGCCAACTTCGCTACACTGCCCCCATGACGCGCCGGAACACTCCAGACAGCGGCACGCAAACGCTAGACCGCACGACGACGCAGCGCCCGCGCCTTTACCGGGTCTTGCTGATCAACGACGATTACACCCCGATGGACTTCGTGGTGATGGTGCTGGAACGCTATTTCCGCAAGGGTGAGCAGGAAGCGCAATTGGTCATGTTGGCCGTGCATCACAAGGGGCGCGGCGTGGCGGGCGTGTATACCCGCGAGGTGGCCGAAACGAAGGTGGCGCAGGTGACGGCCCACGCGCGGCAGGAAGGCTTTCCGCTGATGCTGGTGGCCGAGCCAGAGGGAGAAGACTAGTGATCGGAGATCATCTACAGATAACGATTGGCCGCGCCGCCGACTATGCGCGGGAAGCCGGACACGAATATGTGACGCTGGAGCACCTGCTGCTGGCCCTCACGCACGACCCCGAAGGTCGTGAGGCGCTACTGGCGTTGGGTGCAAATGTGGAGAGCTTGCGCGACAGGTTGCAACAAACACTGGACTCCTTCGAAGTACTTCCCACCGACGAGACTGACCCAGATGATGGCCCCGATTTTACGCTGGCGGTACACCGGGTGGTTCAGGGCGCGGTGCTGCAACTGCACGCCAGCGGCAAGGGCAAAGAAGCCGCCGATGGAGCGCGGGTGCTGGTGGAACTGCTGGAGGAAGAAGACTCGCCCGCCCGCGCCGCGCTGGAGGCTCAGGGGATTACGCGGCTGGATATGCTGGGCTACGTGTCGCACGGCACGGCCAAAGTCGCGGGCCGCAGCCGCGAACGCCTGACCGCTGGCATAGATGGCCCCGCGGAAACGTCCGCCGAGGACGCGCCCATAGACCCGCTGGAAGCCTTCACCACCGACCTGACCGCGCAGGCCCGCGCCGGAGAATTTGATCCGGTCATTGGCCGCGAAGCCGAATTGACGCGGGTGGTACATGTACTGGCGCGGCGTGGCAAGAACAATCCGGTGCTGGTGGGCGAACCTGGCGTGGGCAAAACGGCGCTGGCCGAGGGCTTGGCACAGAGAATCGCAGACGGCAAAGCTCCGGGATTCCTACGCACCGCGTCGGTATACGCGCTGGATCTGGGGGCGCTGCTGGCAGGAACGCGCTACCGGGGAGATTTCGAACAACGGTTGAAGGGCGTACTGGCCGCACTGGACGGCCAAAACGCGGTGCTGTTTGTAGACGAACTGCATACGGTGGTGGGGGCCGGAGCCACCGAGGGCGGCAGCATGGACGCCGCCAACCTACTGAAACCCGCTCTAGCACGCGGCAAACTGCGGCTGATGGGGGCTACCACGCCCGCCGAACTGCGTCACCTCGAAAAAGACCGGGCGCTATGGCGGCGCTTTCAACCTGTAGACGTGCCGGAGCCATCCGAGGCCGACGCCATCGCCATTTTGCGTGGTCTGGCTCCCAAGTACGCCGCGCATCACAAGGTGACGTATACGGAAGCCGCCCTGGACGCCGCCGTGCGCCTGAGTGCGCGTCATCTGCGCGACCGCTTTTTGCCTGATAAAGCCATAGACGTGATAGACGAGGCGGGTGCGGCCCGGTCTTCTGTCGGCACAGGTGGCGAGATTGCCGAGGCCGACATAGAGGCGACGGTGGCGCGAATGGCCCGTGTGCCCGTGGGTGCGGTGAAAGCCGAAGAAATCCAGTCGTTGGCGACGCTGGAAGCCGATCTGGGCAAACGGGTGCTGGGGCAAGGCGCTGCCGTGATTGCTGTTGCCAGCGCCGTCAAACTGGCTCGTGCTGGCCTGCGCGATCCGCAGAAGCCTCAAGCGGCGTTCCTGTTTGCTGGCCCCACCGGAGTCGGCAAAACCGAGCTGGCCCGCGCCCTCGCGGAGCGCCTCGGCGTGCATCTGGCCCGCTTCGACATGAGCGAGTATCAGGAAGCGCACACGGTGGCCCGCCTGATCGGTGCGCCTCCCGGCTATGTGGGCTTTGATCAGGGCGGCCTGCTGACCGATGCCGTCGCCAAGAACCCCAACGCGGTGGTGTTGCTGGACGAAATCGAGAAGGCTCACCCCGACATCTACAACCTGTTCCTGCAACTGATGGATCACGGCACGCTGACCGACCACACAGGCAAAAAGGTGGACGGGCGCGGCCTGCTGCTGATCTTTACGACCAATGCCGGAGCCGCCGACGCCAGCCGTCCGGGGCTGGGCTTCTCACAGGTGTCCCGCACGGGAGAGAGTGCCGAGGCCGTGAAACGCACGTTCAGCCCCGAATTCCGCAACCGCCTGGACGCCGTGCTGCACTTTTCGCCGCTGGCCCCCGAAATTATGGCGGGTGTGGTAGACAAGTTCCTGCGCGAGCTGACCGCGCAGTTGGCCGAGCGCAACGTGGCGATTACGGTTACGCCCGCTGCCCGCGCCCTCCTTGCCAAGCAGGGGTATGACCCGCAGATGGGCGCACGCCCGCTGGCCCGTGTGATCGAGCAAAAGCTGAAGCGCCCGCTGGCCGACGAACTGCTGTTCGGACGCCTGAAGGGAGGCGGCAGGGTCACGGTAGGGGCAAGTGGGGACGTGCTGACCTTCAAGTGAGGCTGAGCATGAACCCTTCCCCGCTGTTGCTGCGGCCTGCGCTTCTGCCATGATGCGCCCGTGACCTTGCCGCCCGCCGCGCCTCTTCCTGATCCCCAAGCTGTGTCTGTTCGGGGCCGACGCCCACGCGACTTGCCCACGCTGCGGCGCTGGCTGGCCGACCCGCAGGCGCAGTGGCGCGAGTGGGACGCGCCGTATTTTCACGCGGCCAGTACCAGCGCCGTCATGCAGGCTTACGTGGATCAGCTGGCGAGCCGTCCTCCAGACCCCGATGAGCGCGTGGTCGATGTGGGCGGCGTGTGCATCGGCATGGTCAACCGCTCCGAGGAGGCTCCAGCGGGGGGCGGCTGGTGGGATCTGGGCATTCTGGTGTACGACCCGGCCCACTGGGGGCGCGGCGTGGGCACGCGGGCGCTGGAGTTGTGGGTCACGGCCACCTTCGAGGAAACCAACGCCCATGTCGTCACTTTTACCACCTGGAGTGGCAACGAACGCATGATCCGGGCGGCTCTGCGACTGGGTTTCCGGGAAGCGGGGCGGGTGCGGGAAGCGCGTGTGGTACAGGGCCAACGATACGACAGCGTGCGGCTGGATATGCTCTGTGCTGATTGGGAGAGGGCCAACTGGGAAAGACATGAGCAGCAGACCTGAAAAAGTGCCGCTGAATCCCGCCGGATTCTTGGCGACCCAAGACCTGAAAGAACGCGGCTGGACGGCGGCCCTGATCGCCAAATTCTTGGGCACACACGACGCTACCCGCCCCAACGGGCTGAAAATGGGCCGCCGCAAACTGCCGCCGGTCAAGCTGTACACCGAGGCGAGGGTAGAAGAAGCCGAGCGCGACGAGAACTTTTTGATCGGTCAGGCCCGCGCCGCCGATGCCCGCGAACGCGCCGAAAAGGCCAAAGCCGCCCGCCAAGTGGCCCGCGCCGCGCTGTTGGAAGCCGCCGCCAGCAGCTACCGCCCCATCATTCACCCCGAACCGCTGAGAAAGGGCGCGGTGAAAAAAGCCCGCGAGCCGTACCTGCCCAAATTGGAAGAACTGCAAGCCCGCCTAGAAGCTGAGATCGGCAAGGTCAGCGCCGGGGACTCGGCTACACTGGCGGCCCTGCTGCGGGCAAGGTTGGATACCGCCTTGGCCGCCGCCTATGACTGGTACCCAGACCCCGCCGCCAAGAAAAAAGAGGCCGAGGTGGCGTCTAGAAAAGCCAAAGCGGGCAACGCCAAAGCGAGCGACTGGCGCAAGTGGGATTGGGACTGAATTTGGTCAGCCGTAGAGTGTGAACTGTAGGCCATCAACAGCGTTCCAGACACCATCTGAACCGTCATCCCAAAGGATTCAGCAGCACAAAAAACCAGTGGGCCGGAAGCCACAGCCCCGACCCACTGACCACCAACCGTCTACAGTTACTTCAGCAGTTCCAGCGCCTTTTTCACTTGGGCGTCACCCACGATGTCTACGCTGGCCTCACCCTGTACGGTGCTGCGGCTGGGGCGCTTAACTTCGCCCGTGTACGTGAATTTGCCTTCCTTGTCGGCGGTTACCGTGACTGGCTTTCCGGCCACCGTGATGGTCAGCTTGCTGCTTGCCGCGATGCCGCTGCCGCTGAAGTTCAGGGGCGTGACGTAGCGGGTGTCCTTCACCAGCACGTCAGGGGTGATGCCTTTCTTGTGAATCTCACGGCCACGCGGCGTCAGCCACGCGCTGTTCACGATGGCGACTTTGCCGCCGTCTACCGTGGTAATCGGAATCTGGGCCACGCCCTTCCCGAAGGTCTGCTCTCCGACGATAGTGGCTCGTTTTTCGTCCTGCAATGCTCCGCCCACCACTTCGCTGGCGCTGGCGCTGTTCTTGTTGACCAGCACGATCAGCTTGCCCGTGTAATCGCTGTTGCGCTTGGCGGCTTTGCCGTACACGGTGGTCTTGCCGCTGCGCTCGCGCAGGCTCACGATGTTGCCCGTTTGCAGGAACTGATCGGCCACATCTACGCCCGCACTCAGCAGGCCGCCGCCGTTGTCGCGCAAGTCGAGGATCAACTTGGTCACGTTCTTCTTCTTCATGTTGGCCACAGCCGCCCGGAACTGCTCGCTGGCCTTCTCGTTGTAAAAGGTGTTCAGGGCGATGTAACCCACGTTTCCGGGCAACATGGTTTCTTCAACACTCACGATCACGACGGGCTGGCGCTCCATTTTCACGTTGTAGGGCTTGCCGTCACGCGCAAACGTCACGTTCACGAAAGTGCCTTTGGTGCCGCGCACCAGGCGCACAATTTCGTCGAGTTTACTGGTCAGCACATCCTTGTCACCGATCTTGACGAACACATCGCCGATCTGGACGCCGTTGGCGGCCGCTGCACCGTTCTTGTACACGTTGTCGATCTTGCCGCCCGTGCCGTCGGCGTTGGCCGCAGTCAGGGTCACGCCGATGCCGTAAAACTCGCCGCTGAGGTTTTGCTGATCTACGGCGTTGTTGGCGGGTTCGCTGTAGTAGGTGAATTCATCGTTCAGACTGCCGAGTGCGCCGTTGATCGCGCCGCGTAGCAGCTTTTCTTGGTCTACGGGATACAGGTAATACTGATTCAGGTCGCCGATGACCTGAAGGAGCGTCTTGCCTGTGGCCGTTTTGGTGAGGTCAGATTGCGTATAGCCGCCCAGTTGCGCGTAGGCAACAGCGGCAGTGGCAGCGAGAGTTCCGGCCACGATGGTCAAGCGTTTTGCATTCACAGCGTCAGGATAGTGCGTGCGCGTGAAGGGCATTTGAGGCCGAAGTTACCAGCTGACCCGGCCTCATGAGGCTGACTTCATGGTTCAGTGAAGAGGCTGGGCTATGCTGCTGCGCGAGCATGACTTCATTCTTCCTTTTGACGCTGCCCAGCATCCTTGTTGCCGGGGAACGCCCATGATCGATTTCAAACACGTCACCCTCGAATATCCTGTTACGCGCACGCTGGCCCTCGACGACGTGAGCATGCATGTCGGCAAAGGCGAATTCGTGTATCTGGTCGGCCATTCCGGGGCCGGAAAGAGCAGTTTTATGAATCTGGTGCTGAAGCGGGCGCTGCCCAGCAAAGGTGAAGTGTGCGTGGCAGGCGAGCCGCTGGCGCGCTACCGGGGAGGCCGCACTGCCCTGCTACGCCGCCGCATGGGCACCGTATTTCAGGAAAATCTGTTGCTGCCCCACCTGAATGCCTACGACAATGTGGCGTTCGCCCTGCGTGTGACCGGAGTGGCGCAGCGGGAATGGCCTTCACGGGTCACGACGGCCCTCAGAACAGTAGGCTTGGAGCACAAAAAGTACGCGCTGCCTCTGCAACTGTCTCAGGGCGAGCAACAGCGGGTGGCGATTGCCCGCGCCATCGTGTCCGATCCGCCGCTCCTGTTGGCCGACGAACCGACCGGAAACCTCGACCCTGACAACAGCCGCGAAGTCTTGAAGGTGCTGCAGAATGTGAACCTGCGCGGCACGACGGTGGTGGTGGCGACCCACGCCCGCGACCTCGTGGAGACCTTCCGGCACCGCACGCTGACGCTGCGTAAAGGCAAACTGGTGCGCGACGACCCTTACGGCGGGTATGCCCTATGAGCCATTTGTATTCTGGGTGTTCTCCCCTTCCGGAGACCCTATGACCTACCATTTCCGGCAAGCATTGGTCGCCATGCGCGGCAACTTTACAGCCACGCTGGCCACCCTAATGACCATGACCCTGACCCTGCTGATGCTGGGGTTCGTGCTGCTGCTGACGCTGAATGTGAACCGCACGCTGGAACAGCTGGAATCTCAGGTGGAGGTGGCGGCGTTCCTGAGCACAGGCACCGACGGGGCGGCGCTGCTTCGGCAGGTGCAGGGCTTTCCGCAGGTTCGCGAGGCCCGTCTGGTCAGCAGTGAACAGGTGCTGGAGGAGATGACCCGCGACTCTCCCTATGCCCGCGACGCCGTGGCACTGGTGGGCAATCCCTTTCCGACGACCCTCAGAATGCGGGTGGGGCGGGTGGAGGATTCGAGAGTAGTGGCCGCTGCTGTGGCGCGGTTGCCGGGCGTAGGCGACGTGGAATACGGCGCAGGCTACGTAGACCCTACCGTGCGGGCGCTGACGGCCATTCGCGCTGCCGGATACGGCCTGGTGGGCCTTCTACTGCTCGGCACACTCTTCAACATTCTGAATGCCGTGCGGGTCGCCATGTACGCCCGCCGCAACGAAATCAGTGTGATGCGCCTGCTGGGAGCTACACGCGGCTTTATCCGGATGCCGCATGTCATAGAGGGCGTGCTGCTGGGTGTGCTGGCCGGGGCAGTGGCGCTGGCCCTGCTGACGCCTGCCTATTTTGAATTGGCCCGCCGCGTGCAACTGCTTGCGCCCGTGTTCCCGGTGGTCACTGATCCGGCCACCCTGACCCCGATTCTGGGGGGCGTGGCGCTGCTGGGCATCACGATTGGCCTGCTGGGCAGCCTGTTCGCATCCCGCCGCTATTTGCAGGAGCTGGAATAGTGCGGCTCAGAAGGCAGGCCGCATTGCTGTTGGTTTCGGCGGCGCTGCTGGCGGGGGCACAGACCACCTCCGAACGGCTGGAGCAGTTGCAACGCGATCTTCAGCAGCAGCGGCAACTGAACGCGGCGCAGGCGCAGGAGCTGGAGCGGGTGCGGAACACCATCCAGAACCTGACCGTGCAGCAAAAAGCCACCCTGACCCGCCTGGACGGACTGGGCCGCAACGTGACGCAGCTGGTGAATGAGGTAGCGACGCTGGCGGCCCGCACCCGACTGGCCGAACAACTGCTGGCCGATACCACCGCCGCCAAAGGCCGCACCGAAACGCGGGTATCGCGCCTACAAGAAGACGTGCGCCAGATTCTGAATACCCTCTACCGCGAGCGCAGTGGGCGGTATCTGCAACTGCTGTCTCAGTCCCGCAGTCTGTCGGATTTGCTGATTCGGCTCAGCTACAACAACATGGCAGGCAAATACAACGTGCAGATCATAGAAACGCTGCGCTCTGAGGTGGCCTCCTTGAAGAACCAGGAGGCGCAGCAGGCCCAGCAGACCGCCGCCCTGAAGGATTTGCAGACGCAGCGGGCCGAGGTCTTGGCGAACCTCAAAGACCGCCGCCAGGAACAGCAGACGTTACTGGCGAGCCTTCAGAAATCGGAACAGGGCCAGCGCACGATTGCCGCCCAGACTCAGGCCGAGCAAGCCCTGACCGGGCGCACCATAGACAACCTGGTGGGAGCGGTGGTGCAGGAACGCGCCCGCATAGAGGCCGAACGTCAGCGCCGATTGGAAGAAGAACGCCAGCGCCGATTGGCCGAGTTGCGCCGGATTCGGGAGGCCCAGGAACGTGCCCGCATAGAGGCGGCACGCCTGGCTGCCGTGCGTGCTGCACAGGAACGCGCCGCCAGAATCGAGGCGGCACGCGTGGAAGCGGCCCGGATCGAGGCGGCGAGGGTAGAGGCTGCACGGGTTCAGGCTGCGCGGGCGGAAGCGGCACGCATTCAATCGGCCCAGCGTCAGGCGGCCCAGGAGAAACTGGCCCGCGAGCAGCAGCAACGCGCCCAGGCCGAACGCGAACGCCTGGCGCGGGCGCAAGAAGCCCGTGCGTTGGCCCAGCGCAGCGCCGCCGCCGCCCAGAGCACCCGCCGCGCCGCCGTGCAGCAGGAGCAGGAGCAGTTGGCCCAGCAGCGCCAGGAGGCCGAGGCCGCGCAGGTGCGGGTCGAGCAAGAGCTTGCGCCGCTGCCCCCTGCCAGTGGCCCCGCTGGGTTCCCTTTGCCGGGCGGCCAAGTGTCGCAGGGCTACGGGGCCAACGGCGCGCAGTGGGTGGTACTGAGTGCGCCGGGAGGCACGCAGGCTGCCGCTACCGCTGCGGGCAACGTGATTGCTGCCACCTATTACAACAGCCTCGGCTGGGTCATTCTGGTGGATCATGGCCCCACCGTCAGCGCCTACTTTGGGCTACAGGATCCGCAGGTCAGCGTGGGCAACCGCGTGGCTCAGGGCACACCGCTGGGGGCCATCGGGGGCAGCCCTATTTTTGGCCCAGACCGGATGGCGTTCCAGCTCAACCGGGTAAATGGGGCAACCCGGCAGCCAGTAAATCCGGGGTTCTAGGGCGCTTCTCCATCCTCTATTCGTTCGGCGAGGTCAGCGGCGCGGCTCAGGAATTCGGCCCACAGTGCATGTTCGTCGGCAGCGGGAGCCTGCTGCAACAGCCCTTCAATCTCCGCGAGCAACTCTGTCGCCTTCGGTACGTCTTGGAGGGCCAAGGCAAGGTCGGCCCGCAGCAGCACAGCCTGCAGACGGTGTGCGGCTGGGGCCGAATCTACTTGCCGCAGCGCTTTGTCCAGAACTTTCGCGGCGGCGACCAAATCACCTTTGGATTCGCTGAGGGTTTCGGCCAGCTCGGTGGCCCGTTGCAAATCGGAAGAATCAACATCAGAAGAATCAGAGGTGGCTGGTTCGGTGTGTTGAACGAACCGAATCCAGTTGCCGCCCGGATCAATGACGTTGAAGGCCCCGTTTGCGCGTAAGCGTCCCAGTCGGGGAATCCCCTGCACGGGCACTCTGCCGTAAGCACCTCGCAAGGCTGCCGCAAACACTCCATGCATCGCCGTACCGTCTTCGATGATCACCAGACACGACGTATAGGACTGCGCGGGCTCCAACCCCTTGAGCACAAAAAAATGCAGGTCGATACCCCCGCGCCGCACACAGGCATACCCGTTGGGCGCACGTTGCTGGTAGGTCACCTCGAATCCCAGCAATGTATAAAACTCGGTCATGGGCAAAATGGCCGGACAAGGCAGCAGCGGAACCGTCCTTTCCAGAAACGTGGCTCTCTCTTGCAACATGATGTCTCCTTGGTTAACCGGGCAGAGTCGGGGGCGCTGTTTCAAAAGGGCGGCTCGGTCAACGACCTTAACAGTCAGCAGCATTGGTGGTCAAAAGGCTTAGAGCGTTTTCAGCCTGAAAACATTGGAAAACAGGGTGGCAGCTGAGGCCACAGCAATTGCCCCGTTTGCCCCTTGCCCCATGTGCCCCGGTCTGATACTCTTCCTCGGTGCGCTCCCGGTTGGCTGCTGACGGGCGTATGAACCCTGCCATCCTTGCAGGCGCTTTACCCTCAGTACACCCTAAATCCGAGGTTTTTCCCATGGTCAAGATTCGCCTTTCCCGCTTTGGTTCCGCCCACAACCCCCACTACCGTATCGTCGTGACCGATGTCCGCCGTCCCCGCGACGGTGGTTACATCGAGAACCTGGGCCACTACGACCCCCGCAAAACCAGCGAAACCTTCCTGAAGATCGACGCCGAACGCGCCGCCTACTGGATCGCCAACGGCGCTCAGCCTACCCAGACGGCCCGCCGCCTGCTGAAGTCTCAGGGCGTCAAGGTCGCATAAACCGAACATTCGGTTTGATCAAAGCTCCTTCGGGGGCTTTTTTTCTTGACGCTGTTTTTCTTGGCGCTGCGATTGGCGCAGTGATGGAGTCAAAACAGACATGAATTCGGCGTCAGGCGCAATGCTCTAGAATGCCGCTCATGAAAACCGACCCGGTAGACCTGACATTGTTTCTGGCACAGAGTGTGGTCGACCAACCCTCGCTGGTGCGGGTCGCCAAGCGTGGGCCGACAGTGGCGGTGCGCGTTGGCCCCGGCGAAGAAGGCCGGTTGATCGGGCGGCAGGGGCGCGTGATTCAGGCGATTCGGACGCTGGTGCGGGCTGTCAGCGACCCCCGCGAGCGCCTGAATGTCGATCTGGATGCGCCGCGCAAACAGCAGTAATCCTCTCTTTCTGACTAAAAAGTAGGCTGCATGAGACAGACCACACGAACTGGCACCACACCAACCGGGCAGCAGATATGACCGCGCCCGCCGACACCACCCGACTGGGCTATTTTCTGGGGCCACATGGCGTGCAGGGCGGCATCAAGCTGTACGTGCTGGGCGACGCAGGCCAAATTCTGAGCCTGCCCCGCGTGTATGTCGAGGGGCGCGGTTGGCTGCGAATCCGCCGGGTCGATCCTCTGGCTCCCGGCGTGGCCCTGCAACTGGCCGGAATAACTGACCGGGAGGGCGCAGAACCCCTGCGCGGCGCGAACGTGTACGCCGCCGACGCCGATCTGCCGGGGTTGGAAGAAGGGAGTTTCTATTACCACGACCTGCGCGGCCTGCCCTTGTTGAATACGGCGGGCACAGTGTTGGGCGAGGTCAGTGACGTGATAGACGCTGGGCCGCAGGATTTATTGGTGGTGCAGCACGCGGGCAAAGAATTTTTGTTGCCCCTGCAAGCGCCCTACATAGACGTGCAGACTGAGGCAGGCCGCCCCGTGCGCGTGGTGATGACTGAAGACGCGCCCGCTGGCCTGCTGGACGATGACGGCGACCAATAGCACGGCGAAGAGCAGGAGCCTGCACCCATGCTGACGTTTTCCTTCCTGACGCTGTTTCCGGAATTGCTGGCCCCCTTTGCGCGGGAGGCGATTGTGGGCAAGGCGCGGGAACGTGACCTGATTGACGTGCAGTTGGTGAATCTGCGCGATTTTGCGGGCAACCGACACGCCAAAGTGGACGACACGCCCTACGGCGGCGGCGCAGGCATGGTCATCCGGGTAGATGTGGCCGAACGTGCGCTGGCAAGCGTGCCGGAAGCCGATGAGGTCATTTTGTTCAGTCCGGCGGGGCAGCCGTTTACTCAGGCGGTGGCCGAGGAATTGAGCGGCAAGCGGCATCTGGTATTCCTGTGCGGGCGCTACGAGGGGTTTGACGCACGGGTGGAAACGCGGGTCACGCGGGAACTGAGCATCGGGGATTTTGTGATGATGGGCGGGGAAGCTGCCGCCGCCTGCGTGCTGGAAGCGGTGGCGCGGTTGGTGCCGGGAGTCATAGGAGACGCCGATTCTCACCGCGCCGATTCCTTCTCCAGCGGCCTGCTGGACTACCCCGAATACACCCGCCCGCTGGACTGGGGGGGCGAACCCGTGCCCGACGTTCTGCGCGGCGGCAATCACGCGGCTATTGCGACGTGGCGCAGGCAAGAAGCTCTGGCCCGCACGCTCGCCCGCCGCCCAGATTTGCTGGCCTCGACTACGCTCACGCCCCAAGACAGTGCACATCTGCTCACTCTTGGCGCATCGGCAGAGCAGCTCAAGACCTGGAATGCTCCGCCGCCACCCGTGCCCAAACGGAAGCGCAAGCGCAGCACTCCTTCGACCCTTCAAGACCAATCTAAAGTTCCAGCCAATGATGCGACCCCTGAATAGTAAGCTCTGCCGGAGGGCTTCTGTAGCTTCCGCACAAGTCATGACCCCTGTTCAGGGCGCAGGATAAGCAGAACATGTCCGCGTCTCCGGTTGTCCCGCTTTTTCCCTTGCCAAACCTCGTGCTGTTTCCGGGGCAAGTGCTGCCGCTCTATGTCTTCGAACCACGCTACCGGGCGCTGCTGGCACGCGTGCAGGAAACGGGCGAACCATTCGGCGTCGTGCGGGTGCGCGAAACCAGCAACGAGTCCAATCTGCCCTTCCATGAACGGGTGTCTAAAGTGGGCAGTTACGCCCACCTGATGCAGGCGCAGGGCCACGAAGACGGCACGAGCAGCATTATCGTGGTCGGCGGCGACCGCTTCCGCATTCAGGACTTTGACCTGACCGAGCCGTTCCTGAGCGCCACCGTGGAAGACTGGCCGCTGGAACCCGATCCCCTTGGGCTTCCCGCCACTGAAGCTGTAGCCCGCCGCCTGCTGGCCGACCTGCTGAGACTAAGGGCCAGCGACGCCGCCGCCATCCGCGACAACGCCCCCGACGAACCGCTGCTGCTCGCCAGTTTCGCCGCCGCCCTGTTACCGCTTACGCCCGAGCAGCGGGAGGAGGCTCTGGAAGGCAAGACACTGCTAGACCGCTTGGACGTACTGATGTCCACGGTTCCGGCGGGGGCGCGGGAACTGAATTAGGGAAGTTGTCAGCAAATCAAACGGCGCTGGAGTTGAATCACTCAGCGCCGTTTTTGTGGGTCAAGATCAGGCTTTAGAAGACCACCGTTTTATTCCCGTACACCAGCACCCGGTCTTCTACATGGGCTTTGACAGCGCGGGCCAACACCTGCCGCTCCACGTCGCGGCCCATTCGCATCAGTGAATCAGGCGTTTCGCGGTGGGTGACCGGAATCACGTCCTGGGCAATGATCGGCCCGGCGTCGAGTTCCTCAGTCACGTAGTGGCTGGTGGCACCGATCAGCTTGACCCCCCGGTTAAAGGCAGCGCGGTAGGGGTTGGCCCCGATAAACGCAGGCAGAAAAGAATGGTGAATGTTGATGACCGGACGGCCAAAGCCCCGCAAAAAGTCGCCGCTCAGGATCTGCATGTAGCGGGCCAGGACGGCAAAATCGGCCCCCGCCTCATGCATCAGGCGCACCTGCTCGGCCTCGGCTTCGGCCTTGTTTTCTTTGGTCACGGGCACCACATGAAAGGGAATGCCGAACATATCGGCGTCGCGGCGCAGGTCTTCATGGTTAGAGATGATCAGCGGAATCTCTATGTGCAGTTCGCCCCGGCGTTTGCGCCACAGCAAGTCCAGAAAACAGTGGTCGTAGCGGCTGACCAGAATCGCCATGCGCTTGGGCTGGGCGGTGTAATTCACGCGCCACTGCATCTCGAAGGGTTGGGCGATGACGCCTTCAAAGGCCCGCTCGAATGCGCCGCGTGCCAGATCCAGGCCGTCCAGGTGAAACTCCATTCGCATAAAAAACTGGCCGCCGCTGGGGTCGGTGGTGTGCTGGTCGGAATGCAGGATATTCGCGCCGTGATTGAGGAGAAACTGCGATACGGCGGCCACGATGCCCTTGCGGTCTGGGCAGGCGATGGTCAGGGTGGCCGTGTTGTTGGGGTCGGGCCGGGTAGGTTCGGATACACCCGGAGCGGATTTCGGGGAGTGGGATAGAGTGGGGTCAAGCGGGGCCGTCATAGCCGAGCAGGATAGCACCGGGCTGGATGGTCAGCAGCGGGGCGGGCTATCTGCACACGAACTTTCAGGAACGAGTGGGCCAGATTCGGCGTCTTCTCGGAAAGGTTGCCTGAACAAAACGTGGACGCCCGATCAGAGAACAACGCTCCAGTTCAGTCCTCTGCCCAGTTCAGTCCTGTAAACAGAGCCGATGCAGTAGGCTGGCCCGCGTGCAGAACAATCCAGAAGCGACTTCAGAAGCAACCCAGTTGGCCTACGATCCGCGCCCGCATGCCGAATTGCTGGTGGCGTACTGCCTGAATGTGCAGCCGAGTGAGCGCATTTTGATTGCAAGCGGCGTGGTGGGCCTGCCCCTCGTGCGCGAAGTGGCCCGCGCCATGTTGCGAGCAGGCGGGCGGCCAGCAGTGCGGCTAGAGTATCCGGGCCAAGACGATGACGTGGCGGCACTAGCCGCGGACGGTGTACTGGACGTGCTTCATCCCGCAGAGTTGGCCGATATGGAAGGCATGGATGGCACCTTGCGAATCCTGACGCCCGAAGCGGGCCGAGTGGATGCGGTGGACGCCCGCCGCCGCGCCCGCCTGGCCGCTGCCCGCTCACCACTGGCCGCCGCCCGCGCCCGCAAAAAATGGAGCCTGACGCTGTTTCCCACCGCGCATGCTGCCGCCCAAGCTGGCATGACCGAGGCCGACTTCGGCGCGTTCGTGATGCGGGCCATGTTCCTGGATCGCCCCGACCCGGTGGCCGCATGGGGCGAGGTGCGCGAACTTCAGGCCCGCCTGATAGACCGATTGAGCCGCGCCGATACGGTAAAACTAGAAGCCCCTGGCACCGACCTGACCCTGCGCGTGGGTGGGCGAACCTGGGCCAACAGCGACGGCAAACGCAACATGCCCAGCGGCGAGGTCTTTACCGGGCCGATTGAAAACAGCGCCAACGGATTTATTACGTTTGACGTGCCCGCCGAATACGCGGGTGTGATGGTGCGCGGCGCACGGCTGGAATTCCGGGACGGCGTGGTGGTGGATGCGCGTGCCGACGAAGGCGAAAGCACCCTGTTGGCCGCTCTGAACACCGACTCCGGCGCACGCAGTCTAGGCGAACTGGGCATCGGCTCCAACAGCGGCATTCAGACGCCTACAGGCAACATTCTGTTCGATGAAAAGATCGGTGGCACGGTGCATCTGGCGCTGGGCCGCTCGTATCCAGAAACGGGTGGCGTGAACGCCAGCGCGATTCACTGGGATCTGATTGCAGACTTGCGGCAGGGCGGGCGGATTCTGTTGGACGGCGAGGTCTGGCAGGAAAACGGGCAGTTTTTGTAATGATCAAAAGCGTCCGGCCTGAATCCAATGCTGAGGATTCAAGCCGGGCGGCTTATAGAATTAGCTCTTTCCCTTACACCCGCGTCAAATCTTTGGGCAGCGGCAGGAATTCAATCTCAGGGTGCTGTTCCTGCGTATAGCTCAGGTCATATTTAGACCTGAACAACATGACCGGGCGGCCCTGATCGTCTTCCACGTGGCGGGCAAAGCGGGCCACAGAATTGGCGTCGCCCGCCAGCCAACGCACCAGTTGGTAAGACGTGACGTTCATCTCCACGTCCACGCCGTATTCTTCCAACAACCGGGCCTGAAAGACCTCGAATTGCAGCGGGCCTACAGCGCCAAGGTACGGATCGCGTGCGCCGTCGGTGGGGTAGAACACCTGCACCACGCCTTCTTCTGCCAGTTGCTGGAGGCCCTTCATAAACGCCTTGCGCTTGCCCACGTCGCGCAGGCCGAGGGTGGCAAAGGTTTCGGGCGTAAAGCGCGGGAAGCTGGGCAGCACGACTTTGCCGTTCACGCTGATCACGTCGCCAATCTGAAACACGCCAGGGTTGACCAGTCCCACGATGTCGCCGGGGTAGGCGTCCTCGACTTTTTCGCGGTCTTGGGCAAACAGGGTATGCGCCTGCGAAAGCCGCAGCTTGCGCCCCGTGCGGGTGTGGGTCACGTCCATGCCGCGCTCGAAATGCCCGCTCATGACGCGCATATAGGCGGTGCGGTCTCGGTGCTGCTTGCTCATGTTGGCCTGCAATTTGAAAATAAATCCGGCAAACGGCGCTTCCGGCTCGCGCTCGCCCAGATTGGTGTCGGTGGGGCCGGGAGGCGGCGCGAGTTCCACAAAGTTGCTGAGGAAATGCTCGATGCCGAAATTGTTCATGGCACTCCCGAAGAAGACGGGCGTCAGTTCGCCGCTCAGAAACTCGGCAGCGTCGAATTCGGGCAGGGCGGCGGTGATCAGTTCCACGTCGTGGCGCAGTTTGGCGGCCAAATCCGCGCCGACGAGGCCCACCAGTTTGGGATCATCCAAGCCCGCCGTCTGCATCGGCGCACGCTGCTTGCCGCCTGCCGTGCGCTCGAAGGCCAGCACCTGCTTGGTTTGCAGGTCGTACACGCCCTTAAAGTCGGGGCCGTCGCCAATCGGCCACGTTAGCGGCACCACCGTGATTTTCAGAATGTTCTCGATCTGCTCCAAGAGTTCAAAGGGGTCTTGGGCGGGCCTATCCATTTTGTTGACGAAAGTCAGAATGGGAATGCCCCGGTTGCGGCACACCGCGAACAGCTTTTCAGTCTGCGTCTGTACCCCACGCGCCGCGTCCAGCACCATCAGGGCGCTGTCGGCGGCGGTCAGGGTGCGGTAGGTATCCTCACTGAAATCCTGGTGTCCGGGCGTATCCAGCAGGTTGATGTGGCGGCCCGAAAACTCGAAGGTCAGCGCCGAACTGGAAATAGAAATCCCGCGCTGCTGTTCGATGCTCATCCAGTCGGACTTGGTGTGCGAGCGGCCTTCCTTGGCGGTCACGCTCCCCGCTTCCAGAATCGCGCCGCCGTACAACAACAGCTTTTCGGTAATGGTGGTTTTGCCCGCGTCCGGGTGAGAAATAATGGCAAAGGTACGGCGGCGGGCGATTTCGGTGGTCAGGGTCTTGTCGGCCAATGCTGCGGCCTTCTCGGTGGCAGTGGGTTCGATAAGATTGGATTCGGTCAGTGTAGATTCGGCTTGTGTTTCGGGTACGGCGGCCCCGTCCTGCACGTCAAGCTGGGTAGGAAGACTGGTCATAAAAACTCCTGCGGGCCTGATTGGGAACGGCCCGAATGGTGAATCGCTGCTGGTTCTTGAGACTGTGTTCTTGAGGCTGGGTGGTCGCGCCTTCAACTCACGCTTGGGACAGTGCCGCTCGCATTGCGAGCCTCGCCAAAAAGCGGGCAACCTCTCTATTCCCGCTACACTGTCTTCTCTTGGCCTCTCGCTTTATTCGGTTCATCCAGAAATGAACTTCGAGTTAGCTAGGTTGGCGTTAGGCGGCGCGTCATGCACTCAGTATAACGCGTCAGGCTTCCGCGTCGGCGGGGTCAATGCCGCACCACAGCATCAGGGTAACGCGGAGTCCGGCCACATCCAGCAGATTCATGGCCGCCAGAATCGCCGCCGTCACCTTCCCGCGGTCAGACGGATCAGGATAAAACCCGTTTTCTTCCAAGACATTGAGCATGACCTGCAGGGCGGTGCGCTTGTTACCGTCGCTGAAGCCGTGATCGTGGGCCAAGGTGTAGCCAATCGCCGCCAATTTAGTAAAGAACGTAGGGTAAGCATCTTCGCCGCCCTAAGACGTCACGCGCTTGTTGACCGCACTTTCAATCACGCCGATATGGGCCACACCTGCGCGGCCTTCCGACACTTCCAGAACATCGTCATGGAGTTCAGGCACATATATTTTTGTGGGTAAGTCCATGCCCCGGTAGCGGTAGAAATAGGTGCTGGACAGTGGGCCAGCCATCCGCTACAGCTTGGCGAGCGTCTGCAGGGCGCGGGCGTTGCGTTTAACACTCTCTTTCATTTCGGCACGTATTTCGGCCTCCGTGCGGGGCGGTTTGGATTCCCGCTTCACCTCTTGGGCACGCAAATAGTCTTGAGCTTGATCTTGTGAATTGTTATTGACAGTCATCTCTTCCCATCCCCCGCTGGACGGCGCTCGCTCCTGCTATGCTACAGCCCACGCCCCGGCTTTCTGACCACCCACACCCTGTTCAGCAAAAATCCAGCCAACCCAATTCTTTCGGATGACGCGACTACATGAGAAGCGTGTTAGCGTAGCTCATGACCCCATCGGTGCGCTTGCCCAGCGCCATTATTGCTACCGCTATCGCCTCTGTCGCCTTTTTCGCCACCGGATTTGTCGTCGTGCGGGGGCTGGCCGATGTCAAGAACGCCAGCGATGTGATCAATGTAACGGGCAGCGCCAAGCGCAATATCACCAGCGATCTGGCGGGATGGACATTCACGGTTCGCAGCAGCGACGACACCAATCTGCAAAATGCTTACAAGGCTTTTCAGGGGGCGCAGCCTGCCATAGACGCCTTTTTGCGGGCGCAGACCTTTTCTGCCTCCGAACTGCGGCGCGAACCGGTAAATGCGGGGCCACAAAATTACGTGGTGATTGAGGATGTGAACGGCGAAAATGCTGAAGTGGAGCGTACCCGTTACGTGGTCAGCCAGACGTTCCGGGTGCAGTCGGGCAACATTGCCAAGCTGCAAAGCGCGGTGGGCGCGGCGACGTCGGCATTTGTAAATGCCAGCACGGGCGGCCTCAGCATCGAAAGCGGCGACGTGCAGTACCTGTACACCAAGCTGAGCGACGTGCGCGTACAACTGCTGGAAGAAGCCAGCAAAGACGCCCAACGTCGCGCTCAGGCAATTGCCCAGAGTGCGGGAAACTCCATCGGGGCCGTGAAGAATGCCCGCGTGGGCGTGTTCCAGATTACGCCCCGCTTTGAAACCAGCGTAGAAGACACGGGCAGCTACGACACGACGGCGCTGGAAAAAGACGTGACGGCGGTGGTGGAGATTGACTTTGTGGTGAAGTAGGCGGAGGTTGTGAGGGCTTGGTCTAGGGGTCAAGGGTCTGAGGTTTTTTGCGTCGGGGCGGGCATAAAGCCAAACCGCCTTTCTACAAACCCAATCCCAAGACCGGACTGACCCAGCACCCTAGACCTTTAGACCCTTAGACGCGCCACCCACGATGCCAAACGCATCCAAAGCCGCATCCAACGTCCCCAACCGCGCCGCGATCAGCGTTTGGGGATTTTTGTTATAGCCGCCTGCCATGACCAACACCAATGGAATACCGCGCAGAGCGGCCCAGCGGCACACGCGATCATCCCGCTCGCGCACCCCGGCGGGCGTGAGGGCGAGGCGGCCCAACTGATCGCCTTCCAGCACATCGGCACCGGCGAGGTAGAAGACAAAATCAGGGGCGAAAGCGTGCAGTGCGGGGAACACGGAACCTCGCAGCGCAGCCAGATAAGCCTCGTCACCCGTGCCATCGGGCAGTGCCACGTCCAGCCCACTCACCTCCTTCTGAAACGGGTAATTGTTGGCCCCATGCACGCTGATGGTGAGCACGCGGGATTCGGCGGCAAAGATGGACGCGGTGCCGTTGCCCTGATGCACATCCAGATCAACGACTGCAATCCGCGCCGCCCAGCCTTCATCTAACAACCACTGGGCGCTGATTGCCACATCGTTCAGGAAGGAAAACCCTTCGGCGTGAGCGCGGTAGGCGTGGTGCGTGCCGCCGCCCAGATTGATGCCGAGGCCCAAGGCCAAAGCGTCGTGTGTGGCGGCCAAGGTTGCGCCGCTGCTGGCAAGGCCGCGCTCTACCACAGCAGGCGACCAAGCGAATCCCAGCGCCCGTTCCTCCGCCCGCGTGACCTCTCCGGCCCGCCAGCGACGCAGATAATCGGTGTCGTGGACACGCTCGGCCAATGCCCAGTCCAGTACCGGGGCATCCAGGAGGGGCAGCCTCTCCCCTGCTCCGGCAAGCAACGGTTCACGGAATTCGGCGGGCAAGAACTGACGGCGTGGCGGCGGGCCAACCGAGAACGACGTACCGAGAAAGGCCGTGAAGGCGCGGTAGGGATGTGGGAAGCTGGACACTGGATTCAGCCTATCCTGCAGGCATGGCCGTGACCCTGCGTCCACTTCGACCCGGCGACGAGCAAGTCGCCGTGCGCTGGGCCGCTGACCCGGAATTCTGCCTGGCGGCAGGCTGGACGCCCCGGCTCGCCCCGCGTCTGATCAACAGGCACTGGCAACTCCTGATTGCCGGAACCGGGCCGGACTTTTTGCGGTTGGGAATAGAGGAAAACGGGCAACTGGTGGGCTACGTAGACCTCGCCAACAGACAGGCCCACACGGCAGAACTGGGCGTGGCGATTGGCGAACGGGCGCAGTGGGGGCGTGGGCTGGCGGCTGAAGCGTGCAGATTGATGCTGGCACAGGCTTTTGGCCCACTTGGACTAACGACCGTCACCGCACAGGTTCATGCGCCCAACGCACGCTCTCATCGCCTGATGCTGGGGCTGGGATTCACAGTGGTGGGCCGGGCTGAGCCGGAAGTGTACCGGGGCCAGATGGTAGAAGTGATTTGCTATGGGCTCCGGCGGGCCGACGTTCAGCAGGCTTCCGCACCACCCTAGCCGTTCGGACAGGCTGCGGCCCCCACCATTCGCCCGGCGCGGATCTGGCCTTTCAGACGCATTCTATGGGCATGACGAATACAAACGGTATGAACTTCAGCGACCTGAGCAAGATCTCGGAGAGCTTAGCGGACGCCACGCAAACGGCGGGACACTCGGTGGTGACGGTATTGACTGGCGGCCCAGCCACCGTAAGCGGCACAGTGGTCGCAGATGGACAGGTTTTGACCGCGGGGCACGTGCTGCACGGCGACGAGGTGAAGGTGCGCACGGCAGATGGTCGGGAATTGGCCGCCACAGTGGCAGGCCGTGACCCCTCCACCGATCTGGCCCTCCTACGGATTGAGGGGCTGAATATGCCCGCCATGACCGCGAGCAACGGAGCGCGGGTGGGGGAATTGCTGCTGGCTGTGGGCCGCCCTATGCACGGGCTACAGGTCACATTGGGCCTGATGGAACGCGCCGAACCACCCCAGCGTGGGCCGATGCGCGGCTGGCTGGATGCCGGAGCCGCACCTTTTCGCGGAGTGACTGGGGGCGCACTTGTGGACGCACGCGGCGGCCTGGTCGGTATTTTGAATGCGGGCGTGAGCCGGGGAACCCTGCTGGCCGTGCCCGCGGCCCGTGCCCTCAGGGTGGCCGAACTGCTGAACACGGCGGGACGTGTGCCGCGTGGCTATCTGGGATTGGCAACTCAACCTGTTCATTTTCCTGATAACCAACAGCCCAAAACGCAGGCCGAAGCGGGCAGCGATGCACCCAAGCCCGAAGAACGCGGCGGGCGCGGCGAGCATGAGCCACGGCGGGGAGCCGGACGGGGCGAACGCGGCGGCCCCATGTGGGATGGACGAGGCGATGGCAGGCGTGATGGACGCGGTTGGAATGGACGCGGTGGCCCTGGTTGGGGTGGCCCGCAGGGGTTTGGTCAACCCGGTTTTGGTCGACACAGTGGCCGCGTCGGACTGACGGTGGTGCAGGTGGAAGCAGGCAGCCCCGCCGCCCAGGCAGGTCTCCTGGTCGGTGACGTGCTGCTGGCGCTGGATGGTCAGGCGGTGCGGCACCCCGGCGAACTGCTGCAACGGGTGCGCGAGCGGGCCGGAGAAACGCTGACCGTGCGGGTGCTGCGCGGTGGTCAGGAAACCGACGTCACCGTGACAGTTGGAGAACGCTGAGGCCTTGCCCCGCGTGCAGCCACCCTCACCTTTGCGGCCCCAGCGCGTAGCATCAGCCATGACTGAGCCCGCCGCATTGCCCGAGCAGTTGGCACCCAGTCACCTGCTGCCCTCGGTGCGGGTGGCGGTGCGCTCCGCGATGTTGCGGGCCGGGGTAGAAAGCCTGCTGGTGGCGGCAGGCCTGAGTGTCCAGAGCAACAACGACCACACCGAAACAGACGTGCTGATGGTGGACGATGCGTGGCTGACCGACCTTGACGCACTAACAGACTCTGTAGCCGCATCTGGGGCAATCGTGGCGCTCGGGACAGGAGCCTGGGCGAATCTGCTGCCCGAACTGACGGGCGGTGGCTGGGCTGTACTGAGTGCCGATGCCACGCCCGCCGAACTCTTGGCCGGAGTCCTGGGTGCGGCGGCAGGGTTGGTGGTGATGCCGCCCGCGCTATTTCAGAGCGCAGAGCCGGAAGCCGACGACACCGACTCCCCGCCTTCCGACGTGACCCTGACGCCCCGCGAACACGACGTGTTGGTGCTGCTGGCAGAAGGCCTGAGCAACAAACGGGCGGCGCGGGAACTGGGCGTTACGGAGAGCACCATCAAGTTTCATGTGCAGGCGGTGTATTCCAAATTGGGTGTACAGAGCCGCGCTGGAGCTGTGGCACGCGGGATTGGGCTGGGACTGGTGAGTGTGTGAGGCGGACAGTCGCCAGCAGACAACCCTTTCGAATTTACATTTACGGTTATTCCAATTTAACCAGTATTCCAATTCAGCAAAATTCAGCCCGGTTCCTCCACTCAGCACAGGAAGAATGGGGCTGAACTCTTTCCGGCGGCTCCTACCTGTTTACGCTGCCCATGTCTGCGTAGCGCTCCCCGCTGGCCGCGCCCACTGGGAATACGGTGTCAATGGCGGCCAGATCATCGGCGCTCAGTTGCACGTCTACTGCGCCGAGGTTGTCTTCCAGGTATTTCACGCGCTTGGTGCCGGGAATGGGCACGATGTCTTGGCCCTGCGCCAGCACCCACGCCAGCGCCAATTGCGAGGGCGTGCAACCCTTCTGGGCTGCCAACTGCTCGACCTGCCGCACCAGATCCAGATTCTTCTGGAAGTGTTCGCCCTGAAAGCGCGGGCTGTAGCGGCGGAAATCGTCGGGCGCAAAGTCGTCGGGCGTCTGAATCTGTCCGGTCAGAAAACCACGTCCCAGAGGGCTATAAGGCACGAAGCCGACGCCCAGTTCGCGGCACACGTCCAGCACGCCGTTCTGTTCAGGGTCACGCGTCCACAGGCTGTATTCGCTCTGTACGGCGGTGATGGGATGCACGGCGTGGGCGCGGCGCAACGTGTCGGCGCTGACTTCAGAGAGGCCGAGGTAACGCACTTTGCCCTGCTGTACCAGACTCGCCATCGCGCCCACCGTGTCTTCGATGGGCGTGGTGGGGTCTACGCGGTGCAGGTAATACAGGTCGATATGGTCGATGTTCAGGCGCTTCAGACTGGCTTCGGCGGCCTGCTGCACGTACTCCGGCTTGCCACTGATGCTCCGCATGCGGTTGTCGGGGCCGCGCTGAATGCCGAACTTGGTCGCCAGCACCACGCGCTCACGCTTTCCGGCCAGCCAGCGGCCCAGCAGCTCTTCGTTGGTATAGGGGCCGTACATGTCGGCGGTGTCGTAAAAAGTCACGCCCAGTTCGAGGGCGCGGTCTAGCGTGCGGATATTTTCGGTCTCGTCGGCGTCGCCGTAAAACTCGCTCATGCCCATGCAGCCGAGGCCGAGGGCAGACACACGTAGGGAACCAAGTTAGCGGGCAGGCAGCGAGGTGGAAGGAAACTGGGTCATGGAAACTCCTCTGAAATAAGCAGGGCGGGCCAAGCGGGGCGGGAAACGCATTCAGACAGGCAAGGGTACTCCCCGGTTAGGCAGGGCGAATACATCTATCGTTTAGCGAAGGCAGCAGCTTCAGCCGTCCAGCGGATCACGCGCCGCCTCTATCCAGAGGAGCGATGTGAGCAGCAGCACGCACAGCACGAGATGCGGCAATGCCCCGTAGATCAGGCCCACCGGAATGGTCAGGAGCAGCGCGGCGGCCAACAGAAGGCGCACCCAGCCGGGGCCGATGCCCAGAGCGCGGCGGTAAATCACGTCGCCCAGCAGGTAGAGGGTGATACCGAAGGTCAGATTCCAGATGCCGACAGCGTCCGGATGCCCGGTGGGATGGACCACGCCGACCTTCAGGCCCGCCGCGATCAGGATGATGCCGCAGACCATCGCAAAGTGGCCGTAGCCGTAGCCCAGAATCGCCATCCGGCTGCGCTCTTTGGGGTGGGCGTGCAGAAAAATATGTTCGGCACGGGCATCGTCGCGGTGAAAATAAGTCCACCACAGCAGGGCCGACAACATCAGGGCCAGCACGCCGTAACCCAGCAGCGGGCCAGTCAGGGCCAGTTTACCGACGCCGCTGCCCACCGCTACGATGCTTTCTCCCAGCGCAATGATGATGATCAGGCCGTGCCGCTCCACAAAATGGCGGGGGCTGAGTTGAAATTGGCGCTCGCGGCCCAGAAGGGTGCTGGACAACAACGTAGCGACTGCCGCCGCCCAGAGGGGCCAATCGTAGGGGGGATGGACAAACGCGGCGGCCAGTACCAATAACGCCGCGCCGAAATTGTAGGGCGCAATCTGCCAGATGGCCTGGGCACTGCTGTTGTGGGAAGTTTTGAACATCAGAGCGTGGATGCTCGTGACCGTCAACAGGCCCAACGCATACGGCAGCCCACCGCCGTCAAACACCGTCGGAATGCTGAGGGCCATGACAAAAAATCCGCCCATCGCCACAAAAATCAGGCGGCGCTGGCGTTCACCTCCAAATTCGACGTTGCCCCCCAACCATACGTACCCGTCATAAATCCACATCAGGGTCATAAAGACCAGCAGCGCCTTGCCGTAGTCGGCGGGGCCGTGTGGATGCGCCACCAGACTGGTCAACTGGGTCAGGGCAAACACGAACACAAGGTCAAAAAACAGTTCTATGGTGCCCACACGCTGCACGGGGGCTCCGGCTTCCTCAGAAGGAACGAGCGAGCTGGGTAGATCGGACTGGGTGGTCATTCCTGTCAGCCTACGGCAAGTCAGGTCTTTTCTATTGGGCTGATGTATGCAAGAAGGCTTCAGGTTGGCAGTGTTTGGCGACGTTCACGGCAATCTGCCCGCCCTGACAGCGGCGCTGACCGATTTCTTCCGGCTTCACTCGGATTAGAGGTCAAGAAAACACGGCGTTCAATCCACGTTCGTATCACGCGCCGCCTCTACCCACAGCAGCGACGTGAGCAGGAACACACAAAGCACAAGATGCGGAAGCGCTCCATACATCAGGCCTATCGGAATGGTCAGGAGCAGCACGGCAGCCAAACCGAAGCGCGCCCAACCGGGATCGATACCCACGATTCGGCGGTAGATCACATCTCCAACCAGGTACAGGCTGGTGCCAAAGGTCAGATTCCAGATGCCGATGGCGTCCGGATGCCCCGTGGGGTGGGCTACCCCAACCTTCAGGCCCACCGCGATCAGGATGATGCCGGTAATCATGACAAAATGGCCGTACCCGTACCCCATGACCGCTACACGCATGCGCTGAGCGGCATTGGCACGCAAAAAAGCATGTTCGGCGCGGGCATCGTCGCGGTGAAAATAAGTCAACCACAACAGGGCCGACAGCATCAGGGCCAGCACACTGTAAGTCAGCAGCGGGCCAGTCAGGGCCAACTCGCCTACGCCGCTTCCCACCGCCACGATGCTTTCTCCCAGCGCAATGATAATCAAAAGGCTGTGCCGCTCTACAAAATGTTGGGGGTTGAGTTGAAAACTACGTTCGCGTCTCAAAATGATGGTGGAGACCAGCGTGACGATTGCCGCCACCCAAATGAGCCAATCGTAGGGCGCAGAGACGAACGCGGCAGCCAAGACCAGTAACGCCGCGCCGACATGAAAGCCCGCCAACTGCCAGACAACCCGAGCACTGCTGTTATGCGTTGTTCTGAACAGCCAGATGTGAAGGGCAGTGACGGCGAGCATTCCGAGCGCGTAGGGAACACCGCCGGCACCGAACACGGTGGGAATGCTGAGGGCCATGATAAAAAATCCGCCCATCGCCACAAAAATCAGGCGGCGTTGCCTTCCTGCACCGAATTCGACGTTGCCGCCCAACCACACGTATCCGTTGTAAATCCACATGAGGGTCAAGAAGACCAGCAGCGCCTTGCCGTAGTCGGCGGGGCCGTATGGGTGCGCTACCAATCTGGTCAATTGGGTCAGGGCGAAGACGAAGACGAGATCGAAAAAGAGTTCGATCGTTCTGACACGCTGCATGGGGGTCTCGGTAGGCGTAACTAAAGGAGCCGGGATTACAGACTGAATGGTCATTCTTTCCAGAGTACAAGCAGACGAGATGTTCTCCATTACGCTGATGTATGCAAGAAGGCTTCAGGTTGGCGATATTTGGCGACATCCACGGCAATCTGCCTGCTTTGACGGCGGCACTGACCGATATGGCGCGGCAGGGAGCCGAGGCTCATCTCTGCCTGGGTGATGTGGCGATGGACGGTGCGTGGCCCGCCGAATACATCCAGCGAATTGCGGCGCTGGGCTGCCCCGTGGTATGCGGCAACGCTGACCGAATGCTGCTGGAAGCCGCTTAAGCCTTTGTCCCACGCGGTTTTCCAGATGAAGAAAAATTGCACAGCATTGGCGAATGGGCCAGAACACAACTGGGCCGCACCGAATTGGAGTTGTTGCAGACCTACACCGCCCGCACCGAATGGCCCGATCTGCTCTGCTTTCATGGCGGTCCAGAGCGCGACACCGAGGAATTGACGGAGCATACGCCAGAAGCTCGTTTGGAGGAGCTGCGGGCTGGATTCGGGCAGCAGGCGGTATGGATTGGCGGGCATACGCACCAGCCTTTGCACCGTGAATTGGACGGTTGGACGTTGCTGAATCCCGGCAGTGTGGGTCTGCCCTTCCAGAAACGCGGCGACCGCTACGTGAATCTGGCGCGGGCCGAATACCTGATGCTGGAGCGAACGGCGGCGGGCTGGAAACCTACTTTTCACTGGGTGGCCTACGACGTGGCCGATGTGCGGCGCGGCATCCTGAGCCGGGGCCTACCGCACGCGCACTGGCTGGCGCAGGAATGGGTAGACGGAGATGGCTAGACGGCTAAGCACTTTGAAGGTGCGTCCGCCAAACTTGCTAGGCTAGGCCCGATGAGTCTTCACCTGAACGCCCAACCCGGCCAGATTGCCGAAACCGTCCTGTTGCCCGGCGACCCCTTGCGTGCCCAGCACATCGCCGAAACTTTCTTTGAAAACCCTGTGCAGCACAACACCGTGCGCGGCATGTTGGGCTACACCGGAACCTACAAAGGCCAGCCCGTCAGTGTGCAGGGTACGGGCATGGGCATTGCCAGCTCGATGATTTACGTGCATGAACTGATCACGGGCTACGGCTGCAAAAACCTGATCCGGGTAGGCACGGCGGGCAGCTACCAGCCGCATGTGCATGTGCGCGATCTGGTGCTGGCTCAGGCGGCCTGCACCGATTCCAACATCAACAACATCCGCTTTGGGGCCAAAAATTTTGCGCCGATTGCCGATTTCAGCCTGCTGCTGCGGGCCTACCAGATCGCGCAGGAACGCGGGTTTGCCACGCACGTCGGCAACATCATGAGCAGCGATACCTTTTACCAGGACGAGTTCCAGCAGTTTCAGCAGTGGGCCGATTTTGGTGTCTTGGCGGTAGAAATGGAAGCCGCCGGACTGTATACACTGGCCGCCAAACACGGCGTACGGGCGCTGACTATTCTGACCATCAGCGACCACCTGATTACCCACGAGGAAACTACGGCTGACGAACGCCAACTGACCTTTAACGGCATGATCGAAGTGGCGCTGGACGCCGCGCTGGGGCTGGAGACGGAAGGCAAGCAGGGCTGAAGTTCCAGTTGGAAGAGGGGCTGTAAATCATCTGCATCCCCTCTTCGCGGTTCTAAAAAGAAAGACCCTGAACGCACCGCTTGGCCCCGCGTTCAGGAATTTTTGGCGCACTCAGTACCCGTACTCCTCCGGCTCGGCGGAGAAAGTAAAGTGGGTCAGGATGCTGTAGCCCAGCGCCGTAGCCGCGTCGTTGCGGTTGCCCAAGGTAAGCATGATGGCTTTGCCCAGCGTGTCATAGCGGTTCAGGGTAGCGGCCCACTCAGTTGGATTAAATCTCACGTAGTCTTCGTCGGGGCCGGGTTTATAGGCCCTCTGAAGCTTGATGTACTTGGCCTGATCTGCTTTGGCGTGCGCGATCACTTTGGCGTAATGCTGACCTGTGGGTGCGCCCAGCGTGCTGCGGGCCAGCGCCCCAAGACTCGCCAATTGTTCCTCTAACCCCGGATACATGCGCGGCACTTGGTGAAAATACATCGTGCCGCCGCCCGCCCGGATTCCGGCCAATTGGCCCTCTATGGCCCTCATTTCGCGGTATTGCTTGCGGAGGGTTTGCAATCTGGCCCGCAGTTGCGGTTGCGTCGCCAAGTCTCTATCTAACTTGGCAGCGCGGCACTGCGCCCAGTTGTAGCTGGATTCGTCCTGACTCGCCTCGTTCCAAGTGGTCAGGGTCAGCAGATCGTAGGTGGCCGGGTCTACGGCGTTGGCCAGCGCACAGTTGGCGGGCGTCTGTACATCCGAAGCCTGTGCAGCCGGAGTTTGGGCCTGTACAGGAGCAGCGGCGAACATCAGCAGGGCGGCACCGAGCAGAACTCGCTTGGAAGGCATGGGAAAAGTGTAGATCAGGGATCGCGAGGCTGGGTCAGCCGAACGTGGCTGGATCAAGCTCTGACTTTGGCAAGACTAGGCCCGCTGAGTCCCGCCTCTGTCCACTTTGACCGGACTTCACGCCATTCTTCCCCGATTCCCTCAATCCAAGCGGCGCATCCGGGCAATGAAAAAGCCGTCTATGCCTTGTTCGGGCACGGTCAGCACGCCTGCTCCGGCGGGGACAGTAGGTACCTGCAGGTCGGGCAACGGGTCGGGCACAAAGTCCGAGTGGGCGGCCAAAAATCCGGCGATGATGTCCTGGCCTTCTTCCGGCATGACCGAGCAGACCGAATACACCAGCACACCGCCCGGCGCGACGACAGCGGCGGCCTGGGGCAGCATCCGGGCTTGCAGGGCCGCCATTTGCGCTCCAGCCTGAGCGGTCAGGCGCAACTTGATTTCGGGATGAGAACGCAGAGTGCCGCTGCCCGTGCAGGGCGCGTCCAGCAGCACCAGCGCAGCGGGCGGCAAGTCCAGTGGCATGGTCAAGTCGTGCGTGATGAAGTCGGCGCTGAGGCCGAGGCGTTCCAGGTTGGTGCGGGCCGCGTCATGCTTGTGGGGCATCACGTCCACGCTGGTCACGCTGGCCCCGCGTGCCGCCAGCATTGCCGCCTTGATGCCCATGCCGCCCGCCAAATCCAGCACCCGCACGCCGTCCACATCGCCCAGCGCGTCCACGCAGGCCAGGCTGGCCGGGTTGATCGGCTGCGCCTCGCCCTGCACATACGCCGCCGATTCGCGCAGGGGGCGGGCCAAGGCCACGCGCCGCACACTGTTGGGGCCGGGAAATACTTCGCTGCCTTCCTCTTCCAGCAGCCTCTCCCCCGTTTCCGACAGGCTCAGCCAGAGGGGTTGCGGCGTCAGCAGATCGGCCATGACGGAATCGGCATGGTCGCCAAACGCAGACTTGTAGACCCCAATCAGCCACGCGGGAAGGGCGGTGCGGGTTTCGTCGGTTTCGGGCGGGAGGGCCACGCGGCGCAGCACGGCATTCACGAGTGCAGGCGGCGCAAAACGGGCGTCTCGCGCCAGATTCACGTATTCACTGACCACCGCGTGCGCGGGCGTGCCCAGAATCAGTTTTTCAAAAGCTCCGGCCAGCAGCAAGGCCCGCACTTTGGGATGGGTCTCTTCCGACAGCATCGGCGTCAGCAGCCCTTGAAGGGTGGGCGCGTACCGCAGCGAGCCGTACACGATATGTGTGGCGAGGCCAGAATCGCGTCCGGGTAATTTGGCGGCTTGTAGGGCCGAATCCAGCGCGGAGGCGGCGAACGATTCGCCCGCCAGCACGCGCAGCAGCACCCGCACGGCCAGTTCACGGGCGGGATTGGCCTGGTCGGGGCGTGGGCGAAACTTGTTTGACTGTGACGCCGTGTCGGGTCGGGACGCAGAACTTGCCTCTGACGTGGGGCGGTCAGTCTTTGCCTTACTGGGGTGAGGATGGCGGGAGCGAATCACTCTGCCAGCATACGGCGGAATAGATGAAATGCAGTGAATGCGTCGGGAGAGCAATGGCCTCCTGACCATTGAAGCGGCGCGGCGTGCTGACCAGCTAGGAAAATTGTATTCACTCCAACAAAAACCGTTTTCTCTGACGACAACGTGAAATAAAAGCTAACCCAGGGCCAGGGACTTGTCTTGTCAAGTGACAGGGCGGCACCTATAATGAGGGGCGAACATCCCCGTTCATTCCCCTCAGCGCTGCGTGAGATTTTGGCTCGCGTGCAAAACCCTCCGCAACTGGCTGCATTCTCAGCGTTGCTGGAGCAAGCGGAATACGGTGGCCCTGTTCTCCACTTCATTCGTCTGGTTTTACTGGAAGCGGTTCACCGCCGATCCACCCAAGGAGCATTATGAAGAAAGCCTTGACACTGTTGTCTCTCGCCCTGCTGGGCAGCGCCCTGACCTCTCAGGCTGGCGCGGCCACCCTCACCGTCTGGACCCACTTTGGCGGCCCCGAACTGGCATGGCTCAAGTCTCAGGCTGCCGACTTCACCAAGAAGACGGGCACCCAGATTTCGCTCGTCAGCGTGCCCTTCGACAACATTCCTGACAAGTTCATTCAGAGTGCGCCCAAGGGCCAAGGCCCCGACGTCGTGGTGACGCTGCCCCAAGACCGCCTGGGCCAGTTGGCCGCTGCCGGTGTTGTGGAGCCGATGGACAAGTACGTGACCAGCCGCACTGATTTTGACAAGACCGCACTGACGGCCATGACCTACAAGGGCAAGCTGTTTGGCCTGCCTATGTTCGCCGAAAGCGTGGCGCTGGTGTACAACAAGAAGCTCATCCCTACCGCGCCCACCACCTGGAACGCCTTCCTTGCAGCGGCCCAGAAGAACACTGGCAATGGTAAGTTCGGCTTCCTCGCCGACCTGAGCAACGCCTACATGAACTACGGCGTGGTCAGCGCTTACGGCGGCTACGTGTTCAAAAACACCAGTGGCACCCTGAACCCCAAAGACATCGGCCTTGCCAACGCCGGAGCCGAAAAAGCCAGCGCGTTCCTGAACGACCTGCGCTACAAGTACAACCTCGTACCCGAGGGTGTAGACGGCGGCGCAGCCAAGAGTGCGTTCGTCGACGGACGCCTCGCCATGTTGCTCACCGGCCCCTGGGACATCGGCGACATCAAAAAAGCAGGCATCGACTACGGGATCGCCGCCTTCCCCACCCCTCCCGGCGCAACCGGCAAGTGGAGCCCCTTCGTGGGTGTGCAGGGCACCATGATCAACGCCTACGGTAAGCAGAAGGCCGCTTCGGCGCAGTTTGCCAAGCAGATCTCTTCCAGCACCGCGCAGGTCAGCTTTAACAAGGCCGGGGGCCGTATTCCCATCAGCCTCAGCGCCCGCACCAAACTGAAGTCCGACCCCGTGGTGGCAGGCTTCGGCAAGACCATCAGCATGGGCACTCCTATGCCCAACATTGTGGAAATGGGGAGCGTGTGGGGGCCTTGGAGCGCCGCGATTGCCCAGAGCGTGCAAAAGCCCAACCAGAACTACTCGCAGATTCTGGACAAAGCCGTTTCCGAAATTAACAGCAACATCAAGTAAAGTCAGACCTTTTGAATGAGAACGGACAGGCCATAGACGCCTGTCCGTTCTCATTGCTCCGGCTGTGCACCATCAAACGAGTGCAAAGAACAGCTGGCTAGGTCAATGCTGAGGCCACCCGCCCACAGAGTTGCAGTCAATTCAGATGACGCCCACAATAGGGCGCACTTGACACCAAGTTTTTTAAGGAGGTTTTAGAACCGATGACCACGTCCCTGCCTCTTCCTGCCAAACGCACCACTGTTCCCCCGGAGGGAACCCGCGGCGTACTGATCGCCATTTTGGTGCTGACGGTGTTACTGGGCGGCGCGGCCCTGATCGGCTGGCTGCTGGCGAGTGTTACGGCCCGCGCCCTGCCTGACGCCCCCCCGTACATGATTCTGGTGTACACCCTGGGCGCACTGCTCGTGCTGACGCCTATTACGGGGCGGCTGGTGCCATGGATCGTCAACTGGTTTTACCTGTTTCCGGCGCTGGTGTTCGTGATCGCCTTTACGGTGCTGCCCATCATCCTGACCGTCAATTACGCCTTTACCAACTACAGCGGCCAGAACAGCGGCAACCCGGATTCGGGTGTCAGAACAGCGGCGACGCTGAGCGCAGACCGCCGCGTGGTCACTCTGGGCGAAACGCCGGAAGCCGATTCGGTGCAGGCCTATCTGCGTTGCCGGGCGGCCACCTGTGTGGGCGATACCCTGGTGCTGCTGGACGAGGACGCTTCGTCGCCTGTGCGGGCGCGGATTGCCAGCATTCAGGGCAACAGCGTGACGCTGACGGCCCCCGTTGCCGCCGGATTCGCGCTGGCCGACGTGACCCGCATCAACCGCATCGAGCGCGTGGGCCTCGCCAACTTTCAGGAAATTTTTTCCAAGGCCAGCAGTGCGCTGTGGCCTGTCTTCCTGTGGACAATCATCTTTGCCTTTTCGACTGTAGTCATCAACGGTCTGGCGGGCCTGATTCTGGGCATCTTGCTCTACAACAAGCGTCTGAAGGGCCGCAACATCTACCGCACGTTGCTGTTCTTGCCGTGGGCCATTCCCGCCGTCATCAGCGTGCAGATGTGGGTGGCGCTGTACAACCAGCAATTCGGCATCGTGAATAAGGCGCTGGGGCTGCTGGGCTTTGCCGCCGTGCCCTGGCTCAACGATCCACTGTGGGCCAAAGTCTCTATTCTGCTGGTCAACCTGTGGCTGGGCTTTCCCTACATGATGACCGCCACCATCAGCGCTCTGGCCACCATCAACGAAGACTTGTACGAAGCTGCCTCCATCGACGGCGCGAGCCGCTGGCAGCAAATCCAGTCCATCACCCTGCCTCTGCTGCGAACGGCTTTTACCCCGATTCTGCTGTCGGGCTTTGCCTTCAACTTCAACAATTTCGGCATTATTTATCTGCTCACGGCGGGCGGCCCGGCTCAGGAAGGCCGCGAAAGCACCGCGCAGAGTACGGACATTTTGCTGTCTTGGGGCTATAACACTGCTTTTGCCAGTGCAGGCGGCCAGAATTATGCCCTGGCCAGTGCCATTGCCCTGATCATCTTTTTCCTGACGCTCGCCATCAGCCTCGTCAACTTTAAGGCCGCTGGCGTGTTCGAGGAGGCCCGCAAATGACTGCCCTTCCGACTCCCCAAAATCTGCCGCCCGGTGGGTACGTGCACAAGGAACCGAGCGCACTGCGCCGCGCCGCGCCCTGGCTGGTGGCCGCTGCTGTCGTCATCGGCTTTCTCGTGCTGGGCTACTTTTTGGCCCGCAACATGGCGGGCAGGCCCAAAAGTTTCACCATCTATTTTGTAGAAAGAGGCTGGATTCGCTTCCTGCTGTTCCTGCTGGCCGCCAGCGGCGTGTTGGCCCTCACCAGCCTGATCGGGCAGAGAATCGGCATAGCCCGCACCGGGCGCAAAATCAGTTACGCCGCCGTGCTGGGCGATCAACTGACGCACCTGTTCCTGATGCTGGTCGTGCTGACTGCCATCTATCCACTGCTGTACGTGCTGATTGCGGCCTTCGACCCCCGCAATAGCCTGTTCGCCTTCCCCAATTTCTCTGACCCCAACATCTTGTACCGCTCTGGTTTGCTGCCCAATTTGCAGGTGCTCAGCTTTGAAAACTACGCCGCACTGTTCGACGGTGTAACTATTCCGGGCTGGCAACTGGTCTTGGCCGGGATCGTGGGCGCGGCCCTGACCGCCCTGCTGATTCTGGCCATCATCGGCAGAGTGGGCCGCGAGAGCGAACGCCTGACGCAGGCGCGGGCCTGGGCCATGCGTGCTCTGATCGCCGCACTCGCCCTGCTGGTCATCTTTATGGTGCCCTCGCAGTTTACGGGGCAAGGCAATGAGAGCAAATTCCTGCTGTCGGTACGCAACACGCTACTAGTGTCGGGCGTCACGGGCTTCCTGGCGATTGTTCTCAGTACCACCGCAGGCTACGCGATGGCCCGTCTGCGCTTTCCAGGCCGGTTCCAGATGCTGCTGTTTTTTATCTTTATTCAGATGTTCCCAGTCTTCCTGGCGCTGGTGGCCGTGTACACCCTGATGGTCATTCTGGGTCTCGTCAACACCTTTACGGGCCTGATTCTGGCGTACTCTGGCGGCGCGATTGCCTTCAACACCTGGATTTTCAAGGGCTATGTGGAAAGCCTGCCGGAGTCGCTGGAAGAAGCCGCGATGGTGGACGGCGCGACCCGCTGGCAAACGTTCTTACAGGTGGTCTTGCCCCTGTCGGGCGGCATTCTGGTCTTCATTTTCCTGAACCAATTTATCGGCACCTACGCCGAATTCATTCTGGCAAGCATCCTGCTGACGGGCGTGGATCAGTGGACGGTGGGCGTGATGCTCCGCAGCTTTACCACCGGGCAATTCAGTACCAAGTGGGGCATCTTTTCGGCCGCCGCTACCCTGGGTGCGCTTCCGATTATTGCCCTCTTCTACGGTTTCCAGGGCTACTTCGTGGGCGGAACCGTATCCGGCGGCGTGAAGGAATAGGAATAATCCAACCCGTTTGAATGCCGAAAAAGCAGGCTCCCCAAGTCACCGGGGAGCCTGCTTCTGTGGTTGTATCTGTTACAGGTGCTTACGCTTTGGCCGTCAGGCGGTCAATAGTGGCGCGTACCGAAATGGGGAACTCGGTGTCGAAATCCAACGTCAGGAACGACATTTCAGGGTAACGGCGCAGGGTTTCCGAAGACGGCGTCTCTTCGGTGATCTGCTGCCAGCCAACCGCCAGGGCGTACACATGCACGATGATCTTGAGGGTCAGGTCGGGCTCGAAGGGCATCTGGGCAATGACTTCTTGCAGCATCCGGCGCACGTCGCGCTTGAAGTTCAGGGTCAGTTCGGGGCGCACATTGCGCTCCAGTACCGTGCCCAGCAAGATCAACAGGCGGCGCAGGGCCTCATAGCCTTTAGAAGAATCGATGATGACATCGGCAACGTCATTGGGCGTTTTGGGCTGGCGCTCGGCCAACATGCCGGTCAGGTGTGCCAGCCACTGCTGCAGATGCTCGGTCAGCAGGGCCAGGAACAATTCTTCTTTGGTATCGAAGTACAGATACAGGGTGCCTTTGGCAAGTTTGGCCTCACGTGCCACCTGGTTCATGCTCAGGTCAGCGTAAGGCGTATTCGTCCAGAGACGTTCGGCGGCACGGAGGATATCGTCGCGTCGCTGAGATTTTTCTTCAGGGCTACGCGCACGGGCGGGACGGGGAGTTTCGCTGACCACGAGTCAGACCTTATCCTTTTAACTGTCCAGTTGGCTGTGAACTCATTCACGGTTCACTTAACCGGTTGTTCAATTAAATAGGCTACCGCAGGACTAAAAACGTACCCTCACAGGTGATCTGCTATTCAAATCTGCTGTGAGAAATATGTGCATGATAGTTCAGCATCAAGCAAAATGACGTTGAGGCGCTTGTCTGACCAGAATGTCTGAATAAAGTTCCAATGTAAAGCGGTTGCTTCACGTGCGTTGACGGAACTCCTACACCCCCAATTGGGGGATGCTCTACTTTCGCGCCTCTACTACTTACGCCAATCCACACGCCCGCTGAAGTAGCAAGTGCAATTCGTCGCGCCCCAAACGCCGGGGCACAAGTGCCAACTGGGCAGGCAAGGTGCTCAGTCCGGGCACGGTAGGCAGATAGCGGAACTCAGGACGAACGATCAGGTCGCGGCCAGCCGTCAGGGCCACCACAAAATTCAGTTGCAGTTCAAAGTGTGCGTTCAGTTCGGCCCGCAGTGGGTCGGCGTCACCTGACAGGAGGGCCAGCAGCGCCGGATGGGTTTCGAAGCCGTCTTCGAGTTGACTGAGTAACCGGGCCGTATCGAGGAACAGGGCCGCACCCGGCAGCGCATACCCGGCGATTCGGCGGCGGCATAGGTCGGGCGAATCGCCGCGCACAATACTGATGTCCCGGCCTGACCGCAGCGCACCGCCCAGCAACCCCCACAGCCTCCCCAGGCTGGAATACCGCGCCAGTTCCACATATCCGGCAGGTTTTGCAGGCAGGGGGAGAGTGGGCCTGTCTGCTTTGGGCAGCGTCATGGAGCGGCAACTGAGGACGAAAAGAGGGGCATACCCCATGCTAGAGGCCCCCCAACCCTCCGCCCCACGCTCTTTAAAGAATGAATGAACAGGCAGACAGCACAATCGCAAGAATTAAAACTTTGTACCGAGTACAAAATATGTCAAACTAAGGGCATGACCTCTCCTGCCAAGGACGCGACGGCTTCCAATCCGATGGCCCCTAATCCGATGGATCTGCTGGCCCAGATTGACCTTCAGGCGCTGGGCAAACTGAGCGGGCGCGTAGACCTGCCTGCCCTGCTGAACGCTGCCTCACGCATGAGCGATGGTCAACTGAAGCAACTGACGCGCATGGTGTCGGGCGACACGGGCAAAAAGGCAGCGTTGCCCACCGCCAACGGCGACTTTTATGGCCTGATGGACACCCTGACGGACGATGAGCGCGAGGTGGCCGCACAGACCAAAGAGTTTATGCACACGCACGTTGCGCCCATCATGAACGAATACTGGAGCCGCGACGAGTTCCCCAAACACCTGATTCCTGAACTGCGGAAGCTAGATTTGTTGCGTAAAATCTGGAACGAGGACGGCACGCGCAAACCCAACGCCACCATTATTGAAGGGCTGGTGACGCTGGAAGCCTGCAAAGTAGACGTCAGTACGGCTGTCTTTTTCGGCGTGCATGCGGGCCTTGCCTTTGCCTCCATCGCGCTGGGCGGCAGCGCCGAGCAAAAAGCCGAATGGCTGCCCAAAATGATGGATCTGGAGACCATCGGTGCTTTCGGCCTGACTGAACCCGAGGGCGGCTCTCAGGTGAGTCAGGGCATGCGAACCACCTGCAAGCGCGACGGCGACGGCTGGATTCTGAACGGCGAGAAAAAGTGGATCGGCAACAGCACCTTCAGTGACCTGACCGTGATCTGGGCACGCGACGTGGACACCCAGGAAGTGCGCGGCTTTATCGTGCGGGCCGGAACGCCGGGCTTCGACGTCAAGAAGATCGAGGGCAAGATCGCCCTGCGGATCGTGGAAAACGGGCACATTACTCTGGAGAACTGCCGGATCGAGGAACGTGACCGCCTGCAAGCCGTGCAAGGTTGGCGCACCACCGCCGACGTGCTGCGCCTGACCCGTGCGGGCGTGGCGTGGCAGGGCGTGGGCTGCGCGATGGGAGCCTACGAACTGGCCCTCACCTACAGCCAGACCCGCAAGCAGTTCGGCAAGCGCATCGGCGAATTTCAACTGATTCAGAATCACCTCGTGCATATGCTCGGCAACGTGACCAGCATGTTTACGCTGTGCCTGCGCCTGTCCTATATGGCAGACCGGGGCGAGATGAACGACGAACACGCCGCACTTGCCAAGGTGTTTACCGCCGCCCGCTGCCGCGAAACGGTGGCCTTTGCCCGCGAAACCTTCGGTGGCAACGGCATCCTACTGGAACACGGCGTCGCCAAGCACTTTGCCGACACCGAAGCGATCTACAGCTATGAAGGCACGAACGAGATTAATACGCTGGTGGTGGGGCGGGCGATTACGGGCCTCAGCGCCTTTGTCTAAAAGCCGTGAGTATGGAGTGGTGAGTGGGAAAAGATAAGGGCTGACTGTAGGACGTGGATCGTGGAAAAGGCTAAAAGCCCAAACCATGATCCACGTTTTACGTTCTACTCTCCCCCATTCTCCGCACCCCGTCCCGAATCGCTTCCGGGGGCAAGTGGGCGTACCCCAGCAGTACGGCGGGCGGACGGGGCAGCACGGCCAGTGGGGCAGCGGGCGTGAGAGCCACATCGGCGCGGCGGGCAATGGCCACAGCGTCGGCTTCGGTCAGGTGGGGGGGCAGCGTGACATGTACGTGCAGGCCGGCGCGAGCGGGGGTGGGTTGCCAGCCGGGAAGATGAGCGGCCAACGCTTCCAGCAGCGTGTCGTGGCGGTGGCGAATGTTCTGGCGGGCGCGGCGCAGGTGGCGGGCGTAGGCTCCAGAAGAGAGGATGTCGGCCAGCGCGAGGGCGTCCAGCACACCGGGAGCACGGTCAGTGAGGGGGCGGGTTCCGGCCAGCACGCGCACCACATCGGGCGGGGCCACCAGATAACCGCTGCGGGTCACAGGGGCAAGGCTTTTGCTGAAGCTGCCTAGCAGCAACACCCGGTCAGGCGCGAGGCCCTGCATCACGGCTGGGGGCCGCGCCGTGTGGTGCAGGTCGGCGGCGTAATCATCTTCCAGAATGAAGGCTCCGCAGGCCCGCGCCCAAGCGATCACGGCCTGACTTCGGGCAGCGGGCAGGGCGGCGGTAGTGGGGTACTGACAGCCGGGAGTGACATAGAGCAGCGTGGCGTGTGCGGGCAATGCCGCTGGATCGATGCCCTGCTCATCAACGGGGACGGGTAACAATGTGGCTCCGGTGGCGGCGAGGGCGGCCCGCGCTCCCGGATAGGTGGGGTCTTCGGTGGCGGCCACCCGGCCCTCTTCCAAAAATACACGGGCCAGGGCGTCCAGTGCCCATTGCGTGCCGCCCGTCAGCATCAGCATGTCGGGCGTGACCCGCGCGCCGCGTTCGGCATTCAGGTAGGCGGCAAGGGCGCGGCGGGTTTCCAGCGGGCCGAGTTCGTTCAATCCCGGCTCAGTCGGCAAATTAGACGGCAGGCCCAATGAACCCGAACTGGCCTGCCCCGCCCGCCGTGCCAGAGCCAAAGCCCAGGCTCCCGCCGGGTACAAGTCGGGTACAGGTTGGCCCACCCGGAAATCCACCGCGTACACGCCGCCCGCGTCGGTGATTCGGCCTGCGAGGGCGCGGGTGGCCCACGCACTCAGCGGCAACGGGGAGGTGCTGGCAGCAGCAACAGCGGAAGCGGGCGGCACAGCCACACGGGTTCCAGACCGCTCGCCCGCGCTGACGTACCCCTCGGCCTGAAGCTGCGCCAGGGCATCTACCAACGTATTGCGCGACACACCCAACTGCGCGGCCAGTGTGCGGTGTCCGGGCAGCCGTGCTCCCTGCACCAACACGCCGCGCTGCACGGCGTCACGCAGGGTGCGGGCCACGCGGGCGTGCAGTACCTCACCGGGCAGCGTGGGCAACAGGTCGGGGATGGAGGTCATACTGATTCCGATTGAATCCAGTAGTTTAGGGATTCAATTCGAGCAAAGCGAGTCAGAAAGAGTACGGGTGCCGGGAGATGAACGGACAGGCGGTGGCCGTATTGATCAGCAGGGCCGACTGTCCGGGAATCATATGGAGCCCGTATCAAGCCCGCCCGAATTCCCGCGCCAGCCACTCCACCTGGCCGCCCTCCGCCCGCAGTGCCCCACCTGCCACCTCCAAAAAGCGTTCCCGCGCCGCCTCCGCTTCGGCCTGAGTTATGCCATGCGCCGCGGGGTCGGCCAGCAAGGAGCGCAACAGCGGAAACACGGGCGTATCGGCGTGAACAGTGGCGCCTACGGTTACGTCGGCCTGCCATTTCAGCAGAAAATCCAGCGCATACGGCCCCGGCTCCAGCACGCAGCCGCCGGGATACGGAATGCGCTTGGGGGCGGGGAAAGTCACGGAAGCGGTTTGGGTCATGGGGACAGAATGCGCCCAGTCAGGCACGTCTGCAAGCACATTAGCCTCAATCCGTCCAGCCCACGATCAGTGCCAGTTCCAGCCACTTCCAGACCACATCGGCGCGCGCGAATCCGCTTTCACGCAGCCACGCCACTTGATCCCACGCGGGCGCAAGCTGGTTGCTGGGGTCTTCTTTGCCGCCCAGTAGGTCGAGAAAGCGGGTGTGTTCGTGGGCATCCACGCTGGCGACGTGCTCCAAATTCAGCACCAGACCGCCCGGATTCAGCAGGCCGCGCAATTCGGTGTACAGCTCGCGCTTCCGCAGATCAGACAGATAGTGTATGGCAAAGCCGCTGATGATGGCGTCAAAGGTGCCCAGCGGCGGCAAGGGCTGACTCAGGTCGTGGGCCACATAGTCCACCGGAGCGGGCCAAGTGCGGGCGCGGGCGGCATCCAACATGGCCGCAGAATGATCGAGCAAAACGCCTTCTGCACCCGGAAAGCGCGTGTGGGCCAGCGCCAGCAATCGGCCATCGCCGCAGCCGACATCCAGCAGCAACCGCTCGCCCACGTCGCGCTGAGGAATAACATCCTGCATGGCAAGGTAAGCGCAGGCATAGGCCGGGTCGCGGTATTCGGTCATGAAATGTCTCCTCAAGCCTACTTTCATTAATAAATGACCGTAAAGCAATTAATCTTATATTCCAGCTATAGTGGGCAGCGAACTTGTATAGATAAGCTTGAAACGCGCCTATACGATGTGGAAAAAAGGCAATAAGACAAGTAGGGGCGAAAGCTTCCTGCCTCGCCCCGTTCTCGATTCCGACTCTGCTTAGCCAACGCTGGAGTTAACCCACGCTGGGGCTGCCCATCGCGTTCAGCACGGCGCGGGTAAAGGTGCGCGTATCGGCCTTGCCGCCCAGATCGGGTGTGGGATGCTCGCGGAGGGCCAACGCCACAGCGCGGTCAATCTGGTTGGCGGCGTCGCTACGCTTGAGGCCGTGCCGCAGCAACATTCCGGCGCTCATGATGGCCGCGGCGGGGTTGGCAATCCCCTTTCCGGCAATGTCGGGGGCGCTGCCGTGAATCGGCTCGAACAGGCCCGCGCCGTCGCCTAGGCTGGCGCTGGGCATCAGGCCGAGGCTACCGGGAATCACGGCGGCGAGGTCGGACAGGATGTCGCCAAACAGGTTTTCGGTGACGATCACGTCGTAGCGGCTGGGGTCGGACACGATCAGCATGGCGACGCTATCCACGTATTCATGGTTCAGGTGGATATTGCGGTAGTCGCGGTCACGCAGCGCCGTCACGTCGCGCCGCCACAGTTCACTGACTTCCAGCACGTTGGCTTTGTCTACGCTGGTCACTCGGCCCCGGCGCTGTTCGGCGGCCCAGAACGCCACTTTCGCCACGCGCTCCACTTCGGCGGTGGTGTAGCGCATGGTGTTGTAGGCGGTATCGCCCTCGATCTTGCGGTCTTGGTCGAAGTACACGCCGCCCAACAGTTCGCGCACGATCAGAATGTCCACGCCGCGCGCCAAATCAGGCTTGAGGGGGCTGAGATGCTCCAGCCCCGGCTGCACGCGCACAGGCCGCAGGTTGGCGTAGCAGCCCAGCAATTTCCGCAGCGCCAGCAGACCACTTTCGGGGCGCATGGGGCGGGGAAGTAGATTCCAGGGGCTGTTGTGTGCGCCGCCGACTGTGCCCAGCAGCACCGCGTCGGCATCGGCCAGCGCGTCACGGGTGATTTGGGGCAACGGGTCGCCGTACTGGTCGTATGCTCCGCCCCCAATGGCGTGTTCTTCAAAGGTCACGTCGGGGGCCACTTCGCGCAGCACTTCCACGGCGGCGGCGGTGACTTCGGGGCCGATGCCGTCGCCGGGCAAAATCACGATTTTAGGCACGGTGCGCCTCCTGTTTGGCTTCTTGGCCGGGGTGTCCATGTCCAGCTTCGGTGCTGGCCGCCTTCAACGTTTCGGCTTCCAGCGCGGCCTGATCGTGGTCGCGCATGTATTCCAGCCAGCCGCCCGCTTTTTGCACGTCCAGCGCGAACTGGGCCACAGGCACGAAGGTCAGCTTCTGGCCCGTGCGGAGATTGGCAATCGTGCCGCCGATCAAATCCAGATCGGCCTCGTCGCCGTCCTCGAAGGCCTCCACGATTCCGGCACATTCCAGCGCCAGAAAGCCGTTGTTGATGGAGTTGCGGTAATAAATGCGGGCGAAGTTGGGGGCAATGACCGCGCCGATGCCCGCGCCGCGTAAGGCCCAGACCGCGTGTTCACGGCTGGAACCACAGCCGAAATCTGCGCCTGCAACGATGATGTCGCCCGGTTGCACCCGCGCCGCGAAGGTCTTGTCGTAATCCTCCATCGCGTACGGGGCCAGTTCGGCTTCCACGTCGGTGGTCAGGTGGCGGGCCGGAATAATCTCATCGGTGTTGATGTGGTCGCGTCCGAAGACATGAACTTTGGGCATGGGGATTCCTTTTGGGGGATTGGGGAGGAAGGTGGGGGCAGTCTAAGGGGGTGGGGCGGTGGGTCTTCGGGTGGGCAGATCGGTCAGAACAGGCGTCCTAGTAGGCCAATCTCTTCTTAGTCCCTTATACCCTAGACCTTAAACCGCCCCAAACGTCAACCTAATTCAGAGGCCGAACCGCATTCAGCTCAGCGGGCAATTCTTCGGCATACAGGTCGTGCCAGGTCTGGCCGTCAAAGGTCAGCTCGGATTCTATAAACGCCTGCGCCAACGGGTCAGCATCGGTCAGGGCGTCCACCGGAATATCGAGGCGCACGGCAATCGGCACAGGCAGAGTTTCCACTTCGTTGAGGTCAGGGTATTCGTCGGCAAAGATTTCCAGCAGCAGATTCTCTGTCCAGTCGGCCCAGCGTTCGGGGTGACCTGCGCCCGTGGCCTGCACCAGATCGGCGCGAATACGGTCGGCCTGGTCGGCAGGCACATCATCTTCTTCCCACTCCACACGGCCATCGGCAAACACGGTGACGGTCACGGTGTCTACATCCAAAAACTGGCTCAGTTCGGGGGGCAACGAGTCGCCTAGCGGCGCGGCTTCGGGGTCGTAGGTAATCCACTCTTCGCCGTCGGGCGAGTAGCCGGAGCCTGCGGGGTCTATGTGCAGCTCCAGTCCCCCCACTTGGGCAAAAGGCGTGCCCAATGGCGAAAGCAGCAGTGCAGGCTCGCGCAGTTCGAAGAGGCTGCGCTTCAACACGGGCGCGGTAGCTTTGTCTTCATCCACCTGTTCGGCATGCAGATCGCCCCACTCCTCAGGCGTCTGGCCGTGCCACTCGGAGGCCAGTTCTTCCAATGCTTCCAGCCATTCGCCGGGCGGCTCAGGGTCAATGGTCACGCGGCCTTCAGGAGCCTGCTCAATTCGGAAGGTAGCCACCACTTTGCCCTGTCCCCCCGCCGCCGGATGCTGCATCAGAAATTCCAGCGCCCGGCGGGGATCGGTGTTGGCCGGGAAGGATTCCCAGCGCACGCCGTCGGCAGAATGCGTGTGCTGGCGCAGGTGCAGGACGCCGCCCTCGACAGGAAGATGGGTGTAAGTGTTGGCATCTTCGGGCACCGTCGTTCCGAGCGCCAGTTCGCCTACAAAACGGCGGTGCGGCGGCACAGCAATAGACTGCACATCCTCGGCGGTTTCCAGCAGGCGGTCAGGACGGCCCGCCATCACGAACGAGGTGCGGTAAGAACTGTCCCATAGCGGCCCCGTAGGCTGGGTTTCGCGCAGGGCGTCCACGATCAGCACTTGCAGCGCGGCTTCCTGTGGCCCCTGGTTCAGGGTCACGTTGCCGCTGGTATCCATATCGGCCTCGAAAGGATGCACAGTGGGCATCAGGCCCAGTTGTTTACGGCGTCTAGCGTCTCCCATATCAGTTCGCCTCCACGCTCAGTCTGCCGCGTTGCTGCCGTCGGCGTTGTAGGCGCGGGGGTCGGCAATGAATCCGGCCACAGCGCTGGCGGCAACGGTGGCGGGACTCGCCAGATAGATCTGCGCGGTGGGGTCGCCCATTCGGCCTACAAAGTTGCGGTTGGTCGAGCTGATGCACACGTCGTCTGGCCCCAGAACGCCGGAATGCATGCCGAGGCAAGCGCCGCAACTGGGGTAGCTGACGCTCGCGCCTGCATCCACGAAGATTTCCATCAGCCCTTCCTGCGCGGCCTGTTTCCAGATGGCCTGCGTGGCGGGCACCACGATCATCTGCACGCCGTCAGCCACCTTGCGGCCCTTCAGAATGCGGGCCACGTCGCGCAGGTCGCCAATGCGCCCGTTGGTGCAACTGCCCACGTAGGCGTGCGTCACGGCGATTTTGTCGCTGCCCGCCACACGCCCGTTGCTGGGAATATGGGGATAGGCGACGGTGGGTTCCACTTTGCTGGCGTCCACGTCGATCACGACTTTGTACTGGGCATCGGGGTCGGAGGTGTATTCGGTGTAGCTGCCGGGTTCGATGCCGCGTGCCGACAGGTAGGCGCGGGTAGTGTCATCCACGGCCACGATGCCAGTTTTGCCCCCCGCTTCAATCGCCATGTTGGTCAGCGTAAAGCGGCCTTCCATGTCCAGACGGTCAATGGTGTCGCCCACCCATTCCATCACCATGTAATTGGCGCCATCGGCCCCAATGCGCTTGATGACCTCCAGCACGATGTCTTTGGGGGTCACGCCGGGCTGAATCTCTCCGGTCACGCGGATCAGCATGGTTTCGGGAATCTTGAACCAGACGCGGCCCGCGTAGATGGCCCCGGCCAGGTCGGTGCTGCCCACGCCCGTGGCGAACATGCCCAGTGCGCCCGCGTTGCAGGTATGAGAATCGCCGCTGACCAGCGTTTGCCCCGGCTTGACCAGTCCGGTGTTTTCCAGCACCACATGGGCAATGCCGCCGCGCCCCACGTCATAAAAATGCTCGATGCCCTTTTCCTTGACCCAGGACTTCAGCTTCTGGTACATCTTGGCGGCCTTGATATTCATGGCGGGCACGCTGTGGTCGGGAATAGCGACAATTTTGCTGGGGTCGAAGACCTTGTCCATGCCGCGTTCTTCCAGCATTCGCAGGGCCGCCGGAGTGGTGATCTCGTGGCACAGCACCCAGTCGGTGGTGCATTCGATCAGTTGCCCCGGTACGACGTGTTCGTGTCCACTGTGTGCCGCCAGAATCTTTTCCGAAATCGTCATTGCCATATCTATTCCCCCAGTTGATGGTGCTGTTTGGCCTTGCTACGTGACTTTGCCGTGTGAGTTCCCCGTGACAGAAAAGACCCCCGGAACGGTTGGGGTTCCGGGGGCTACAGGTGAACGCAGGGCCAGCGCTCAACGCCCCCAGCGAAGAAGGAGTCCCCATTGGGCAGTTCCGTTCATCGTCAGTGCGCTCGGCATGACCTGAGTGTACCGCCGCACCGGGGCTAGGGGCAAGGCAGGTGGGATAGACGGCTTGGGCACCGCCCTTCTGATCAGTCTGACGCCGTCTTAACCCTTGTGAAGATTCCTCAATCTTGCACACGCTCTGCTCATTTGAACGTTAGAATCCTAAGTGAATATGAAGATTCTTAAGAACTTGAAATTGTCGGGCGCGATGCTGGGCCTCACGGTATTGCTGACGGCCTGCCCCGGCGACGTGACTCCGGCGCCCACATTTGATCTGACGGTTGCTTTGGCTGGTGTATCGTCCGCGCCTGTAACTGTGACCAATACTGCTACCGGCGCAGAACTGTTTAAAGGCACGCTGGACGCCACCAAGACCTTTACTGGCCTCACGGCCTACGACGTACTGAAGGTGGAAGGCGGCAACGTCACCGACCACACCACACCCGCTGCCCAAACGGTGACGTTGGACGCCAGCAAAACGGTCACGCTGACCTATGCCAAGCCCACTCCCGCACCTACATATGATCTAACGGTCAATTTGAGCGGCGTGGCCAGCGCTCCTGTTACAGTGACGAATACCGCCACCAACACGGAAGTCTTTAGGGGAACGTTGGACGCGGTCAAGACCTTCGCGGGCCTTCCTGCCAACAGTGTCCTGAAAGTTGAAGGCGGCGCAGTGAACGGTTACATTACGCCCGCTGCCCAGACCGTCACGCTGGATGCCAACAAAACAGTGGACCTGACCTACACCAAGCCCGCGCCTGCACCCACTTTCGATCTGACGGTTAACCTCAGCGGCGTAGCGAGTGCACCTGTAACGCTAACCAACACGGCCACCAACACGGAAGTTTTTAAGGGAACACTCGACGCCAGCAAAACCTTTACGGGCCTTCCCGCCAATAGTGTCCTGAAAGTCGAGGGGGGCGCAGTGGCCAATTATGCCGCCCCCGCCGCCCAAACAGTGACGCTGGATGCCAGCAAATCTGTATCGCTGACCTACACGGCCCTGGCGGGTACGGCGTTGGACGCGGCAAGAGTCGTGGGCACGATTCCGGGCTGGAATGCTGGCACAGGCAAAATCGCGTTTGACCTTTTAAATGCACGGACAACTGTTGACGGCAACCCAGCTGACATTTCTGCGGGTGGCACGTTGAATGCGGTATTGCCAATGCCTGTTTCCCTTGCCTCCTTTTTGGACAGATGTACCCTCAGCGCCGGAACGACAGGGAGTGACTTTCGGTCAGAATTTGCTCGTCCCATTGCGCTCAACTCGGCAGGCAGCGTATTGGGAGAAATCACAGAGACGACAAGCACTGGAACTCTCGTAACACGGGTTTATGCTCAAACTGCCACCAGCCTTAAAGGTACGGCCTTTTGTGGCAGCGCTCGGATTGATCTTGATTTCACAGTCAATGTGGGCTGGAATGCTTTGAGCATCGTCCGAACTGAGAGCGGGGGCGCGACGATCTTTACCATCAGAAACATTCCCGGCGACGCACGAATTCAACTGGGATTTGTGGCCGAGAAACCTTCTATATTCTTAAACCCTACTGATTACAGCGAAGTCATCTTGCGGGCAGGCACCTCGGTAACGCGGCAAATTACCTTGACTCCTAGGGGGGCTGTCTCAGGAATCGTCGACCTCAGTACCAGCCTTCCGAGCGTCAAAGTTACGCCCTCAACCATCAATCTGAGTGGCACCAGTGCACTCTCAGCCCAATCTACCCAGGGGCTTGGCCTCATCCTGCAGGCAGTCAGGCCGCAGGCATTGACCACCACCGTCACTTTTAGCCTCACGGATCAGGCGACGGATTATTCCGGCCCGCTTGCATTGATCGCTTCTCAGGGGGGAACTGAACTGGGCAGAACCCAACTACCCGCCATCGTTCGTGTGCCTTCAGTCAATGTTTATGTAGCCAATGTTATGAGTGGGGTGGACGTTTATCAGGGCGGCAGCGCCTCTGTATCTGTCAATGTCAGCCCGCAAGAAGGATTTAGTGGCAATGTAACGCTCAACCTCACTGATTTGCCGATAGGAGTAACGGCCTCTCCCGTAACCGTCAGCGTCAGCGCCAATGCAACCACCACCGTAGCTATTCCTATGCAGGTTGCGGTTGACGCCCCATTGAGCACCACTCAGGTCAAAGTAACAGGCGATAAAGTTCCTGTTAACAACAATGGCATGCCCAATGTCTTCCAGTTATCGATTAAGCCTGCCCGAACTTCACTGGGCGTCTTACCCTATAAACCTCTTGCTCCGGCCACCACCGGCGTTTGGGTGATGAGTAGTTATAGCCCCTCTGGCAACAGCCAATTGGGCACCTTGCGCCGCATCACTGGTGGGCAGAGCGCAAAAGAGGTCACACTGACTGATGTTTCGGTACCCTTGTTGGCTATCCCAGGCGGAGATATCTATGCGTTAGGAACCGAATACAACAACGCCACCAGCATCTTCCGACTTAAAGATGATGGCACGGTAACCAAACTGAATACCACAAGTACCAAAGGTATGGGGAGTGGAGTCGTAGACGCTCAAGGCCGCATTTGGTACAGCCTTTTCTTCACGAACGACGCTGGCGCATTTTCGTATGGCCTTTTTCGGTGGGATCCAGCAACGGGCACACAAACTATGATTGACAGCGGTGAACAGTATTCCCGTATCAACGGCTTGGTTGCAAGTAATAGTGGGAAATATGTCCTATTACAACCTAGTTACAGTGGTACCCTCCTCCTGATCGATACGTTGACGTCAATTATCAGTCCTGTGGCCAACCCTTCAGGCAGCAGTTTTGAGAGTGCCGCAGTTTCTAATACTGGGCAAGTCTGGTATTCCAGCAATGGCCCACTCGTTAGAGTCAACAGCGATGGCACCACGACCACCTTCAATGGAACGAACAGTTCCGTATCCAAGATCGTTGGTTTTGATCAGAATAATTCAAACGTTCTTTGGGCCACCGGCTACAGCAGTGTTCTTAAAGTGGATGCAACATCAGGCACCATCAGCCAAATCCCTACAGATAGGATTACAGACGCCATCATGAACACCAATAGCGGTGTTTCGTTCCTTACTACCGGCACATATACGGGCAACGGTTACGAATCGTTCTTGACCGTCCTCCCTTAAATCTGATCTGTTTTTAGAACACGCCCCGCCTTCTCCATCGGCGGGGCGTGTTTCTTACTGGTTCCCTACTCCGCCGCCACCAACTCAAAGCCGCCCTTTTTCCCCTCTATCAATCGGGCAAACGCCACATCCGGGTCGTGCGGCGTGCAAATCAGTGCGCCTTGCTCGTACCATTGGGGCAAATACTTGCGCTTGTTGTCCAGCGTGGTCACCGGGTACAGGTCATAGCCCGTGATGTACGGATACGGCGCGTGGGCCAGCGTGGGCAGCATGTCGGCGGTATACACGAGTGTTTGCCCGCCGCTGCGGAGCACCACCGCCTGTTGCCCCAGATTATGCCCCGGCACCGGCAGCACGCTCAGGCCCGGCTGAAGCTCCTGCTCGCCGTCTACAGCGTCGAACAGGCCTGCATCCAGAATAGGCTGAAAGGTCTCAGCGATATAGCTGGCGCGGTTGCGTTCGTGGGTATGGGTGGCTTCCTGCAGTTCGGCGGACTGCACCACGTAGCGGGCATTAGGAAAAGTCGGGTCGCCCAGCAGCGTGGTGTTACGTCCAGCATGGTCAAAATGCAGGTGGGTGTTGATGACCGTGTGAATGTCGTCAGGTGTGAGGCCTACTTCCTCCAGCCCACGAAATACCGTTTCATCGCGGTCTAGGGCATAGATCGTTTCAAACTTCTCGTCGCCGCCGTCCCAGAAGCCGGTTTCGATCAGCGTATTGTGCCCGTTCAGGCGAATCAGTAGCGGATTGATTCTGAGGCGAATGCGGTTGAGGTGGTCGGCAGGGGCGCGGCGTTCCCACAGCACTTTGGGCACGTTGCCGAACATCGCGCCGCCGTCCAGCCCAAATTGGCCGTCGGTGAGGGAATATACGTCAGCTTCACCGACGCGGCGGTGTTGGAGCCAGGTGGAGGGGGCAGAACTGGGGGAAGTCATGGGTACAGGGTAAGTGGTAAGCGGGGAGTGGTGAGTGGGAAACCCAAAAAGCGCAGCCGAAGCTCTAGCCTCTCCCCTCTTTTTCCACTGACCACTCACCACTCACTACATACGGTTTTTAGGCCACTTACAGCTTTTTACACCCCTGGGCAATCTCCGCCGCCAACGCCCCCACATCTTGTCCGTCGCGCACGGCATTGATAAAGGCGCTGCCCACCACCACACCGTCGGCCTGTTGGGCCACTTGCGAGGCGGTGGCCGCATCTTTCACGCCGAAGCCCACGGCAATCGGCACATGGGCAAACTGGCGGGCGAGAGCGAGCATGGCGGGCACTTCGCCGAGTGCTGCGCCTTCGCGGGTTCCGGTGACGCCCGTGACGCTCACCGCGTACAGGAATCCGGTACAGGCTTCGGCCACCAAGCGCACGCGGGCCGGGGTGCTGGTGGGCGCGATCAGGAACGTGACCGCGAGGCCGTATTCGGCGGCCAGGGCTGCGATTTCTATGTCCTGGTCGGGTGGCAGGTCAGGCAGGATCAGGCCGTCTACGCCCGCCGCCTGTGCCAGCCGCATAAATTCACGCGGGCCGACGGCATAGATAGGATTCACGTAGGTCATGATGACAATGGGTTTGTCGTGCCGCACGCGCAAATCGGCCACCAGTTGCAGGGTGCGCCGGGTACTCGTGCCGCCGTCCAGCGCCTTCTCACTGGCCCGCTGGATGGTGGGGCCGTCTCCGAGCGGGTCGGAGTAGGGAATCCCCACTTCCAGCAGGTCGGCCCTCTGCAGCAGGGCATCAGCCACTGCGGGAAACTCGGCGGCGCTGGGGTATCCGGCGGTCATGAAGGGGATGAAAGCGGCGCGGCCCTGCGCCTGAGCCTCGGCAAAAGCGGCGTGGATGCGGGCGGGGCCACGCGCCTTGTCGGTGGTGGGAGCAGCGTTGGAAAGGGTGGGGGCACTCATGCGATGACCTCAACTTTGTGGGCATCAGCCACGTGCTGACCGTGTTTTTCGGTTTCCAACTTCTTCTCAAGATCCAATAGACGCATCACTTCCGAAACATCCTTGTCGCCGCGCCCGCTGAGATTCACCACGATGATTCCATCCGGGCCAAGTTCGCGGGCCAGTTCGACAGCGTGGTAGATGGCGTGGGCACTTTCCAGAGCAGGCAAAATTCCCTCTAAGCGGGTGAGCAGGCTCAGGGCTTCCAATGCCTGCGCGTCGGTCACAGGTACGTACTCGGCCAACCCAGTTTCGGAATAAAAGCAGTGTTCCGGCCCGATGCCGGGGTAGTCCAGCCCCGCGCTGATGGAATGCGGCGGCACGATCTGGCCTTCGTCATCGTTCAGCAGGTACATGAGGGAGCCGTGCAGCACGCCGACGCGCCCGCCTGCCACCGACGCGGCGTGCTTGCCGGTATGCACGCCCTCTCCGGCGGCCTCCGTTCCGATCAGGCGAGGGCGTTGACCTTCGGGCAGGTAGGCGTAGGGCGCGAAAATGCCGATGGCGTTGCTGCCGCCGCCTACGCAGGCCACAATCGCGTCTGGGGCCTGGCGGCCTTCTAGAGCTTCCAATTGCACTTTAGTCTCTTCCCCGATAATGCTCTGGAAATCGCGCACCATTGCCGGGTAGGGGTGGGGCCCCACCACGCTGCCCAGGATGTAAAAGGTGTCGCGGACGTTGGTGACCCAATCCCGAATAGCCTCGTTGGTGGCGTCCTTGAGGGTCTTGGTACCGCTGGTCACCTCGCGCACTTCTGCACCCAGGAGCTTCATCCGGAACACGTTCAGCTCCTGACGGCGAATGTCTTCCGCACCCATGTACACCACGCAGTCCAGCCCCAGCAGGGCGGCAGCGGTGGCACTGGCGACGCCGTGTTGCCCCGCGCCCGTCTCGGCCACCACGCGCTTTTTGCCCATTCGCACGGCCAGTAACCCCTGTGCAAGGCAGTTGTTGATCTTGTGTGCGCCGGTGTAATTAAAATCCTCGCGCTTGAGGTAGATCTTGGCCCCGCCCGCGTAATCGGTGAGGCGCTGGGCCAGATACAGCGGGCTGGGGCGGCCCACGAATTCACGCAGAAGGCGATCCAGTTCGTTCAGGAAACTGGGGTCTTTTTTGGCGTTGCGGTACGCCTCTTCCAGTTCATCCAGCGCCGGAATCAGCGTTTCGGGCACGTAGCGGCCACCGAAACGGCCAAAGCGCCCACGCGGGTCAGGCTGCGGATAATCGGGCAGCAGCAGCGTCAGATCAGAGAGCTTGAGGGTCATAGCAAAATGCTAGCCCTCCAGACCTAACGCTCGTTCGGGAAACTTAGACAACTGGTCTAGATTGGGGGTACTTGATGGGGGGGGTGAGCTACGGCAAAAGCTGATCCAGTTTAGAACGCCAGAGCATCAACAGGTCGTCCAGGCCGACTTCAGGTGGCAGAGGCTGAGGCCAGAAGCCATGGCCCAGCGAATGCGCGAGGGCGGACAGCACCCGCCCTGCATCCTCTCCCCTTTCTCGCAGGGCCATAACAGGCGGCGCACCCCCGCGCTTGGCGAGGCGCTCCCCGGCGTAATCGGTCATCAGAGGAACGTGGAGGTAACGCGGCTGGGGATACCCCAATGCCTCCTGAAGCGCGATCTGGCGCGGTGTGGCTGTCCAGAGATCCACGCCGCGCAGCACGTCGGTCACGCCCATGGCGGCGTCGTCGACTACGACCGCCAGATGGTAGGCGAATACGCCGTCGTTGCGCCGCAGCACGATGTCTCCGGCCTCGGTGGGCAAGTGCTGGCAGAGGGTCTGCCGGGTCAGAAAGTCGGTGGCGCACACGGTTTGATCCGGCACCTTCCAACGCAGGGCAGCGGGCCGCGAAGGGTCAGTGTCAGACTGTTTGCCCCGACACAGACCCGGATACACCGCCTCCGCGCCGTGTGGAGCGCCTGCACTGTCCTGAATCGCCGCCTCAATTTCGCGGCGGGTGCAGGTGCAGGAGTAGGTGTCCAACCGCGCCACTGCATCGGCGTACAAGTCCAGTCGCTCAGATTGCAGATATTCCTCATCCCAGTCGAGGCCCAGCCACGCCAAATCACGGCGGGTAGAGTCGTAGGCCCAGCCGCGTACCCGGCTCCCATCCAGATCCTCGAAACGCAGGATGTGCCGCCCCCGCTGTGTGGACGAACTTTGGGCGCGTGTATGCAGCCAAGCCAGCAGCGCGGTGCGGGCATTGCCCAAGTGCATGCCCCCCGTCGGACTTGGGGCGTAGCGGCCAACAGTCATGGGCGTCAGGGTAGCGCAGGGTGAGAGATGAGCAGAGGCCCGTGCCTGCAAATCAGGTACGTTCGCGCAGCCAGCGCAGCAGCAAATCTTCGACCAGTTCACTGACGCTTTCGCCGCCGCCGCGCTTCACTTCACGCCACACGGCCCGCACTGTTTCTTTGCGGACATACACGGCTTCGACCCGTTCGGCGGTTTCACCCTTGCGCGGCCCTGCGGGTTCGGGCACCACAGACACGGGCGCAGTTATGGCAGCAGATTTGGCCTGTTTGGGCCGTTTTGCCGCCTTCTTGTTGCCCTTATTGGCCTCTTTCAGGTAGTCGAACCGGGCCATTATTCGGCTCCGGCAAGCAGGGCAAGCGTCATAGCAACTCGCGGGAAAGCGAAACCATGTCTTCCCACGCGGTTTCGGCACGGGGGTCGCGCACATCGCGGGCCAGCGTGCCCAGTTCGGCGGCCCGCACGTAGGCGGCATATGCCCGCACCAGCGTATTGCACACAGTCGCTCCCGCCTCGCGCATATCCTCGCGGGCTTCTTCTCCAGCGCGGCCTACTGGCGGCACACGGGTCAGCACCACACGCGCTTTGCGGCTGGCGTCGGCGTCGCCCTGAAGGAAATCCATCAGTTCCAGCGTGGCTTCCAGTTCCAGGGCAGAGGTTCCGCTGGGCACCAGAATCAGGTCGGCGCGGTCTGCCAGCTGGCGCAGTTCCTTGCGTTTGGGACGGCCTTCGGTGTCTATAACCACCACATCCAGCGGGGCCAGCTTCTTGGGCTTCACATCTTCGGCCTCATACACGGCAAAGGGCAGGGCAGGCCCACCTAGCTTCGCTCCCCGCAAGGCCCAACGGGCGCTGCTGCCCACGCGGGGGTCTTCGTCTATCAGGGCCACGCTCAGCCCACGTTCGGCCAACGCTCCGGCCAGATGCACGGCCAGCGTGCTTTTGCCCACGCCGCCTTTTTCACTTGTGACGGCTAACACCTTTGGCATAGGGGTAGCGTATCAGAGGGCGTGTACGGTTGCGTCAGGCGTGGTGGGGGTCAGTGTATCCGGCTTGGAAGGTGAACCCCCGTTGCTCACGCAACGCCCTCCCTTAGTGGGGAGGACAAAAGCTTTTGGACGTTGCTCAGGCCGCCGGGAATCGATAATAGATAGATGCCCGACTCACCCTTCACCCCAGAAGACCGCCTCGCCCGATTGATGGCTGCCGAACCGTACTGGACGGCGCGGGCCATGCAGGAGCAGGGCAGCCGCTTTTACGCCGCGCTGGGGCAGGCGCTCGATGCCGCCGATCTGCGGAATCGCCGCCTGCTTTACGTCACCTGGCTGGATGAAATCTGGGACTTTTACGAACGTGGCTTGCTGTTGGAGGCGGCTGAAGCGGAATCTTTGGGAGGCGGTTCACAGGGACGCGGCGGCGAATCCGGCTGACCGATCAGGGCCAGCCACGCTTGGCGGGACACTTCCCACACGGCGCGGCGGGGCGAAGCAGGGCGAAAGTCAGGCGCACGCTTGGGCTTGACTCCCTTGCCTGCCACAGGCTGCCCGATCAGTGCCAGAACGATCTGCTCCAGTACTGTCCAGATGGCTTGTAGGGCTGCCTTCATGCGTTTAGCTTAGCTGACGATCTGGCCCAGTCTTGCCCGCTAGACTACCGCCCATGACTGCCGAGCCGAATTCTCACGACCTAGACGCTGCACCTACAAACGTTGTACCTACACACACCGCACCCAATACCCAGCCCACCATTCTGGCCGTGTTTGCCCACCCGGACGATGAGGCCTTCAGTGTAGGCGGCACCCTGACCCACTATGCCCGTAGGGGTGTACGCGTGGTACTGGCCTGTGCCACACGCGGCGAGGCGGGCAAGATCACGGTGCCGGGCATGACCGTAGACGATCTCGGCGTGCAGCGTGAGCAGGAGTTACGCCGCGCCTGCGAAGCACTGGAAATCGAGCCGCCCATCTTTCTCGATTACCACGATTCGGGCCGCTACGAGCGCACGCGCACCGATGACCCCGTTGCCATGCTGAACGTGAATCCGCTGGATGTGGAGACCAAGTTGCGGGCGCTGATTGCCGACCTTCGCCCGCAGGTGATCCTGACCTTCGACCCGCACGGCGGCTACGGCCATGTGGATCATTTGCAGATTCACCGGGCCACCAGCGCGGCGTTTTTTAGCACCGGACACCTGCCGGGCGGCGGGCCACAGCGCCTGTATTTCACGGCCCTGACCACTGCCGCTGCCGCAATGCTCTCGCGGATGGGCCAGGACCTGGATCCGCTGGTTTACGGCGTGGACGCAGGCACGGTGGCCGTGACCATGAACGTGGCCCCCTACGCCGAGAACAAAAAGGCTGCACTGGCCGCGCACGGCACGCAGATGGGCGCGGAGAGTCTGGTGGGCCGCATGACCCCCGAAGAACGCGAAGCGATGGAGGTAGGCATGTTGGGCAGCGAAAACTTCAGCATCGGCGGCACGCGCACCGGACTGCCTACCTTCCCCCTGCGCGGGCTGTTTGACGGACTGCCGGGATTTGAAGCGGTGGACGCGGAGTAAAGGCAGAACGGCTCTGAGATTCGGGCCGTGATTCGACAGATACAGATACAGAAACAAAAAGATCGGGGGCCAGTGCATTCACAGCGCATGGCCCCCGATCTTTTTAGAACGGCTAAGTTTTAAATCTGCCCCAGCAGACGGCGCACGGCGAAGCGGATTCGGCCCAGGCTGGCTACGTCGTCGAACGCGGCCAGCAAAATCTGATCGCCCACCGGAGTCAGCAGGACAGGGCCGCCGTCTACGTCGAGCAACAGATCGTTCCATTCGCCGCTGCCCTGCGTGGCTTGCAGGCTGGCAATCACGGCGCGGCCTGCGGCCACCAAGTTCAGGTCGGCGTCGGCTTCGGGGCCACGCGGCCCGGCAGCGGTCACGATTTCGCCCTGTGCATTCACCAACAGGGCGTGACGCACGCCGCGAGTTTCCATCAGGGCCTCAATCATGCGTCGTCCACCTTGGGCAAATCGGTGAGGTCGAGGGCAAGGCGGGCCAACGCTTGCTGGGCAGCTCGGGTGTCGCTGCCGCGCAACATGGCCGCGCCCAGCACGAATTCGCCGCTGGCAAGCGCCACCACTTCTACGCGCTCGCTGGTAAAGGCCAGCCGGGTCACTTCTCCAGCTCCGAGGCGGCGGCCCGTGCGGTCTAGGCTGGCCCGGAGCGAGGCGAGTTCGGCGGCGAGGGCGTCGCCTGCTTCGCCGTACATTTCGACGGGCAAGCCGTCTGGCCCGACCAAGGCGCTCGCCACGACACCGGGAATGGCGTGCAGGGGTTCAAGTTTCACAGGTGAGTCTCCAGTTTTCGGGCGGTGTCCCGGCCATACAGCCGCGCCTGCCCCAGGTTGCTGCGGCCATCGAGGGCCAGCAGCAAAAAGAAATCGGCATTGATGGGATGCAGGTACACGCTGAGGCGTTCGCCGCGCAGGTACAGTTCGCGGGTCTGGCCCCCATTGAGGGTTTGGCTGTAGGCGGCGCTGGCGGTGCGGAGGAGTCCGGCGTGTTCGGCTACCAACAAATTCAGGTCTGCGGTGGTGGCGGTGTGGCCTTCCACCAGCAGGCCGTCCAGACCGCCAATGGCCGCTGCCCACGCGCCGTCTACGTCAGCCACAAGTTGCGAGAGGTGATTCAGCATCTGCGGGCCATGATATGCCGGAAATGACCATTGGCGAGGCGAAACCTCACACGGCGGGGGGAGTGGGGGTGACAGGCAGCCCGAACACCGGACTCACGCCACTGGATAGAAAAATACGGCAAAGGCCAGAATCACGTAGACGCCCAGCAGCAGCACTCCTTCCAACCAGTTGCTTTCGCCGTCCCGTACCACCGAATTGCCGATCAGCACGGCAGCGCCGATAGCGACAAGTTCCAGTGGCGTGACCACCAGATTCATAGGTTGACCCACCAACAAGCCCAGCAGCACCAGCAGCGGGGCGACCAGAAGCGCCACCTGCACCGTACTTCCGAGGCTGATGGTCAGACTGAGATCCATCTTGTTCTTGAGGGCAAACAGTACGGCGGCAGCATGTTCGGCAGCGTTGCCAATAATCGGGATCAGGATCAATCCCACGAAGAATTCGGTGAGGCCCAGCGTGGAGGTTGCTGCCTCCAGGGTACCCACCAAAAATTCGGACATGAACGCGACTGCCACTGTTGCCCCAGCCAGAACGCCGACTGCTCTGGGAACGCTCCACAGCGGGCCTTCATGCTCGCCGTGCTCATCGGCATTGCTCAGAATATCTTTGTGCGTGCGGAGCGTAAAAAAGATGTAGCAGACGTACATGATGATCAGGACGATAGCCGTGGCTTCCGACAGATTCACGTCCAGCTGACCCACCAGATCAGGGGATACACTCCGGGCTGTCAGGTCAAAAATGGTCGGTATGCTGAGCGCGATCAGGCTGATGGTGAGCAGGCTGGCCAGCGTACCCGCCGCCTTGACGCTAAATTTCTGTTCTTTGTATTTAAGACCACCCAGCAAAATCGCCAGGCCCAACACCAGCAGGAGATTGCCGAGAATAGAGCCGATGATGCTGGCCTTGACCACTTCCAGCTTGCCCGCCTGAAGGGCGAAAAAGGCAATGATCAGTTCGGTGGCATTGCCAAAAGTGGCATTCAGCAGCCCGCCTACGGTGCTGCCCGCCCGCACCGCCAACTGCTCGGTCGCCTGACCCATGATTCCGGCCAACGGCAAGATAGCCAGCGCCGCACTGACGAAAATGAGAGTGGGATTGCCACCCGTGATCTCCAGAACAACCGCGACGGGCAGGAAAATCAATAGCAGATTGAACCACTTCATGCGGCGCAGTGTACCGGGCAGTTCAGACCAGATGCAGGGGTGTGCGGCGAGGCTAAAGATTTGCTCCGAGCAGGACAGCAGAGTTGCGCCGGAAGGCAAGCTTTTCCGGCCTCGTTCAAGCCGTGGGCCTCGTTACCAAGGCTCGTTCTGCTGCCTTTGGCCGGTGGCATCGTGCTCGTCAGCAGCACAAGATGTTCATAAAGCCACAACAAAACTGGGTTTGTCACGAGTTTCGTGTTAAGATCAATTTGTCTTTAAGCTTACGTTTCGCCGGATCAGACTGGCCCGGTCTGTCTTGCCCACAGTGCACCCAGCGAGTTGTTTTTGCTGTGCCAGTGGCGACTGTGGCGATCCCTGCTGTTCGGAAGGCCAAAGACAAAGCATGTTTTCTGTTCCCTATCGTCCCTAACTTTATCGGGAGCCTCTCTCGGCTCCGCTGGCCTCTCCCCTCATTCTCAGGAGGTTTAGTGATGCATCAACCCAAGACCCATAATTTTTCAGAACAGCGTTTCCGTACCCGTGCCGCGTGGCCCATGCTCGCGCTCGTGGGCCTGCTGTCGGCCTGCGACACCATCAAGACGCCCGACAAGACCCTCAAGCTGACCTACAGCAACCCGCTGACGATTAGCAAGGCTGACGGGAGTAAGGTAGAGTCCTGCGCCGATCCCGCCGTGATCCAGTCGCGCACACCCGGCGACACTAACTGGTATCTGTACTGCACCACCGACCCTCACAACACGGGCGACGTAGATGCACAAAACAACCTGAATTTTCACCTGATCAGCATGGCTAAATCCGCCGATCTGGTGAACTGGACATATGTGGGCGACGCTTTTGCCACCAAACCCGACTGGGTGAAAGATGACGCGGGGCTGTGGGCCCCCAACATCGAGTACCTGAACGGCAAATACTACCTGTATTACACGGCCAGCGACACCAAAGCGGGCGGCAGCGCGATTGGCGTGGCCACCAGCACTTCTCCAGTCGGCCCGTGGACAGACAGCGGTACTCCGATTGTGGAGCCGCAAGGCCCGCCCGGAGGCAACCCCAACGACCGCCGCTGGGTGTTCGATTCGGAAGTGATTACCGATGATGCAGGCCAGAACTGGATGTACTACGGCAGTTACTTCGGCGGAATTTCGGTGCGGCAACTGAGCGCCGACGGTCTGAAAACCGACGCCGCCACCCAGAAAGAAGTGGCGATAGACAACCGCTACGAGGGCGCACAGGTCGTGAAACACGGCGGCTTTTATTACCTGATGCTGTCGGCGGCCAACTGCTGCAACGGCCCCCTCACCGGCTACAGCATGTTTACCGGGCGCTCGGCGTCTCCGACTGGGCCATTTGTAGACAAGGAAGGCGTGTCACTGCTCGACCCCCGCACGGGCGGCACCCCCCTGATCAGCATGAACGGCAACCGCTGGGTCGGCCCCGGCCACAACGCCGTGTTTACCGATGCAGGCGGGCAGGACTGGACGATGTACCACGCCATAGACCTGAACAATCCTTACTTCACCCCCGGCGGCGTGAACAGGCGCCCCGTGCTGCTAGACCCGCTGGATTGGGTAGATGAATGGCCCACCGTGCGGGCGGGCAACTGGGCCTCTGACGGCGTGATGCCTGCCCCCGCTGCACAGACCGGACAGGTCAGCGCCTACAAGCCCAACCCCCCTAAACCCGATGTGCTGGGCAACACCATCAGCGCCTTCAACGACGACTTTAATGGCTCGGCTCTCGACCCCCGCTGGACCTGGGTTCGCCCACCTGCCGCCGCAGAAGCCGGACTGGAAAACGGCGTACTGCGCTTCGCCACGCAACCCGGCGACCTGTTTGAGAACAGCAACAACGCCTCGGTGCTGACCCAGAACACGCCCGCTGGCGACTACGCTGTAGAAATCAAGCTGCAAAGTGACCTGCCTGATGTCGGATGCTGCTTCAATTACGCGCAGGGCGGCCTCCTGATCTACGGCGACGACGACAACTTCATCAAGCTGGGCGTGACCTCTATCTGGAATACCCGCCAGATCGAGTTTGCCAAAGAGCAAAACCCGGTGGCCGACAAATTCCCCCGTTACGGCAACACCGTTTTGAGCGCACCGGGCCGCGAAACGTGGCTGAGAATCGTGCGGCGGGCCAGCGCCACCGCCGGAGCAGGCGAAACCTACACCGCCTATTCCAGCCGCGACGGTATGAGCTGGACAAAGGGCGGCACCTGGACGCACAAATTGGGGCAGGCCAAAATTGGACTGTTCTCTATGGGCGGCAGCGGCTTTACCAACCGCTTCGACAGCGTGCGGGTGTACAGCCTGAAGTGAGTTGAGACTGGGTTGAGCTTGTGGCCCAGATCATATACTCCCCTTTTCTCTATCCCACCCCCGGCTCAGTGCTGGGGGTCTTTTTTGCCCGTTGGCCCCCTTTGTTGCCCGCCTCCCCCTCCCCACCGCCGCCGCCTGCTAGCCTGCACCCCGTATGGCAACAGTGGCAGAACTGCGCGACAAACTCAGGCGGCCACTGCTGGCAGAGCGGGCCAGTGGGCATCAGAACAGAATTGTGGCGGGCGGTGTAGAAAAGCTGCTAGCGTCGCCGCTGGGCAACCCTTTTCCGGGTGTACGGGAGGCGCTGAAGGGCTACGGCGAGCTGGATGAAGGTGGACGCGCCGCCGCCCTGAATGCTGCCCTGAACGTCCTGGACGGACAGGACGCCGCTGCCAAAGCGCCCAGAACCCCCCGCGCCCCGGCCCGCGCCGCCGTTCCCACCGCCGCCCCCGGCGAACGCCTGCCACCCGACGCTGATCTGGCCCGACTGGACACCGGCCCCGGCGGAACGCGCAAGCTGAATTCGTTGGGCCTGCACAATCTGCGCGACGTGTTGCACGCCTATCCTCACCGCCACGAAGACCGCCGCGCCCTGCCCGACCTGTCGGAAGTGGAGGAAGGCCAGAAAGTAACGGTGGAAGGCACGGTGGTCGCCAAATCGCGCCGCAGCCCCAAACCCGGCATGCTGATTCTGGATGTGACGCTGGAAACCCCGGCGGGCGGGCGCGTGAAGGCCACTTGGTTCAATCAGCCGTGGATGGAACGCCAATTGCGCGTGGGGGCGAGGCTGGTGCTCACGGGCCGCGTCAAGAAATTTGGCCGCAGTGTGCAAATTGGCGTGGAGCATCTGGAGACGGTGGAAGACGCCAAAGGCAGCCTCAGCACCGGCCGAATCGTAGGGGTATACGACTCCAAAGACGGCATCAGTCAGGAGTTTTTACGCCGCGCCGCTTACCGGGCATTGGAAGCCGTGCCGCTGGACGATTATTTACCCGCGCACTGGCGGCAAAAGTACGGCCTCACCGACCTGTCGGACGCGCTGTGGGGCATGCACTTTCCGCACGACGAGGCGCAGTTGGCACATGGCATGAACCGTCTGCGCTTCGACGAATACCTGTTTTTAGAGTTACGCGTGCTGCTGCAAGGCGACGACGCCGTGCTACTGGGCAAGCGGTTTCAGGCCACAGGCGACGACATCCACCGCTTTGAAGGCGCCCTGCCGTTTCAATTCACGGGTGCCCAACGCCGCGTGCTGCTGGAAATTACCGACGACATGCGGAGCGAGCGCCAAATGGCAAGGCTGGTGCAGGGCGACGTGGGCAGCGGCAAAACCGCCGTGGCCGCCTGCGCCCTGTATTTGGCCGTGCGCGACGGCTATCAGGGCGCACTGATGGCCCCCACCGAAATCTTGGCGCGGCAGCATTACGCCAATTTGTCGGGCTATTTGGGGCAACTGGATGTGCGGGTGGGCCTCCTCATCGGGGCCATGACCGCCAAGCAAAAGCTGGAGATGCAAACGCGCATTGCCGAGGGTGACGTGGACGTGGTGGTGGGCACGCAAGCCCTGATTCAGGAAAACGTGCGCTTCGACAACTTAGGGCTGGCGGTGGTGGACGAAGAACACCGCTTTGGCGTGCAGCAACGGCGCAAATTGCTGGCGGGCCGCCCCGACGTGCTGGTGATGAGTGCCACGCCCATTCCGCGCAGCCTGGCGCTGACCGCTTACGGCGACCTCGAACTGAGCATTATTGACGAACTGCCGCCCGGACGCACCCCGATTGAGACCAAACTGCTGCAAGACACGCACCGCCAGCAGGCCTACGGGTTCGCCATGCGCCAGATTCGTGAGGGCAGGCAGGCCTTCGTGGTCACGGCGCTGATCGAGGAGAGCGACACGCTGGAACTGTTGGCCGCCACACAGCTTTCCGAAGACCTGAAAGTCATCCTGCCCGAAGCCCGCATAGACCTGCTGCACGGCAAAATGAGCGCCGCCGAGAAAGACCATGTGATGAACCGTTTCCGCGCCCGCGAGTTCGACATTCTAGTATCTACAACGGTGATCGAAGTCGGCGTGGATGTGCCCAACGCCACCGTGATGGTGATTGAAAACGCCGAACGCTTTGGGCTGGCCCAGCTTCACCAGTTGCGCGGGCGCGTGGGCCGGGGCAGTGCCCAGAGTTACTGCGTGCTGATTTCCGGCGAGAACAGCCGCAAAACCCGCCAACGCCTCGGCATCATCGAGAGCAGCACCGACGGCTTTGTGATCGCCGAAGCCGACCTGAAACTGCGCGGCCCCGGCGAGATTCGCGGCACCCGGCAAAGCGGCGTGCCCGACCTGCGCCTAGGCGACCTTGCCAACGATATAGAAATCATCGAGCGGGCCCGCGAGTTGGCCAAGCACATTCTGGCGCACGACCCCAAGCTGGAGCACCCGCGTCTGCAATACCTCCGCAGCGAATTGCAGAACCGAAGCCAGAGCGTAGCTTACAGAGAAGTGATTTGATTTTATAAAATTGGCTCGAATGCCCATTGGTATAATAAGCACACCTACCACGACTTTTGCTCGTAATATCTGTCAGCGTTCGTATGGGTTATTTTGTATGGATATTTTTTGTTTAAAAACGCTGGGCGTCAAGCAGATTAGATTTGATTAGTGCTGTGATTTTATACAAAGATAGAATCTTTGCCTATCGTCTGTAAATCAAATTCTACCTATAATACTTTTCAAACTATTTTGCTTTCAAGTCGTGGTTCGCAGATACATTTTATTCTAAATCAGGCAGGACATCATAATTATAATCAACTGATACAGAATTACTCCTATTTTCCATGGCCTTGGCTACAAATATATAGCCTAATATTTATTGTAAAGAATTTCCATAAACTCGGATGTGCGTAATATTTGCTGCTTTGACTGTTGATTATATGCTGTCTTCGCTTTATTAAAGTCCACCATCTATTTTCAGAAAATCCCTCGTAAATGGAGATGGAAAGCCGCTACGGTCAACTTAGCTGTCAGCCCGGCATCATAACTTTAGAAATCCCGAACTAGTTGATCTCTGTTTAACTCTTTAGTAATTGTCTCATAGTCATTCATCTGATTAAATAAGAACAGCTCAACAAAAAGTCCAATACTGCCAGGAATACCATCTGACCTGAAGGCCAGCGTGTTTCAAAGATCGTTTGTTGGCAATTTCACCGGAAGATCATATAAATATGACCGTCAAATTAGGTCTTGTTGCCCTGACCAGCGTGTCGCTGCTTGCCTCTTGCGGAGGCGGCGGCTCTACCGTGAACCCTCCATCGTCGTTCCCTAAATCCTCTCAAACCAAAAAAGGGCCGCTGCGTGCGGCCTTTTTTGGTGCCATGTTTGGACTCGAACCTGATTCGGTCTTGTGCCCCCGACGAGCAGGAGCAGCCGGAATGGTGTCCGACGATCCATAAGTTCTGACCCGAGTCGCTTTATCCCAGGACATGACCAACGTTGGCTCAATGTCCTGTTAATCCTACCTGTATGGTTTCGCGCCAAACCGTGCGGGGGTGAACCGTACTCTCAGCTCATGGCCTGCAGGCCGGACGCACCGGGTCAATCCGGAAAGTGCGCCGCGTTCCCTGCATTCGCCCTCACGCTTTAGGAGGCACTACCATGACTATGAACAACGAAACCGTGCTGGACAAACTGCAATACCTTCTGGGAACCCTACGCGACGGCGAAAGAGGCTTTGCTGATGCTGCCGAGCACGCCACCGATACCAGCCTGAAAACCCTGTTTCTGGAGCGCAGCACCCAGCGCCGCCAGCTTGCCAGCGAAGTAGAAGCCCATATCACCCGCCTGGGCGACAAGCCCCGCGAGGGCGGCAGCGTGGGCGCGGCCCTGCACCGCACCTGGCTGAACGTGCGCGACGCCGTGACCGGACGCGGGGACTACCAGGTGGTGGCCGAGTGCGAGCGCGGCGAAGACGTGGCCGTGGAAAACTATCAGGATGTGCTGAAAGAAGCCGACCTGCCCGCCGACATCCGTTCCTTTGTCGAAACGCAGTTTGCTCAGGTGAAAGCCAGCCATGACCAGATCCGCGACATGAAGCACAGCATGGAAGCGAACAAGTAAAGTTCAAGTCCTGACGGGGCAGGGAGCCAATGACGGCCCTCTGCCCCGTTCTGTGATCTCTTGGCCTACTTGTCAAGTCTAATTTCTAAGAGTCTTGATGGCCTGCAGCTCAGATCGGCTGTGAGCTGTCCTAGAAATCGCCCAACGATTGCCCGTTCAGCGTGGACGCCCCATCTTTGAACCTCAGATTGGCGGTCAGCTTATTGCCGCTGCGGGTCACAAATCCGGCTTCTATCAGTTGCTCTATGGCCGCTGGGTCGCTGAACGGGCTTTCTTCCCCAAACGCTTCCACCAAACCCGACAACGCAGCCTCGCTGGCCTGTACTTGGGCCTGTGCGTCCACGCGGCTCAGGGCCAGCATCGGCACCTGCTCCAGCGCGGCCAATTCCTCGCCACTCAGTTGGCCCAGGCCGGTCAGATTCGCTTGCCCGGTCAGCACCACCGGGCCGCTGCCTGTGCCCACGCTCAGGCGGTCAATGATAAGGCGCGGGTCTTCTTTCAGCAGGGCCAGCAGGTCGGTCTGAATTTGCTGTTCCTGGGCGGCGGTCAGGTCAGGCAGGCTGCCCGTGCTGCCGCGCTGCGCCGCTTGCAAATCGTTGACCAGCTTGCCCAGGCGTTGCAGGGGCGCAATTGCCAAGTGCCGCGCCGCCAGATGCAACTGCACATCTTTAAAAGTCTGCCCAGCGCCCTCAATCTGGCCGATGTCGTAGGTCAGTGTGCCGTCATAGTGCGCTGCACCGTTCAGGCGACCCTCGCTGCCCAGCCGCATTTGCCGCACATTCACCGGGGCTTCACCACCCGAAATGGTCAGACTGTCTACCGTCGCGTTCGTTTTGCCCACGCCTAGCAAATCATCTTTGGATCGGCGGGTAATATCGCTGTTCACGGCCACCTGGCCTACAGTGGCCGCCAGTTCGCCTGCCACCGTCAGCCCCGGCCAATTCAGATTTACGCGCGAGGTCAGCCCGCTCATACTGGCCTGCGCCGTCAGCGGTTGCCAATTGACCGTGTCGCCTGCCTCGGTCAGGGTTCCGGCAGGAATATTCAGATCGGTTGTAGAGGTTCCGCCCAAGCCCACCACTGTCCGAATAGTGGGCTGTTTGCCACCCAAAGCTTTGGTCATGCGGGCCTGCAGGGCGGCGTCTTCAAAGCGCACATCGGTATCGATCAGCGCTTGCCCCACCGACCTGAACCCCGGCAAAGGCCCATGCTGAATGCGGTTGGTCACGAGCAGGCGCATGGGCTTTTCTCCGTCCTCGCCGTCGCCCAGCACGACTGTCATCGTTTGTGTAGAGTTCGTAAATCCGCGTTGATACTTAGAATTTTCCACGCTCGCCACGCCGCTGGCATCCAGAGCCGTGACCATGCCCTGAATCGCCTGTTCGGTGGTGTCCTGGGTGCGTGCGCCTGTGTAGGCGGTGGCTCCAGCCAGTGCACCCAGCAAGGCCAGGCCCGCCACCGTCCAGCCTAGAGCGCGGTTGGGTCGGCGTTTAGGACGGCTATTTGGGGCAGCGGGCGGCGTTTGGGAAGTCATGACTCCAAGGTAAAGGTTACGTTGCAGGCCAGCGGTCAGAATTGCGTGTCCGGTGGCCTTTAGGTAGTCTTTATTTTGATTGCACGACTTGGGTGGTAGGCAGGCCAAACCGTCTAAGGGTTCAGGGTCACGCACAAGATTGCAGTTCGACCTGAACCTCCTGCTCTTGCCGAAATTAGGATTGGTGAGGCAACTCAGCACAGCAGGACGACTACGACAGATACCGCTCATGGCGCACGCATCAACCCAAAAAGAAGCAGGCGGCCCAGTGCCTCTGCACCGTTGCCGCCCGCTCCTGCAAAGGGGTGAAACCTTACCCGCGTTTGCGGCGGCGCAGACGATCCATAGCGGCTTCCAAGCTCAGGCGCATGCGCTCCAATGCCTGTGCCAGATCACCGATTTCGTCGTTGCGGTCGGCCTGCACGGGGCGGGACAGGTCGCCCATGCTGATGGCGTCGGCCACTGCCACAAGGCGCTCGATAGGCTGCACCACGCGTCGGGCAGCACGCACGGCCAGGGCGGCGGCCAACGCCAACGCCAGCAGCGACACGCCCAGCACCAGCAGCAACGTGTTGCGGAGGTTGATGGCGGCCTGTGCGTTGGGCACTCCTACCGCGATTCGGTACAGCAGGCTGTCGTTTTTCTCGGTGGCCGAGGTGGTGGTGCGCTGTCCATTTTGGCCTTCGATCACGCCCAGACGGCTGACCACGTAGGGCGTGCGGTCACTGCGCTGGTTGGCGGGGTCTTCGGCTTGGCGGCGCAGTTCTTGGGCCTGCGAGGAATCGCCCGCGCCCACTTCTTCCAGCTGCTGCAACTGGGTGCGGTAGCTGTCGGCGGCGCTGCCCGAGGTCTGGAACGTGCCCGTGATGGGGTTATCGACCAGCCACTTCGCCACGCTGCTTTGCAGGGTTCCGTCGAGGCGAGGGTCGCGGCCACGGAAGTAGGTCGTGCCGTCGGGCAACTCCACCCGCACGAAGCCTACCGCCGAGCGTGCCAAGAGGGCGTCTAGCTGCGCGTTTACGGTTTCCTGGTCGCGGGTGTCGAGGCTGGTTCCCACGGCTACAGCTACAGCCTGTGCGTTCTGGGCCACCAGTTGGCGTTGCAGTCCGGGCAGGGTCAGGCTCAGCAGGGTCAGCGTCACGGCGGTAGACAGCGCAAGTGGTGCCAGCGCCCCGAAGGTCAGCTGTTGGGCCAGACTGCGCCGCGCTCCCAGATTGCTACGGCTTTCTTCGTTTACGGCGGTCAGGAACATCGCCGAAGGCGTTTCGGCAGCGGCAGCTTCCTCACGGGGCTTGGCGTCGGTGATGGTCAGGGCGCCCGTAAAGTCAGACCACACGTCGGCAGAGGCATTGGCCTGCGCCATAGCAGGATCGGACAAGTTAGCGGGCGCGTCGGCCAGAGTGCCGCCCTGTGCCAACGGACTCTGTGCAAAGGGGTCTGGAAACACAGTGGTCTCCGGAAACGCTGTGCCCGTCGGGAACAGGCTCTCCAGGTCGTTGCTGTCCCGTCCACCCAGATTCGCAGGGGTAGGCTGCGGCGCGGCAAGGTCGGCCCAGTTGTCGTTTTCGGCCAATCCCGCACGCGCACTTGCGCTGGCAGGTTGACGGCCACCATCGCTGCGGGCGCTGCTGGCAATCAGTTCGGCCAGCGTTTCGCCTTGGCGGTTAGGAGCCATCGGCGCGTCTTCGTTCAGGCTGTTTCCCCAGCCTGCCAGCGCGGGCGTAGGGGTAGGCACGGCCTGAAAGGGATCGCTGAACATGCCCGTTTCTTCGCGCACTTCCTCCATGGCCACCTGCGCGCCCACATCCTGAAAGACGCGCAGCAGCAGGTCGGCGCGGGCACGTCCGGTGGGTTTCATCAGGCGGCCAGAGCGGCGAGCCGAGAGGCGCTGGGCCTGATCGCCCGTGAGGCCGAAGCGTTCTATGAGCTGTTTCTCCAGAGTGGGACGAACCTCATCTGATACGGGCTGGCGAATGATGACGGTGTACTTCATGGCATGACCTTCCGGTGGGGGCTGCCCAAGCCTAAACCGCTGGGCAGAAGAGGGGCGCGGACGGAAGTGGGAGCAGTAAGGCAGAGTTGTAGAACTCGGAGAAATTCAGACAGTGAGAGTCGTGGACCGTCTCTGGATCGGCGTAGCCGTGTCACGCGATGCCCCGCGCCCGCAGTTGCCGCACAAACGCCTGCACGCGGCTTTCGCCTAACTGGGTCGCCAGGTGGCCCAGGAGTTGGCTGAGGGTCACGTTGTCTTCCCCCAGGTCTTCAAAAGCGTCGTCCACCATAAATTCACCCATGGGCCCGACGACCACCATCAGGCATTGCTGAATTTCTTTCAGGGCTTGCTCAGTCACAGGCTGTTCGCGCTGTGCGGCGCGGCCAGACCAACGTCCAGCCTGAGTCATGGCGTCCAGCACCTCGGGCAGGCTGACACGGGCCAGCCGCGCCACTTCCATCGCGTCGCGCTCGCCATTCACCTGATGCATCACGCGCCACACGTTAAAAGGCAGCGGCGTAGCATCTTGCAGATCGCCCGGCCAGCTCAGGGGGCCAGTCGGGTTGGGTTGTCCAGTGGGCACGGTCATGCGGTTACCTCCAGTCCAGCAGTGGCCCAGATGGGCTGTTCACGCAGAGAAGCAATGGGCAAATCGGCGAGGCGCACGCCCAAACGGGTCAGAGTGGCGCGGTAGGCTGCCAGCAGCGCGGGCCGCAACTCACTCACACCCACCTCCTGATCGACCTGCAAGACCCCGCCCAGCACGCGAACTTCCTGTGCAAAAGGATCGAGGCAAGGATGATCGACAGCCAGCCCGATGCTCACCTGCCGCCAGGTTTCGTCCAGCGCAAAGGCGCGGTGGGTCACGGCGATCAGTTCCATCCAGAAGGCCAGCAACGAGGGGCGGTCATCGATGACGGGCGGCGACAGCGTGACGCAGGTTGCCCCCGGCTTGGGCAAGGTGCCGCCCAGCATCCGGCCTGTTTCCCAGTAGCTGCACGCGGTTCCAGACACCAGTACCCCAAAAAACCGTTCGCGCTCTAGGGTGGTCTGTACGTCGGGCCACGCGCCGCGCAGGGGGGCCGGATTGGCCTGACGGCAACTCCAGACCATGTCGGCCACCACAGGCTCCTGCTCCTGCAAGCTGACGTTGGCCTGCGGCAACCCGCGCATCATGGTGGCCCAGCTGACCTCGCCGCCCGCCGTGAATCCGCCGCGCATCTGGCCCCGCACCCACACGAACCGTGCCCACCGCTGGCCCTGCATGGCGTCGAATATTCCAGTAAAACCCTGTGCCTGACGTGCGGCGAGGTCTACCGTCACTTCTGTCCAGGGGTAATGGTCGGTAGAAAGGTGAGAGTACACCGCAAGGTTTTGCGGCACGGAGAGCAGCGGCAGAGTCATCAACATGGGCAGTGTACCTACGATCAACATGAGTGGAAGTTAAAATTTCGCTGTGTACGCGGGGCGGTCTTGGAAGAGCAACGGGTTGAAGCTGTGAGCAACCCCTCTGAGAAAACTAAGTGAGCGGTGTGCAAAAAATGAACGCCTCTATCTCACCGCGAATCGTCTTACCGCCCGCTTACACACGTCGAAAATCTCACGTCCGGCCCACCGAATTCGGCTGGGTCGGACGTGAGATGAATGAAGAAATTAACTTTATATCAACAGGATGTTAGGAACGGCAGGTAGAGGTCAGGCTGCTCCAGAAAACTGGCTCTCTTTGTCCTGAAAATGAGACGCCGATGCCTGGGCTAAAACTGATCCCTCTACCGCCCTGCTCCAGAATCAACCGAGTTCGGCCAACAATTCCTGCACGCGGGCTTTCAGGTCGCCGCGCTGCTGGGGTTGACCCAACTGGTGCAGGCCACCGTGATAGGCGTCGGGGTCGCCAAACAAGCGCGACAACAGGTCGAATTCACGCTGGCTGCGGAGGCTGGCGTCGTCGCGGAACATGTTCACGTACTGATCCTGAAAAGCCCAATCGCTGAGGCGGCCTTCTACAAAGTCGTTCATCAGGCGGCGGTAGGGTTCCACATTGTCGTCGGTAGAGACTGCACCTTCTCCGGCCCGCACCGGCACCTGCGCCGTAAACACAGGCTCAAGCGCTTCTGGGGTGATGTCCCAGTTGTTCACTTCAAACTGCGGCTGGCCTTCCTTGAACAGAATCAGTTGCGGGCTGTGGTGCTGAATGCCTGTCAGGTCTGTAATGTGATTGCTGGCCGGACGCCAATCGACGACCCGAATAAAGCCGACAGGCAACTCGTGGCGCTGCAAAAACTGCTCCAGCACGCCAAAGCCCTGCATGGTCTTGTGGCAGGTGCCTGCCTTGAATACGGCGGCGAGAGGATGCTCTTTCAGAAAGTGGTCTACGTCTTCGGGCGTGGTCAGCGGTACCAACACTTGCTGCTGCGGAGCCTGCGCGTCGGCCTGCTGGGCGTGTTGCTGGTCGGGGGTGGTCATGGGGGTATATTACCCCTGATGCTTTAGAAAATGAAGTGACACGGGACACAAGGATGGTTGTCGGAGGTGGGTTGTAGCTTGTGGCAAGAGGAGAAAAAGGTTAGGCGCTGACTTTTTCTGTCCCTACACCCACAACCCACCCCCTACACCCCTCTAGGCATCCAGTGACGAAGCACCAGCGGCACGCCTTCTGCCGCAACCCATACCAACACCGCATACCGGAGCGCCCGCACCAGCCCGATGTCTTTCACACTTTGGGGCAAGACTCCGAGTCCGAAGAACACGGCGAACACCAAAACCAGACCCAGTACAGCCACGATCAGGCGGCCAGCCACGTCGCGGGGCGGGGTGAAGGTGGGGCGCACAAACCAGAATCCGGCCAGCAGGCCCAAAGCGGTGCCGTATTCGCGGGGCGTTCCAGTGGGCAGGAAGGCAGCCACCAGCAGCAGCAGCGCGGGCACGCCCCAACGCACGGCGTTCTCGTCGGGCACATGGATTCGGGCGGCCATCAGGGCAAATACGCCGCCCAAGAGCAGGCCCACCACTACGTCGCTGGGGTAATGCACGTTGAGGGCCAGGCGGGAATAGGAAATCAGCGCAATCAGCAGGCCCGCCGCCAGCCACATTCCGGGCCGCTGCACCTGGAGGGCGATGCCGCCCCACAATGTCGCTGCCATTTGCGTATGGCCGCTGGGCAGGCCAGGGCCGCCCGCTGTGGCTTTGGCCGCTGCACTGGCCGCCGCCGGGTCGTTGGTGAAGGGTCGGGGCAGATCGAAGCCAAATTTCAGGGCTGTATTGACCAGGTAACTCAGGGCAAACGCCACGCCCAAATTGCGCCCGCCACGTGGGCTGACCAACCACGTATACAGCGCCAACGCCACGATAAACACTTCATCCCGCCCCAGATTCGTGACCGCCAACCAGAATGCTTCCATGCCTGACATTCTGCCTGATGGCGATGGTTTGCAAGAATCATCTGAGCGGACTGGAACAGCTGCGGAGCAGAGCGAATGGCAAAAAGCACAGACTGGCGGCGTTCGCTGAACATCCGGTGGCCGTTCAAATCAGCAGGGCCAGATGCTTGGGAATCAGAGCAAGCCCGGCGGACGGGCGCAAAAGCAGGCGTGAGTTCTTTGGCGGGTACATCGGCGTCAGCGCCTTCATCCTCAGCCCCGGCCCCGTTACACTGTACCCATGACCGCCCCCACTCCTGACGTGCTGCGCGAGGTTCGGCACAACTCTGAAAATGCACTGGAACTGCGGAACATCACCAAGCGCTTTCCACTGGTACTCGCCAACGACAATATCTCTATGACCGTGAAATGGGGCAGCGTTCACGCCCTGTGCGGCGAAAACGGCGCAGGCAAAAGCACGCTGATGAAGATCGTGTACGGCGCTCAGCCGCCCACCAGCGGCGAAATTGTCGTAGACGGCGAAACCGTGAGCCTGTCTAACCCCGCCGACGCCATCGCACGCGGCATCGGCATGGTGTTCCAGCACTTCATGTTGGTCGATACCCTGACCGTCACCGAAAACGTGATTCTGGGCGCAGAGCCGACCATCGGCGGGCGAATTGATATTGCAGGTGCACGGCGCAAGGTGGCCGATCTGGTCAAGCAATTCAACTTCGACCTCGACCCAGACGCCCTGATCGGGAATCTTCCGGTGGGCAAGCAGCAGAAAGTGGAAATTCTGAAAACGCTGTACCGGGGCGCACGCATCCTGATTCTGGACGAACCCACCGCCGTACTGACTCCCAGCGAAACCGACGAACTGTTCGACTTCCTGAAAAATCAGTACGCGGCCAGCGGCAATGCCGTGATTTTCATCAGCCACAAGCTGCATGAGGTGCTGCACATCTCGGACACCATCAGCGTGATCCGCGACGGCAAGATGATCGGTTCTATTCCCAGCGCCGGAGCCACCACCGAAACGCTGGCCCGCATGATGGTAGGCCGCGAGGTGAATTTGCGGGTAGACAAAACCGCCGCCCAGCCGGGGGAAGTCGCGCTGGACATTAAAAACGTGACCGTGAAGGGCGAGCACAAAAACGCTGTAGACAATGTGTCGTTTCAGGTGCGGGCGGGCGAAATCGTGGGCATTGCAGGTGTGGAGGGCAACGGCCAGAGCGAACTGGTAGAAGCCATCACGGGCCTGACCTCGGTGCTGGGCGGCACGATCGCCTATCTGGGCAAAACGGCGCGGGGCGTGCGCGAAGTGGAAGCGGCGGGCCTGTCGCACATTCCCGAAGACCGCAACGAGCGCGGGCTGGTGCTGGACATGACCACCGCCGAAAACTTCATTCTGGGCGAACACGATCAGGCACCGTTTGCCGGACGCTTCGGCTTCTTGAATCTGGACGTGATCGAGCAAAATGCCCGCGACCTGTCGGAGAAGTATGACGTTCGCCCGCGCAGTGCCAGCCTGCAAGCCGGGCGTTACAGCGGCGGCAATGCCCAGAAAATCATCGTGGCCCGCGAGATGCGCAAAGGCCCGAAAATTCTGATCGCCAGCCAGCCCACACGCGGCGTAGACATCGGCGCAATCGAGTTTATTCACGCCCGAATCGTGGAAGCCCGTGATCAGGGTCTGGCCGTGCTGCTCATCAGCGCCGATTTGGGCGAAGTGATGAACCTTGCAGACCGGATTCTGGTGATGTACGAGGGCCAGATTGCCGGAGAAGTGAACGCCGCCGACGCCACCGAAACCCAGTTGGGCCTGATGATGACGGGCAGTAGCGGACAAACCGGCAGTGGTAGAAGCGGAGAAGTCAGCGTGGGGCAGATGACTGGGGAACGGTAAACAACCAAGGCAGCAAAGGGCGCAGACGGTTTTATAACGCTAATGGACTCGGCCTTGAAGCTGGTCTGAGTCACGCATGACCTTGTGTTCAGGCAGCTTCTCAGACAGTGCTGGCTCCCGCCTCTGTGCTTGACTGCACCTATGATTTCCTCTGACCCCTCTCCCCTGCCCCCCGCACGCGGCCCCTGGGTGCTGCGGATGCAGTGGCACGACCTGTGTTTTATGCACTGGGCGGTGAATCCTGACCTGATTGCCCGCACCCTCCCGGCGGGTGTAGAGGTGGACAAACGCGGCGGGCGAGCCTACCTAGGCGTCGTGCCGTTCCGTATGAGCGGCGTCGCCCCGCGCCTGACGCCCGCTGTGCCCCGCCTGAGCGCCTTTCCAGAACTGAACCTGAGGACGTATGTGACGGTAGACGGCGTGCCGGGCGTTTGGTTTTACAGTCTGGACATTCCCGAAGCGCTGCCTGTGGTGCTGGCCCGCACCTTTTTTCATCTGCCCTACAGCCTGGCCCAGATGTGGATGCACCGTGAACACGGCGTCACGCGCTACGCCAGCGCCCGCACGCAAGCCGACGCCCCAGCGGGACGGTTTGCCGCCGCCTACCGCCCAGTGGGGCCAGAGTTTCAGGCCGCGCCCGGTTCGCTGGACGACTGGCTGACCAACCGCCTCGCCCTATACAGCGCCGACAAAACGGGGCGGGTCTACCGGGGCCACATCCAGCACACGCCTTGGCCGCTGCGCCGCGCCGAAGCCGAAATTGCCGAAAATACGTTGGCGGATCGCCTAGGCATACAACTGGAAGGCCAACCCCATCTGCTGCACTCCGAACGCTTGGACGTGCGGGCGTGGTGGCTGGAGCGGGTGCGGTGAATCTCAATCCGTGGCCGGAATCTCCAGACTAAACGGCACTTGCAGGCCCGCTTCCGCCGTTTTGCGGGCAATAGCGGGGGCGTGGTTGAGGGCCAGCACGGCGCGGTAGGTTCGCACCGCCAAATCCCGGTCTCCCTGCGCGTCGCGCACCTGACCCAAACGGGCCAGTGTCAGACCGGGCAGGCTGCGGGGCAAGTCGGTCAGGCCGTGTGCAGCGCGTTCCAGCAGGGCGCGGGCCGCCGCCAAGTCACCCACCGCCAGGTGAATGCTGGCGGCAGCGGCGTCAAGTTCGGCTTTGGGCGTGACCGGATCGCCGGGTTCACGGTCTAGGGCGGCCAGCAGCGCCCCCAAGTCGTCACCCTCGTTCAGTTGCCATGCCCGGTCAGCCAGCGCCCGCACGCGGCTCAGTTCGCCGGGGGCAAAGTTGGCCAGATCAGGCAAAACAGAATGGGGCAAGAGGGCTTGCAGGCCCGGTAAGTCGTCCAGCGCCACCAGCACGACGCCTGATTCACCTTGCCCCAATTGACCTTGCACCGCCGCCGCCAACTCCGACAACCGCCGCTCCTGCCAGCGCGTGCCGGGGCCTTCGTCGAGTGCCGTGCGGGTGGCGTCATGGTAGGCGCGGGCGGCGTCCAGAAGCTCTGGGCTGATGGCCCGCACGGCGCTGAGAGGTTCGGTGAGGGCGGCACTCAGGGCGCGTTCGGCCTGTCCCGCCGCCCGCAACCGTTCGTGGCCCTGCGGGTATTGGTTCAAAAAATTGGTGAGCTGGTGGTATTCGGCCTCGGCCCAGGCCCAATCGGGGGCCACCTCCCGAATGCCGATGCGGGCAGCGGGCAAGGCGTCGCGCAGGGGGTGATCGGGGTCGGAGCCGGTGGCCCACCAGACTTCGGATGCTCCCAGAAACCGCAGCAGTTCGACGACTGTACCCGCGTTGTACTGGGGGCTGAGGCGCAGGAGGTCGCCCACATCGGGCAGCAGGGTAAGGGTCATGGAGCCACCACCGCACCACGCTGCACAAGTTCCACCAGTAATTCTTGTGGGTCGGCAGGCGTGAGGAAATACCACCGAAGCGGTTCAGCGCCAGAGGTTGGCTTAGGCGGCAGAATGAACGGCGGGCGGGCTAGGGCTTCCTTGCTCACCGGAACCCCGATCAGAACCCCACCCGACGCCACCGAAGCCAACGCCGTGACCGAACGTACGCCGTCTGACCCGAATGAAAATGCCCCGGTGAGATACCCCGGCAGCCCCGTTCCAAAGGTGCGAACGCCCAAACGTCCTACTGTCTTTCTGACCTGCATTCCGGCGTAAGGAAGCAGTGTGGTTCCCAGCAGCCGACTAATTTCCAACCCATTGGGGGTCAGGCGGTAGCGCAAGCGGCGCGGCGCGAGCTGAAATAGAGCAGCAAAGAGAGCAGCCACAACAAGGAGTCCCCAATGCGGTACGGTGGGCGCATCGGGTGGATCAGGAATGAAGGCCAGCGCCACCAGCACTACCGGAGCGAGCCACAAGAAAAACTGCGCCCGCCCTGACTGAGCTGCATTGACCAATGGAAAGATCATGCTTCGGCCCGCGCCACCACCGTTTCTGCGCCCAGCACGCGGTCACCTACGCTGACCTGCGGTGTAAAAGCGGCAGGCACATAGAGCAGCACCAAGCCGCCTTCGTCCAAGAAAGCACTCTTGTTGCCTGCCCGCACGGTATCGGCCTCGCGGGTGTAGGTGGTGGCATTCAGGCCGCTGCCAGGGGCCACCAGGGTCGTCGTGACTTCGCCGTGAATGGTGTGGGTGGTCAGCGCGTGCCGCTCGTTTTCCAGCGTGCCGCGTGTGGCAAGCAAGTCGGCGGGACGCCCGGCCAGCAGCGAGGCCGCCGCGCCAGCCGACAGCAGCGGGGTATTCTGGCGGCTGCCCGTGTGGTGGGCACGCACCACGGCCCCGCCCACCGGATGGTAGGTGAAATGCACGTCCAGCGGCCCCATATACACGCCCACCAACCAGCCATCCGGGGCCGCTTCCGGTAAGCCCGCCAAATCGCTCACCGGGATGGGATGTGACCCGGAATCGGCGTAGATTTGCCCGCCAGTCACCCGCTTGACCAGGCAGATCAGGCCATCGGCAGGAGCCAGAACCGTGTCGGCATCGGCGGGTGGCAGGCGCACCGGATCGCGGAAACGGTACACGCCGCGCAGGTAATACAGGGCAGCTCCGGCAGCGGCAACGGGCAGAAGGCGGCGCAACAAAGTCATAGATGGAGTGTAGCGGCAAGGAGGAAGCGGGTGGGAGCATCCCCGTTGAGGTTGGTGTGGAACAGCAGTCTAAGGGGCGAGGGTTGAAGGGTCTGAGAAAGGCGACTGCACCGTTTGGCCTAGTGATCTCCATACGGCCAGTCAGAAAAAAGCGGCGCAAACCGGAGTTCACGCCGCGCTGCTGCATCACGCTTTTTGGATGTTGGAAAGACCTATTTGGAGGCGAGAATTGTGACGCTCTGCAAGGTGTCGGCTACCGCTGAGGGCAGGGGCGTATCGTTGCCGCTGGCCGTGCGCGTCAGCTTGGCCAGAGCGTCCTGTCCCGCACTCACTTTGCCGAACACCGTGTACTGGCCGCTCAGGAAATCGGCGTCGGTAAGAGTGATGAAGAACTGGCTGCCCTGCGAATCCGGGCTTTGCGAGCGGGCCATGCCCAGCACGCCCGCCGAGTTGAAGCGCAACTTGTTGTTGACCTCGTAAGAAAACTGGTAGCCGGGGCCGCCCGTTCCCCACGCCGCTTTTTTGGAGAGGTCGGCACTCTGAGGGTCGCCGCCCTGCGCCATGAAGCCGTCTATGACGCGGTGAAACCGGGTTCCATCATAAAAGCGGTTGAGGGCCAGGAACACGAAGTTGTTGACGGCCACCGGGCTGCCCGCAGCGTTCAGGTCGATGGTGATGTCGCCCTTGCTGGTCTTCAGGACGGCGCGGTACTGCTTACCGGGCACGATAACTTGTTCGGCTTTGGCGAAGGTGCGAATGGGTGCGGCACTCAGGTACGGCAGCGGCGCATAGACGACGGGCGCGGCAGCCGGAGCCGATGCAGCGGGCGTCTTGGCAGGAACCGAGGCTGGAACTTTGGCGGGAACCTTGCTGGCCTGAGGCGCACAGGCCATCAGCAAGAGGCCGAGCAGGGACAGACCAAGGGAACGTTTACGGAGCAACATAACCGGAGTATAGAGAGGGTGAATATGAGACGGGCAAAAGACCCCCGTTGCGGTGTACGGCCACCCACCCAAAGGGGCAACTCAGTCCAACGAAAGACTGGTGGTGTATTTTTCCTGTTTGACCACGATGGTGCTGGCCGTGTTGCGAACGCCGGGAATGGCGGCCAGCACGTCTACGAGGAACTTCTGGTAGGCGTCCAGATCGGGCAGGCAGACCTTCAGCAGGTAGTCGGTGTCGCCCAGGCACAGGTAGCATTCCAGCACCTCGGGGCGGTTGCGCATATGTTCGGCAAACGTTTCGAAGCCCTGTTTGGTCTGCTTGTCCAGCGTCACGCGCACCACCACCATCAGGTCGCGGCCCACCTGTTTGGGGTCTAGCAGGGCCACATAACGGTGAATAATGCCCTCTTCTTCCAGCCGCCGCACCCGGCGCAGGGTAGGCGCAGGCGTCAGGCCCACTTCATCGGCCAACTCGGTATTGGGAATGCGGGCGTCGCGCTGCAAGATGGCGAGGATGTGCCGGTCAATGGCGTCGAGTTCCACGGCACCGGAACGTGCGGAAGCGGGCTGAGATTGTGACATCTTGGGGCCAAGTTTAGCAGTTTGGCGCAACGTTATTGCGGCAATGCCCCTCTTAGCGGGCCTGCGGGCAATCGCGGCGGCGGGCCTTCCTGCTAGCATTGCGCCATCTCAATCAAGTGTCGCCGCGTGAACATCACAGCGGTGCATCTCTGGCAAACCCCAAGGAGAAACATCATGAACATCGGACTGCCCAAAGAAATCAAGGTGAAAGAAAACCGTGTCGCCCTCACTCCCGGCGGTGTGGGAACGCTGGTGCGGCGCGGCCACACCGTCACTGTAGAGCACGGCGCAGGCGTGGGCAGCGGCATTGCTGACGCCGAATACGTGGCGGCGGGCGCGGTGATGGGCACGGCAGATGAGGCGTGGGCCGCTCAGATGGTCGTCAAGGTAAAAGAGCCGATTGAGCGTGAATACAGCTACCTGCGCGACGATCTGCTGCTCTTTACCTACCTGCATCTGGCCGCAGACCGCGCCCTGACCGAAGCGTTGCTGAAGGCCGGAACCACCGCGATTGCCTACGAAACCGTACAGGTGGAAGACGGCAGCCTGCCCCTGCTGATGCCCATGAGTGAAGTCGCGGGCCGCCTGAGCGTGCAAGCGGGCGCGTACCACCTGCAAAAGCCAGTGGGCGGGCGCGGTGTGCTGCTCGGCGGCGTACCCGGAGTACAGGCCGGACATGTGGTGATCGTGGGCGGCGGCGTGGTGGGCACCAATGCCGCAAAAATGGCGATGGGCTTGGGGGCAAAAGTAACCGTGCTGGACGTGTCTCACCGCCGCCTGACCTACCTTGACGACGTATTTTTCGGCAAGCTGACCACCATGATGAGTAGCGAAGCCAACATTCGCGCCCTGCTGCCCGAAACTGACCTCTTGGTGGGCGCGGTGCTGATTCCCGGCGCAAAAGCCCCCCACCTCGTCACCCGCGACATGTTGCCCCTCATGCAGGAAGGCAGCGTGATTGTGGACGTGGCCGTAGATCAGGGCGGCTGTGTGGAAACCATTCATGCCACCACCCACGACGATCCCACCTACCTTGTGGACGGCGTGATTCACTACGGCGTCGCCAACATGCCAGGAGCCGTGCCCCGCACCAGTACTTTTGCTCTCACCAATCAGACGTTGCCTTACGCCCTGCTGCTGGCCGATCACGGGATTGGCGCACTGACCCGCAACAAGGCGCTGAGCCTCGGCCTGAACACGCACGCGGGCCAGCTCACCTATCAGGGCGTGGCCGACGCGTTGGGCATGGAGTACGTGGAAACTCAGGCGGTCTTGGCTTAAGCAGAATAGGGTCGTAGGAAACATCGAGGCGGCGGGCTATCTACATGCCCGCCGCTTTAGTTTTGTACTGTCACACACTGCTATCAAGCCGGGTTCAGGCTGTAGCTTTTGCCTTCTCCACCTGTAAAATCCTGAGAGCCGAACAACACAAGGGATACTCGCAGAACCTTCCGGCTCACAACCGAACAAACGCAGATTCCTGGATTGAAGGCGGGCGGGCCATCTTCCCCCCTTCTGAGGCGTACCCTAAGCCCTATGTTGTCTCGTCCGAGCCGTTCTATGGCGTTGCCTGCCGATGCAGACCCCAACGCGCCGCGCCCCAAACGCGATCCCAAACAATTGCTGCGCCTGTTGGCCTACGCCCGCCCCTACTGGAAGCTGTTTTTGCTGGGCCTGCTCGCCACACTGGTTTCCAGCGGCCTGAGCTTGGTGTTTCCCAGTCTGTTCGGACGCCTGATCGACGCCTCTTTTCTGAGAGTAGGTAGCACCGACACCGGCCCACTTGACCGCACCGTGATCAGCCTGCTGGGAATCTTTGCTCTCTCGGCTCTGTTTGGGGCGGCGCAGTCTTACTTGCTCTCGCGGGTAGGAGCCAGCGTGGTGGCCGACCTGCGGCGGGCGCTGTTTTCGCACCTGATTACGCTGTCGCCGCGCTTTTTTGGCAACCACAAGACGGGTGACCTGACCAGCCGCCTGACTGCCGATGTGGGAACGGTACAAACAGTGACCAGCACGGCGCTGGCGCAGTTGGCCGCCCAAAGTGTCAGCCTGATCGGGGCCGTGATCCTGCTGATTACCACCAGCCCTCGCCTGAGCCTACTCACGTTGGCGGTCATTCCCCTCGTCATCGGCACGGCCATCACCATTGGGCGGCGGATTCGCAAGATCAGCCGCACCGTGCAGGACGCTATTGCCGATGCCAACGCCAGTGCCGAGGAAGCCATCAGCGGCGTGCGAGTCGTGCAGAGTTTTACCGCTGAGAACGTGGAACGTAACCGCTACGGACGCGGCGTCATGGCAAGTTTTGTGGCGGCCCTTCAGCGTGCCCAACTGCAAGCCCTGATGGCGGGCGTTATGAGCTTCCTGACGTTCGGAGCGCTGGCGGTGGTGCTGTGGTACGGCGGGCGGCAGGTCATGGCAGGCGACCTGACCCCCGGCAAATTGGTCAGCTTCCTAATTTATGCGCTGCAAGTGGGCGGCACGGTGGCGGCCCTGACCGGGATTTTCAACCAGTTTCAGGAAGCTCTGGGCGCATCGGGACGAATCTTTGAACTGATGGACGAAAAGAGCGACCTGCCTGCGCCGTCCAAGCCGGTGCCGCTGGCCCGCGCAGAAGGCCGCGTGAGCTTCCAGAATGTCAACTTCAAATACGAGGGCGCACCGATTCTGAACGGCATCAATCTGGACGTACCCGCTGGACAGGTCGTGGCCCTCGTGGGGCCAAGCGGGGCAGGCAAGACCACCCTCGTCAACCTGATTCCCCGCTTCTGGGACGTGTCGGAAGGCAATCTGAGCGTAGACGGACACGACGTGCGCGACTACACGCTGGAAGATCTGCGGGCGCAGGTGGGCCTCGTGCCGCAGGAAACGCTGCTGTTCTCCGGCACCGTGTCCGAGAACATCCTATATGGCCGACCCAACGCCACCCTGCCTGAAATTGAGGCCGCCGCACGCGCTGCCAATGCCCACCAGTTCATCAGCGCCTTTGAAAAGGGCTACGACACTGTTGTAGGTGAGCGCGGTGTGAAACTCTCGGGCGGTCAGCGGCAGCGGGTCGCGATTGCCCGCGCCATTCTCAAAGACCCGCGCATCCTGATTCTGGATGAGGCGACCAGTGCGCTGGACAACGAATCGGAATCGTTGGTGCAGCAGGCCCTCGAAACGCTGATGATGGGCCGCACGACCTTCGTGATCGCCCACCGCCTCAGCACCATTCGCAATGCAGACCGGATCGTGGTGCTGGATGCAGGCCACATCGTGCAGGACGGGACGCACGAGGCGCTGATGGCATCGGGCGGCGTGTACCGCGACCTGTATGAACTGCAATTCCGCAAGGAGCAGGAAGCGCGGGCCGAGTTGGTATAGAGGCTCTTCAAACACGTGTAGTACAGCAAAAGTGCCTGCTCCAGATCACCGGAGCAGGCACTTTATTATTGCTGTTTAAAATCTCAATCCATCGCGCTGGCGAGGGCTGGCTCTGGCTGGCGGGCGTCGGCTCCCAGACCACGCAGGCGCTCGGCCAAACGTTCGTAGCCCCGGTTCAGGTACTGCACGCCGTCGATCACGGTTTCGCCCTCGCAGGTGAGGGCCGCGATAAACAGTGCGGCTCCGGCCCGCAAGTCGGCGGCCTTTACGGGGGCGGCGTGCAGCTTGGCCCCCTGAATCACCTGCGTGTATCCGCTGACCGTGATATCCGCGCCCATACGGTGCAGTTCAGCCACATGCGTCAGGCGATCCGGGTACACGGGGTCTTGCACCACGCTCGTACCGGGAATGGTCGCCAGCAGCGTACTCATCTGCGGCTGCACATCAGTGGGAAAACCGGGGTAGCTCTGGGTGGTCACGTTCACGGGTTTCAGGTCGCGGTTGGCGGCATCCACGACCAGCGTTTTGCCCGACTCGGTGATATCCACGCCCATTTCGGTCAGCTTGGCGGTCACGGCCCGCAGGTGATCGGGGCGCACATTGGTCAGGGTAATGCGGCTGCGGGTGGCGGCGGCGGCGATCATAAAGGTGGCCGCTTCAATGCGGTCAGGAATGACGGTGTATTCGCCGCCGTGCAGGGCAGGCACGCCGTGAATGGTCAGGGTGTTGGTGCCTGCGCCCTCAATGCGCGCGCCGAGGCTGTTCAGAAACTCGATCATGTCGATCACGTCGGTATCGATGCTGGCGTTTTCCAGAACCACCACACCGTCTCCGAGGGTCGCCGCCAGCACCGCGTTGTGGGTGCCGCCCACCGTCAGAAGCTCGAAGGCAAACGTGCCGTTCAGGCTGCCCGTCCGCTCGGCTGCGAAGTCGCCGCCGTCTTCGGTAATGTGCGCCCCCAGCGCCCGGAACGCCTTGACGTGCTGATCTACAGGGCGTGGCCCCCAGGCACAGCCGCCCGGCATACTCACGGTGGCTTTTCCGACGCGGGCCAGAATGGCGCCCATGACAATAAAACTGGCCCGCATCTTGCTGACCAGCGCGTAGGGCGCGTGCGTGTTCAGGATTTCGGGGGTGTACAGGCTCAGGCTGTTGGGGCCGACCCAGGCGTGGCGCGTGCCGATGTGGTGCGCCAGATCCAGAATCGTATCCACGTCGCTGAGGCGCGGAATGCCGTGCAACGTGACTGGTTCACTGCTGAGAAGGCTGGCGACGATGATCGGCAAGGCCGCATTTTTGCTGGACTGGACGGCGATCTCGCCGCTAAGTTCGCGGCCTCCCTGGATGTGCAGTGGGGTCAGTTGCATGGGGTTCCTTTTACAACGCGGAAGGCGCAGGTAGATGAGTTTGGTCTGCCGTCAAGACGCGGCATGAAGGAAGACAGGTACAAAAAACGAGTAAATCTCAACCAAAATCACTGGCAGATTCCCTCTTAACAGGTGCATCTTACACACGATACTCACTGCGCGTCTAGACCGATTGGACCTGCCGCCGTTGGGGGTATAGTTAGACTCATCTCACTTGCTCTACTCAGGGCCGTCAACTGAGGTTGATGTTGAGGCCACTCTTCTTGCGTGCTACGCTGCCCGCAGGCCCAAGCTCCAAGCATTCCGCAGCTATCTTCCGGATTCTTTCCCGTCTTCCCCTTTCATATTCTCCCCACGCTTTCCCATGTTCTTGAGCGAGGGCTGAGCAGGAGCGTCATGCCCAAGAAAGACCGTAAACGTCTCCAAGTGGTGATCAGCGACGAGCAGGACGCGCTGCTGACGCGCACAGCGTACGAATTGTCCAGCCCTGAACGGCTGATCAGCAAAAGCGAAGTGGTGCGCCTCGCCATAGAAAAAATTGCCAAAGAACTCGGTGAGGGCGAGAATATGGAAGAGTACCGCGCCATTTTGGATCAGACCGACCCCTCCGACGACGCCTAAATTTTGACTGAACCCATTGAGCCGCCTATGCAACTGGGCGGTTTTTTGCTGGCCTGAATGCGCGGCACAGGAGATTGAGTTCGCCTACCCTCCGCTTTTACCGGCTGTAGGCCAAAGTTTCAGGCAGCACGCGCCGCGCTCCCAGATACCGAGCCGCCCAGTAGCGGTCAGACATCAGTTTGTCTACGGCCACCTGGCCCCGGTAGCTGTTGGCATTCACAAAGGTGTCTTCGCCCAGATAGATGCCGACGTGCGTGACCTTGCCGCGTCCTTCGGTATCGAAGAAGACCAGATCCCCGGGCAAGAGGGCAGCAGCGTCTATGGGCAACCCAGCCTGCGCCTGATCCGCGCTGCGGCGGGGCAACTGTAACCCCAGTGGGCCAAAGACCTGGAGCACGAAGCCGCTGCAATCGGTTCCGACTCTGGTGGCCCCGCCGTAAACGTAGGGCGTGCCCAGTAACGCCATCGCTGCGCCGCGCCAGTCATTAGGGAGGGCGTTAAGCAGGGGATTGGGCAGGATGCTTGAAGCCACACTGGAGCCTTGAATCTGGGGCGAATTGATGGTCGGCACGGGCTGACTTTGAACGCTCAAAACGGGCGGCGTTGTACGAGTAAGTGGGTTCTGAACAAGAGAAGGCTGAACTGCTGGAGCTTGGACTGTCTGGACTGGAACTGCTGGAGTCTGGAGCACCGGAGCCGCTGCAGCGGGAGCCGACGCCACAGCAGCCGTTGGCCCAGACAGGCGCAGACTCTGGCCGACGCTCAGCACGGTACTGGGGGGCAATCCATTGGCGGCCAGCAGCGCGTCTACCGTGATTCCATAGCGGCGGGCCAGCCCATACAACGTTTCGCCGGGTTGCACCACATGCGGCGGCAAGTCCCGAATCCGTAGGGTCTGACCTGCCCGCAAGTCCACGCCGCCCGCCGCGTTCGGGGTCAGGCCGTTGAGAGCCAGCAGCGTCTCTAGGCTGATGCCCGCCCCGCGTGCCAGAGCATAAGCAGTGTCGCCGGGTTGAACGGTAACGGTAAATAGGGCGAGGGCTGGGGAGGAAACAGAACCCCCTGTCGCGCCTGCCACAGCAGACAAGCCCGCACCGAGCAGCAAGCCAACCGTGACTAAACGGGCCAAAGCAGAACGGCGGATTGAGTAAACGTAGCGCACTAGAGGGGTCTCACAGGGGGCTTTTGGGACAGGCCACCCAAGATAAATTTATCTTCAGGTGACGCTCAGGACAGGAATAGACGCACCGTAACACGCGCACCTTTGGCCTGCCTAGCCCCCATGCCAACCATGAAGACGACTGCGTTGCCCCCCGTGCTGGCCCCCGCACCGTCCCGAATGACTGACTGAAGGACAGTTCAGGCGAGTGCTCAGGCCACAACTGCTGCTGTACGGGCCTATCCTGCGGGAATGCTTGCGCGTGCCACCGCGTGGCGCAGCCGAACCTTCAGTGCCCTGCGCCACCCCAATTACCGCCGTTACTGGTTTTCCCAACTTCTCTCGCTGGTGGGGTCGTGGATGCAGGCCACCGCGCAGCAATACCTGGTGCTGGAATTGTCGGGCGGCAGCAGCGCGGCGCTGGGGTGGGTCACGGTGGCACAGTTTACGCCCAGCCTGTTGCTGTCACTGTTTGCAGGCGCGGTCATAGACCGGGTGCCGCGCCGCCGGGTATTGCTGGCGACCCAAATTACCCTGCTGATTACAGCAACGGCGTTGGCGGTGACAACTCATCTGGGCGTGGTGAGCCTGCCTCTGGTCATGATCTTGGCCTTTATCAGCGGCATGGCCAATGCATTTGATATGCCCGCCCGTCAGAGCATGGTCGTGGACTTTGTACCGAGGAGCGACGTGCCCAACGCGGTGGCCCTCAACAGCCTGTCTTTTAATGTGAGCCGCACCATTGGGCAAGCGTTGTTCGGCGTGGTGGCGGCGCTGGGCGTGACGCTGCTGGCGGGCGGCAATTCCGACAATCTTTCACGGCTGGCCCTTCCCTTTTACCTGAATGTGGCGTCGTTTTTCGTGGTGCTGTTCGTGATTGCCACCCTGCCTTTTCCGGCTCGCGATGGCGGTCAGCACGGCAGCATGGCCGAAGACGTGCGCGAGGGCCTGCGCTACGTGCGCGGCACGCCCGCCGTGCGGAACGTGATGCTGCTGGTGGGCGCACTCAGCCTGACGGTCATCAATTTCAACGTGATCATTCCCTATTACGCCCGCGTGGTGTTCGATGCACGCGAGGCGGCATTCGGCGTACTGAGCGCGGCTTTTGGGGTAGGCGCGATGGCGGGAGCGCTGTGGCAGGCCAGCAAACCCAATCCCCTCAAGAATCTGCGGGTGGGCAGCATTATTCTGATTGTCAGTACCGTCGCGCTGGCCTTCGCTCCCGGCCCGGTCATCGCCACGCCCATTCTGGCGGTCTGCGGATTCGGCATGCTCACTCTGTTGGTCAGCGCCAATTCTACTGTGCAACTGACCTTGCCCGATCACCTGCGCGGGCGCGTCATGAGCCTTTACTCCTTTGTGCTGGTGGGCATGGGGCCGCCCGGAGCTTTGATTGCCAGCAGTCTGATTTCCACCACTGGTCTACTGGGATCGCGCTGGGGCCTGGTCACCCTGGCCGCGCTGGGGGCCTTGGCGGTAGCGGCGCTGTGGCACAGGCTGCCACGCCAGCTGGATCAGCCAAAGGCCCAGGCTGATGCGGCAGCGCTGTCTAGTGCAGATTGAGGGGGGAAGTAGCGGCAGTCCAAGTGGCTAGAGTCTGAGGGTCTAAGGAAGGGCAATCCATCTGTTCACTCATCTCCTGTGCTGGCGCAGCTTTGCAAGTCCTCAACCCACCCCACATTCCTCAATAGTGGGTAAGCTTTCAGATTTCAGGTTTAGCGGGGCGGGGGCTGTTATGCTGCTGCTATGGGTTCAGACCGCTCACCGGATCGCTCACATCTCGTCTTGACATGGACGCTGGTGGTGTTGGCTGTCGGCGCACTTGTCGGCATCGGCACCACTGCGGCACTGCTGGCCCGCAAAGGCCGCCCCCTGCCCGATGACCCGGACGAACCTCTGTTCATCTGAGGAAGAGTTAAGACAACGCAACAGGCGGGCAAACCAGAACATTCTGGCTGCCCGTCTGCTGCGTTGTCTTAACCTTATTGACCCGACTCTAGAACGGCCAGACCATCGGAATAACCAGCATGGCAACCACAAATGTTACGAACGTCAGGCCCGCGCCCACACGGATAAAATCGAGGAAGGTGTAACGTCCTGGGCCGTACACCAACATGCACGACGGCTCCAGCGGCGTGAGGAAAGAATTGCTGGCCGCCACTGTAATGCCGATGGCAAAGGGGCGCGGATCGTAACCCAGCGCGGTGGCCGTGCCAATCGCCAGCGGCAGCATGACTAGTGCGGCGGCCTGATTGCTCATGGGTTGGGTGAGGGCCACCGTGACCGCGAACAGGGCGGCCAGCAAGCCATACGGCCCCAGTGGTTCCAGCACGCCCGACAACGCCGTGGTCAGAACTTTGGCCGCGCCTGTAGACTCAAAGGCCGTACCGAAAGCCAACATGCAGGCCACCAGCACCAGAATCGGCCATTCGATGCTGCGGTAAGCCTCTTCTGGGGTAATCAGGCGCAGAGCCACACTGAGGGCCACTGCGACTACAGCCGCCACAGCCAGCGGCACGAAGCCGAAGCCGCCCGCCAGTACCGCACCGCCAAACAGCAGCATGGCCAGCGGTGCACGGCGCAGATTGCGCACCTGTTCGGTCAGGTCACCCAGCACCACCAGATGTTCGCCCAGCGCGTCTATTCGGGCAGCGCTGCCCTGCACCAGCAACACATCCCCGATTTGCAGACGGGTGCGGCCCAGGCGTTCCACCATGTCTGCCCCCCTGTCTGAACGGGGCCGATTGCCCGCACGGGCCAGCGTGCGCGAGCGGCGGTGCAGGGCCAATACCGACGCGCCGTAGCGTTCCCGAAATTGGCTCTCGCGCAGGGTGCGCCCCAGCAGGCTGGAACCGGGCATCACCACCGCTTCGACCAGTCTCACATCGCCCGGACGGGCGGCCGTCCCCACTTCTGCGGCAGACAGGGCCAGTAATTTCTGCTCGCTGCGGCTGACGACACCCAGCGCCGTTTTGCCCGCCAGGATGCGCTCGGTCTGCCCTTCGACAGTCAGGGTATCTCCTTCCTCAATGATGAAATCCGGGCCGGGGCCATAGTTGCTGTCCGTGCTCCCAGCGCGGCGCACCGCCACCACCGTCAGGCCGTAATCGCGTCCCAGCCCACTTTCGCGCAAGGTCAGGCCGATCAGAGGGCTGGCGGGGGCCACCGTCAGATCGGCCAAGTACGCCCGCACACCCTCGGCCAGTTCGGTGTTGTGGGCGGGCAGCAGGCGGGGAGCCACGAAGAACAGGTAGGCGAGGCCGATGACGGCGCAGGGAATGCCCACCCACGCCAGTTCGAAAAAGCCCAGTGGTTTGAGGCCGCTGGCCGGAAGCGCCCCCGACACCACCAGATTGGTACTTGTACCGATGACCGTAATCGTGCCGCCCAGAATGCTGGCAAAAGCCAAGGGCATCAGCGCCCGGCTGGCCGGAATCCCTGCCCGCCGGGAAGCGCCCGCCACCACAGGCAAAAAAACGGCAGTCGTTGCGGTATTACTGGTAAAAGCACTCACGCCCGCCACCGTGCCCAGCAGCCCACGCAGCAGCGCCGTCGGGTTGCCTGCTCGCCGCGCCAACGTCGTGCCGATCCATTCGATCACTCCCGCCCGCAGCAGCACCCGCGTCAGCACGAACAGAGAGGCCAGGGTCAGCACGGTATCGCTGCCAAAGCTGGCAAAGGCGACTTTGGGTTGAATCAGGCCCAAGACCAACAGGGCCGAGAGCAGACAGAGGGCGGTAACGTCGATGGGCAGCCATTCGGTGGCAAACAGCACCAGCGCCGCCACAAACAAGATCAGGATAAGTGTGACGGGTTCCATGCGTGCAGGCAGACTGACCCGCCGTCATAGACGCAGGATGAGGAGAATGCACATCAGAGGTTTAAGAAGGAGCTGAAGCTGTGGCCGCAGTTTGGGCCAAGCGGGTCAGCGCGTCGGTCAGCACCAGAACGGCGCAGTCATATTCCGCCAAGTCCAAGCGTTCTTCAGGCGTGTGATCAAGGCTGCTGTCGCCGGGGCCATACGCCAGCGTGGGCACGGGCCAGAGTTCGGCCACCACGTTCATATCGCTGGTTCCAGTTTTGACCTTAAATGTAGGCGTGCCCCCCTGAGCGCGAATGGCGGTGCGGAGGGCTCGGGTCAGCGCGTTGTCTTTGGGGTGGCGCACGGCGCTTTCGTGTCCGGTAAAGGTGATGTCGGTGGTCAGGCCAGAAGCGGCGTGGTACACAGCATCCTGAGCATCGTAGGGAGCCAGACTCGGCGGCAGGCGCAGGCCCACGCTGGCCCAAGCGGTCTGCGTTAACCCGTCACCCGACGCGCCCAGATCCTGCAAGGTGGCCTGCACACGGTCAAAGATACCGGGGCTGTCTGCACCCACGCCCGCCGCCCACGCCCGGATGCTGAACCAGGCTTCGGTGAGGTCGTCGGCGGCGCTGCTGCCTTCCCCGGCGGTATGAAAGTTGTCTTTGGTCACGCGGAGTTTGGCGACCAGGCGGCCCTTGTAGCCTAGCGTCAGGCCTGCCCAACCGCTGGGCTCTCCGATCAGCACGGCGTCGGGCGAGAGGGTATGCATGGCGTGGCGTGCGCCCTTGCTGCTGGGGGCTTCTTCCTCGGTGGCCCCGATGCACACGAAACGGGCCTGGGCCAGAGCCTCCGGCGGCAGGGCCGCCACTGCCGCCACAAACGTACAAAACGGGCCTTTGGCATCCACACTGCCGCGCCCGTACAGCACGCCGGATTCGTCTACCCGCACCGGAATGTTGCCCGGAACAGTGTCTATGTGGCCCAACAACGCCACCGTATATGGCCCGCTACCACGCTCGCCCACTGCGTTGCCCGCCTCGTCTGTGTGCGCTTTAAAGCCGTGTGCCGTCATCCACCCGGTCACAAACTGTGCCGCCGCGCCTTCCTCCCCCGACAGTGAGGGAATCCGCACGGTTTCTATCAGCAGATCACGGGCTTCTTGCTGGGCGGGAGTGGGGGCCGGGCGGGCCGGAGTGGCGTCGGAAGTCATCGGCGTGAGATTACCTCACTGACTGTCGTTACTGCTGCCGTTCCCGGTGGCCCGCGCAATGCCCACCAGCAAGCGGGCCAGTTCCGCCAACGTGAGGAGCGAAATCCCGCCCACGCCGCCTGCAATCAGTGTCCAGATGCCGCTGAGGCCTTGCCCGGCGGTGAACAGGAAGAAGGCCAGCGCGATAGCCGACACGCCCAGTACCACGCCCAGAATCCGCAGGCGGCTGACCAACGCTTCTACGGCATCGGCCTGAGCGTGCAAACCGCTGACCGAGGCGCTGCGCGTGGGCAGGGTTTTGATGGCGGTGGGCTGCGGGACAGGTGCAGAGGGCGCGGGAGCCGCCGCAACCGGCGGAGTCGGCGCGGCCACTTTGGGTGCGGCCAACTTGGGGGCAGGAGTCGCCGCAGGCTGAGCCGCTGGAGGAGAAGCGGCTGGGTTGGTCGTTCCGGAACCATACGGAACAGTGGGCCGTGCACTGGACGGCGAGAATCCGCTGGAAGAGATGACCAAAGGCTGAGGCGTGGGGGGTGTTGGACCGGTGGGAGCCGCAGCAGGAGCCGCCTCCGACTTCGCAAGACTCGGAGCAGGGCTGATGACGGTGCGCGTCACCGGGGCAGCGGTGGGGGCCCCGGCTTCATCGTGTGCATCATCGGGGTCGCCAATAACGATGGTGGGGGGAGTTTTCTGGGATTCTGGCTTTGGCGGTTCTGGCATAACAGGAGTTGAGGCCGCTGAAGTCAGGGTGGCTGGTGTTACGGGTGGCGGGCTGACCGGTGTAGGCGTTGGGGCCGCCGTCACTGCTGGAGCCGCCGGAATGCTGGCAAAAGTCTTCTCTCCACCGCTGGGTAAGGGTGAGGCGACCTGCTGCTTGGCGCGGGCGGTGGTGTCACGCACCTGTGCAAAAAAGGCCTGCACGCGGGCAGCGTCGAAGCCCAGCAGACTGGCCGTGAGTGCCGTACCAGCAGGCGTTTCTACGCGCAATGTACCTTCCTGGTCGCTGTGGATACGGGTCAGGTCGCGCAGGGTCACTCGCCGGGTGCCGCCGCCATCCTGAAACAGCAGGGTCTGTGTGGTCAGCGCAAAAAGAGCGTCGTCTTTTTCCAGTGAGGCGATGGGGGTTTCGTCCATTCCGGTGGCTTTCAGGGCCGATTGGGCGCGATCAGTCATGCGTCTGCTCCTGCGGGGAGAACTCCGGCATATGTACGGGCAATTAAAATATAGGAAGGGGTGGCCTGCAAGGTGACATTCACTGTGCTAAGCAGCATACCGACTTAGTTCACAGTTCGCGCCCTCTAGCCTGACTGGGCCTTCACGCATGAAGAGGCCCGTAAGCTGTACTCACGCTGCCCCGCAAGGAGCGCGCGCACACTGAACGCATGACTGACAACTCTAACCGCTACGGCAACGAACCTCTCGGCAAGAGTGTGGAGGAAGTCGAGCAGGACGCGGGCAACCGGGTCAATTCTCCGGTAGAAGGCGAGCAACGGCGCGACAACGACGAAACCTTCGTTCCGGCCATAGCCAATAGCAACGCCAGCGGAGTTCCAGCCGTCGTCGGCGGTACAGCGGGCGGCATTGCAGCGGTTCTGCACACCAATCTGGTGGCCGATGTAGACGGCAACCACACCAACGCAAACGACGGCACGACCCGCCAGAACCGCGACAGCAGCGAAGAATAACAGCTGGGGTTGAGTTGGCGAAGTGGGACACGGCGTTGCGGCCCTGTCCCATTCTTCTTTGCCGTCCCTGTTTGCTGTCCCTGCATTTTCCCGTGCTCGATTATTCTCCGTACTTGCTCAGCACTTGTTCGGTACGGGCGCTCTTGACCCGGTTCACCAGTCGCTCGTGTTCGTGGCGGTCACGCAGGCTCTTACTCAGCGTCAGTATGCTGGCCGTCAAAAACATCGTACCCATGTACAGGTAACCTTTGATCCACCAGTCTACGGGCAGGTAATACACGCCGACCATCATCATCAGAAAACTCAGGCCGAACGCAATCCAGATAAAGCTCATCCAAGCGGGCGAATCGCCCTGAAGGTCAGGGTTGCTGTACAGGTTGGGCTGAGTCATGGGCAGAACCTCCTGAACGTGAAAGCAGCGGAGAACCAGACCGGAAGAAAGGCGAGCTGAACCGACCTCTGCGATTTGCACTGGGTTGAATCTTGAACTCAGCATAAATACTTGTGGTGACCGTGCCTCAGTTCTGGAACGCAGTGCAAGAATCAGGGAGGTTCAGGCAGAGTTGGGAGGGGAACCCCCACCATCGCTCCGCAACGCCTTCCCCTCAGAAATGGGGGAAACCTGCGCCCATTCTCAGTGTGCGTCGGTGGGCAGATACTCGAACTTGGCCCCAAGCGCCTCCAGATGCCCAAAAAACTGCGGATAGCTTTTACGGATGTGGTGTGCGCCTGTAATCCGAATCGGCGCGTCGGCCCTCAGCCCCAGCAGGGTCAGCAGCATGATCATGCGGTGGTCGCCGTGCCCACTGACTGTGATGCCGCCCGCGATTCGCTCCGTACCCGTGATGGTCAGGCTGTCCTCTGTTTCAGAAGTGCTGAGGCCCAGCCGTTCCAGTTCGGCCCGCGTGTCGCTGATGCGGTCACATTCTTTGAGGCGCAGGGTGTACACATTTTCCCAGGTGGTGGTTCCGGATGCGGCAGCGGCGGCGGCAGTCAGGGCCTGCACGGCGTCGGTAAAACCGTCTCCGTCGCGGGTCACGGCAGTCAGGGGCAGGCCACCGCGCACGATCAGGGTGTCGCCCTCACGGGTGATGTCGGCCCCCATCTGTCGCAGCACATCTACGGCCTCGCGCTCGCCCTGAAGGTCATGCTCGCGCAGATTGCTGAGGCGTAGCACGCCGGGGCGCGTGGCTGCAGCCGCCAGCAACGCGGCACTGCCGGGGTAGTCGCCGGGCACCAACACCCGTCCGGCACGGTAGCTTTGCCCACCCGGAATAGAGATTCGGCTGAGGTCTTGGCTGGCACTGACCTGCACCCCGAACACCGCCAACGTATCCAACGTCTGGCGCAGGGGCGCGTGACTCTTGATGTCTCCGGTCAGGCGCAGATCCAGGCCAGCGGGCAGCAGCGGAGCCAAAAACATCAGGGCGCTGGCGTATTGACTGGAGCGTTCAGCGCTGACTTCCACCGGGCCGCCGCGCACTGGCCCGCTGATAGAAATGGGCAGCCTGCCCGCCTCACTTCTGACCCGTGCGCCCAAGCGTTCCAGAGCTTCTAGCAGGTCGCCCTGGGGCCGCTTGCCCAACGAATCGGGGTAATCGGTGACGAAGGTGGTGCCAGTAGTCAATGCCGCCACGCCCATCAGAAAGCGGGCCACTGCACCAGCATTGCCCGGATTCAGCGTCACGCCCGCCGCCGGATGTGCGCCGAATCCCCGGATCACGGCGTCGTCGCCTACCAGTTCCACGCCCGCGCCCCAATCGGCCAGGCAGCGCAGCATGGCCCCGGCATCCTCGCTGGTCGCCACGCCCACCACGCGTGCTTCTCCTTCAGCCAGCGCCGCCGCCAGCAGATAGCGCGTGGTGTAATTCTTGCTGGGTTGCGCCCGCAGCTCGCCCTGCAATTCGGCGGTGGGGTACACCATCACATCAAACCGTTCGGGCAGGCCGTCAAAACTCATGGTGTGAGGCTAGCGCGGCGGGCCGGTACAAACGGGCGGGCGGGTCAGACAGGCTAGAGCCTCAACCGTTGCGCTCCTGTGTTTACCGCTCCTGTGTTTGCCGTCCCTGCATCTGTGCATTGAAGGCCGCCGATCCGCCACGCGCAATGCTGAGCGTCTGCCAGTCTGGGCCGCGCAATGTTTTGACCAAGAAAATCAGTTGATAGACATGCCCGCTGTAGTGCGCCACTTGCCGCTGCACGGCTTCCAGCACGGTATGCATCTCGCCCCGGATGGTCAGTGTGCGGGTCAGATCGGCGGGTGTGAGGTGATCCAAAGCCGAGAGAAACACATCCCAGCCCGCTTCCCACTCGGCCTGCACTTCAGCCAGCGTGCTGAAGTGCGGCTCGAATTCGGCGTCACGGTTGCGCGTGCCTGTTTCGCCTTCTGCCGCCGTATAGCCGAAGCGTAAGCCGCCCCAGCGGGAGCGCATATTTCCGGCCAGATGTTGCACCACCACCCCGGAGCTGTTGCCGTCTGCCGATAACGCCGTGTTGATCTCGGTCTCCTGCAATTGAGCCAACGCTCCGTGTCCCAGCGCCTTTACGCCCCGCATCCGCGCCCGCACATCCGACAGGTACAACGCCGCAATATCCACCGTGTCAGTATTCACAGAGTCAGCCATAGAAAAAGCTAGCGCAGCCAGGTCAAGAAAAGCCAGCCCAAGACAAGCCAACACAGGGCAGGCCAAATTGACGGCCCCACCTCCACCAAAACGCCGAATTTCCTCCCGGTGGGCGGGCCGTACAGTTGGGCCATGACCCCATTTACCCCCAGCCAGCGCTGGCCTGTTTGAAAAGCGCAACTTGAGCTGGTGCTGAAGGGTGCAGATTTAGTACGTCGTGGCCGTCAGTTGTGCCTGCCCCAGCGTCACTTCCACCTCAAAGCCGTTGGGCAGGCGCGTGACCGTGCAGGCGCTGACTTTGGCCTCTGCCACGCCGCCCCGGCAGTCTTCACTGGTGCCAGCTTCCAGAAAAGGTTGGGCCGGGTCACTGCGCCATGCCCGCTGAGCCGCTGTTTGCACGGCGCTTGCGTAGGCCCGCGCCGCCACCAGATCAGCAGTGCGGCCCTGGCGGCTATTCAGGCCGAGGGCCAACAACACCGCCAGAGCGACAGGCAAGATCAACCAACGCGGCGGCAGTTTCAGGCGGGAGTGAGGCATTCTGCCGCCCATGGTAATGGACTTGCGGGGTGGTTGCAGAGAACGGCAACCGAGTCAATGAAAAGTGGACAAATGTCCCTGATCATTAGTAAGTCATAACCCCAGGAGCAAGGTTTTGAATAGAGTCTGCTCGTCGCTTGCATGATGACCGAGAGTTTTAATAGCTTTGGTGGTTACCGCTTGATCAAACTGTAAGAGATCATCATTAAATTTTATTAATGCCGGGCGCATGATGAATTCGGCCAGAAACCAAATGGTGCTCGAGCGCCCAAGTCAACTCAATCGCCGTTTGCGGTTGTGACCTGTCATTTTTTGATTTATCAGCCGTATAAAGCGACTTCTGGGGGAACAATGATGAAACGTGTGCTGCCATTCCTTGGTGTCTTACTTGCTGGCTTAGCCCTGGCCCAAACCAATGTCGGCGGGCCAGATACGTCGGGGCCAACCCTCACAGCAGGTCAGTTCAATCTGATCTACAATTTCTTTTCGTTTGCTATTGCCGCAATGGGCGCGTCTGCCATCTTCTTCTTTTTGGCGCGTTCCAGTGTGGCTCCAAAATACCGGATCGCCCTGCTGATCAGTGGCGTCGTCGTGACCATCGCTGCCTATCATTACGTCCGAATCTTCAATAGTTTCGAGGCGGCCTATGCGCTGAATGCGGCAGGTGTCTATGCACCGACGACTGTGCCATTCAACGATGCTTACCGCTACGTAGACTGGCTGCTGACGGTGCCCCTCCTGCTGGTAGAAGCCGTTGCCGTGTTGGCCCTGGCCCGCCACGTGGCCAACAGCCTGATTCTGCGACTGGCGGTGGCCGCTACCCTGATGATCGTTCTCGGCTACCCCGGCGAAATCGCCACCGACACGGGTACCCGTTTCCTGTGGGGCACGCTCAGCACCATTCCTTTCCTGTACATCCTGTACATCTTGTGGGTCGAATTGGCCCGCGCCACCGAGCGCCAGTCTGCAGAAGTGAAGGTGTTGGTGAGGAACCTGCGCCTGCTTCTGCTGGCCTCGTGGGGCGTGTACCCCATCGCCTACATTCTGCCGATGCTGGGCATCGTGGGCTCGAGCGCCGTGGTGGGCGTGCAGGTCGGCTACACCATTGCCGACGTTCTCGCCAAGCCGTTGTTCGGCCTGCTGATTTATGCCATCGCCGTTGCCAAAACCCGTGACGACGGTGGCCTGGTCAATGACGTGAATTCGGCGGGTGCGCCCTTACCCGTCAACGCCGCTGACTGAAAGCAGTCCAGTCAGGTTCAGCAAGGAAAACTTAGGCAAGCAGAGAAGGCCGCATCCACATCGGAGCGGCCTTCTCTGCTTGGGGGTAAAACGCAGAACTTAGACGAACTGTCCACCGTGACGGGCGGCGGCAGCAGCGACCACATCGTGGGGAATGGAATCTTCGATGGCAACAGCGCGTCCACCATTGGAAACCGTACTGCTCATCCGGTCGTAGTGGTCGTCGTCCACGTCGTAGGTGTGGCCCATTCCATTGGTTTCGTCCACGCCCGCCGCGCCGCCCACTGCGCCCACGCCTGCGCCTACACCCGAACCAAGAGCCGCCATCCCCAGAATGACGGGAATCCCGGCCAGGCCGCCCGTTGCAATGGTGGCAACGACCCCGGCCACCGCACCCACAGCCACGCCTACGCCCGTGCCTTTCACTGCGCCAGCGCCCGCATCTTCGGCGGTGCCGCCTGCGTAGTCCGTGCCCATATCGTTCGTCACGCCAGTGGTGCTGGCCATGCTGCTGTCGGTCATGGTGCTGCGGCGATTGACAGAGGCCGAACCCATTTCAGAGCGAATAACGCCTTGAGACTGCAAGTCCTGAACAAAAGCGTCGGCCTGCGCCACCGTAGGGAACATAAGGTGTTTCATGTCTCATAGTGTGAAACGCTTACGATTCATGCAGATGAGATGACCGCCAAAGCTGGTTTAGAGCGGCCCTAGCCCATCCATACACTTTGGCTGGTTTATCTGACTGTTAGGCTATTCGTTACATATTTAAAAGGCCGTATAGATCTGGTGGGCCGTCTATCTCACTTGGTCATCCGGTACTGCCGTCCGCCTTCGACATCCAGAATGGCCTCCGGCGCACCGCTGACCACCCGAATCACGCATTTTTCTACGGTGTCGGGCAGCGGCATATTCAACAGGTCGGCGCAGGGTTGCTCGTAGGAAATGCTGGGTGAGGGCTGGCTGGCCAGGGCCGCCTGTACCGCGCGGGAGCCGTAGTCGCGGGCGGCGCGACCCTGAAAACTGAAGGTGGCGACCAACAGGCCAATGGTCGCTATGAATCCGCCCAGAATCCAGAGGAAGGTGCGGAAAGTGCTTTTACGCTGGGCATCGGTAATGGTGCGAACTGGGGGCGGGGTGGGCTTACTCATGTGGGCAGCCTAGCAAGACCACCTGACCAGAAACCTCACACCGCCCATTACAGCAGCGGGTATCTGACGGGGGGGGGCGCACTCGGGTTATACGGACATGCTCTGATTCCCAACCCTACCGTACCCTCACCGGATGTTTGTCCATCGCCGCCAGCCCGTACTCTTTGCCACTCGCTCCGCTCGGATGATTCTGGCGAATCATCACAATTTGGTATTACACTGGGCCGCGTATGAGCCGAGTCATCATTATTGGAGCAGGCGGCGTGGGCAACGTGGTTGCCAAGAAATGCGCCCAGAACGACAGCGTCTTTACGGAAGTGCTGATTGCCACGCGCACCGTCAGCAAGGCCGACAAGATCGTGGCCGAAATTCATGAGCACCTGCCGGACAGCAACACCAAGTTCAGTACGGCCAGCGTGGATGCCGATAATGTGCCTGCATTGGTGGAACTGTTCAATTCCTTCAAGCCTGAACTGGTCATCAACGTGGCCCTCCCCTATCAGGATTTGACGATTATGGACGCCTGCCTGGAAACCGGCGTGCATTACCTCGATACCGCCAACTACGAGCCGCTGGACGTGGCCAAGTTCGAGTATTCGTGGCAGTGGGCCTACCGCGAGCGCTTCGAGAAGGCGGGCCTGATGGCGCTTCTCGGCTGCGGCTTCGATCCCGGCGCGACCAACGTGTTTACCGCCCACCACGCCAAGCATCACTTCAAAGAGATTCATTATCTGGACATCGTGGACTGCAACAACGGCAGTCACGGCAAGGCTTTTGCCACCAATTTCAACCCAGAAATCAATATCCGCGAAATTACGGCCAACGGGCGCTACTGGGAAAACGGCGCGTGGATCGAGACCCAGCCGTTGGAAATTGCGCAGGACATCTATTACCCCAAAGTCGCCACCCGTAAGAGCTTCGTGCTGTACCACGAGGAACTCGAATCGCTGGTGGTCAACTTCCCGACCATCAAACGCGCCCGGTTCTGGATGACCTTCGGGGAAGCCTACATCAAGCACCTGAGCGTGCTGGAAGCGGTGGGCATGACCTCTATCGAGCCTATTAATTTCCGGGGCCAGCAGGTCGCGCCCATCGAGTTCCTGAAGGCCGTGCTGCCCGCCCCCGAAAGCCTCGCCGCCGATTACAGCGGCAAAACCTGCATCGGCGTGCAGGCTCGCGGCATCGGGCACGACGGCCAGGAGAAGGTTCACTTTGTGTATAACGTCTGCGACCACGCCGAGACCTTCAAGGAAGTGCAGGCGCAGGCCATCAGCTACACCACCGGCGTGCCTGCCATGATCGGCGCGATGCTGATGCTTCAGGGCACGTGGAAGAAGGCTGGCGTGTACAACGTGGAAGAATTTGACCCCGATCCTTTCGTGGCCGCCATGAACCAGTGGGGCCTGAAGGTGGAAGAGTTGACCGGAATTGAACTCGTTCACGACTGAATGAGGGATTAGGAAAACACCACGAAGAGAGGGCGGGGGCGTGAGTGTGCGCTGTTCGCCCTCTTTTTGACTGTAGGCGACAAGCTCTGAAGAACAGCTTGACTAAATCGCTGTGTCTTTCCTGCGTCCCAGACCCGCTATTCCAGCCGATCCAACCGCGTCCAACCCCAACGCAGCGCACCCAATGTACAAAGCACCGTCGCCACCGACAGCCCGATCAGGCCCAAGATTCCTTCAGGTGTAGATAGGGCGCTGTAGCCGGGAAACAGATCGGGGCGCAGAACGCTTCCGGCCACCGGGCGGGCCAGCAGCAGCAGCGCCAGCACGGAATACGCCAGGCTGAGACCCATGAAGGCCAACCCGCCTGGACTGACCCCGATTTCGGCGGGGTTGTCGGCATCGAATTTGGGAGCCGCTGCGCCGAGGCCCACGCCCAAAGCGGTGATAACAAAGGCGTTGCTGACGCTGACCAGTCCACTGAGCAGAAGCAGAGTGGGGCCGAGATTCATGCTGCGGGCACTGACCAGACCCATCACCAGGCCCAGAATCAGCGTGACGGGTAGCACACCCAAAAACTTGCTGACCACGATCTGGCGGGCGGTAATGGGGCCTGTTCTGAGCAGCCAGTAGGCGCGGCCCTCCACCGACAGGGCTGGAAAGGCCAGCCGCACCGCCACGCCCGCGATGATGAAGCCCTGAAAGGCCAACTGCACGTAGCCGAGAATGCCGCGAAATTGTGGAATCGGAATGGGCACCGATCTGACGCTGACGAGGTAGACCCCGGCCAGTGCCACGACCACCAACAACTGACTCCACTGGGTCGGGTCGCGCAGGGTCAGGCGCAGGTCTTTGTAGGCGAGGCTACCGCCGATGCCGAAGCGGTTTGCCAGGCGTTCGGCGGCGCTGGCCCGGCGGGGACGGGGATCAAGCCGGGGCGTGCTGGAGTCCAGCGCCCGCGCCCACCCTTCCTGATAGGCACGGGTGGCGAGGGCGGTGGCGGCCAACAACAGACCAGCAGACAACAACACCAGCGGCAGCAGCGGCCACGCCAATTGCCCCTGCGCGGCCTGCCAGATGCCCTGAGAAGCCCAGGCAGGCGGCAAGAATGGGCTGCTGGGGCTGGAAAAATTCTGCATCAGGGCCTCAAATTGGGCCGGGTCTTGCACCTTCTCCACCAACACTTCGGGCCGCAGGGCGCGGATAGCGTACACCAGACCCGCGCTGAACAGCACGCCCAGCGCCGTGGACACCTCGCGCACGCGGCCCACCGGAGCGACGCGCATTAGGCCAACTGCCAAGAGTGCGCCGAGGCCGACTGGAGCGGCAAAAGTCAGGACGGCGGCCACCAGCATCACCGGGTAGGCCCACAGCGGCGCACCGAAAAATACGCCGATGGTCGCCAAGAGCGGCAGCATCAGGAACAGCGGCACGAGGGCGGTGTTCAGGAACGTTTCAAAGACCTTCAGGGCAAAGACCCGGCGCGTGGGGATCGGCTGGGTCAGCAAAAAATTCAGGTCGTCGCTGAGGTACAGCGTGGAAATAGCCGTAGTTGTGGCGCTGAAGGTGACGCCGCTGCTGAGGGTAATCAGGCCGATTTCCAGCACGCGGGCGAACACATTGGTGCCGATGGAGCCGAAACGCCCCAGAAACTGGAGTGCCCGCCAGGTGCCGTAGACTTCTGCCGAGACGAGCGCCACTGCCAGCACCACCAGAAAGGCATACCCCCACTTTGGCCCGTGCCGCAGCGTATGCCCGAAAGCGGTGGCCTTGAGCGCCAGCAAACTGGGAGCGCGGGCAGGCGGCGGAAACGGACGGTAAGGCTGGGTCGTCACACCAATGCCTCAGCCTTGCGGCTCTCCGCCTCGGCCAATTCTTCCTCCAGCAGCCGGAAGAAAATCCGCTCCAGACTGTCGCCGTGTACCCCGCCCGCCGCCGTGCCAGTGCGGGTGCGGAGGTCGTCCATCGTGCCCTCGCCCAGCACCTTGCCCCGATCCAGAACGACCAGACGGTCACAAATGGCTTCGGCCAGCGGCAGGGAATGGGTGGTCAGCAGCACCGTGCGGCCCCGGTCTGCGTGCCCCCGGAACAACTCGCGCACCTGCCGCGCCGCGTGTGGGTCGAGGCCCACCATCGGTTCGTCCACGATAAGCACGGGCGGATCGGGCAGCAGGGCGGCAACGATGGCTACTTTTTGCCGCATCCCATGCGAGTAGGTTTCGATCAGTTCGTTGCCGTAGTCGGTCAGGCGGAACAGTTCCAGCCACCGGTCTATTTCGGAGTCGATGTTGGGCACGCGGTAGAGCTGGCCCACAAAACGCAGCAGCTCGCGGGCAGTCAGTTTGCCGTACAGATACGGGCGGTCTGGGATGTAACCGAAGGCTTCTTTGGCCTTCACCGGGTCGGCCCACACATCGAATCCCTGTACCCGCACCGTACCCGACGTGGGGCGGGTTAGGCCCACCAGCGCCCGAATGGTGGTGGTCTTGCCCGCCCCGTTGCTGCCCAACAGCCCAAACACGCCGCCCGGTTGCACGCTGAAACTCAGGTTGCTGACCGCCTCATGCCGCCCGTACCGTTTGGTGTACCCGCTGACTTCGATCACGGTTCAGGCTAGCGGGCGGCGTGTCACGGGAAGGTGACAGGCAGGATCGTGCAGCGTGAATCTTGGAGTGGAATCGTGGTTTGGCTGTTTCCACGTTCCGCACTCCACGTTCGCCCCTCCTAGTTGGACAGAACTTCAGCCGACTCCCCCTGTCCCACGCCTTCCGACTTCAACCACTCCACGCACACGCCTTGTGCTTCCAGCCAGTCGGCCACATGGTAGCGGGCCAGCCGGAGGCCGTGCAGCACAGCATCGGCGGCAGCGTAAGCGCGGTGGGCTTCCGACTCGGAAATGAATCCGGCGGCTTGGGCGGCTTCCAATTCATCGGCATCTACGAGTTCAGCGGTCACGCCTTCATGGACGATCACGTCTAGGTAATGGTCGCGGACTTCCCACACGGCGGCGTCGTCCACTGACTGCGAAATAGAGGCAATGTCGATGTAGTAATCATGTTCGCGGGCCTGATGAAAGTCGTAGCGGCAGAGTTGCACGCCCAACGCGGGGAGCAACTGCGCCTGCCAATGCCGAATGCGTGGATGACGGTCAAAACGCCGCGCCACGAACAGCCCGTTCGCGTGTTCGCGGTAGGTATGGACGTGGCGCACACCCGTGTTGGTGTGATGCCTCATCGCGTCGGTATCGTGGCGCTCGGTCTTGACAGGATGTGCCGCAGCAGGCGGGCAGGCAGGCAAGTGAACCGACATACAGCAGACTACCTGACTGTGATGAGCTTAAAAAGTAGAGATCTAAATAACTGGGGGGTATGTAATGGGGGCAATGTAGACAACTTCACGCCCTAACACATGCCTAAAGCACCGGCAAGGCAGGCAGCAATTCAAAGCTGTTGGGCACGAATAGACTGCCCTCGGTGACGCCCTGAGCGCCAATGGGGGCAAGCCGCATGGCAAGCGTGTGGGCCGAATCCTGCCCGTCCAGATAGGCACGGTGGGCGCGGATAACCTCGCTCACTTCGGCAGGCGATTCATGAACGAACTCAAAACGGAAGTCGCGCAGGCCCGCTTCCAGCCAGCCGCCCAGATGCGCGCTCGCCACTTGCGGACGGCCCTCGAAGACCGTATTTCGGCAGCCCACATCGGCCATAACCGGGTGCGCCACGCCGCGTTCGTCTCGCAGGGCCACGCGGTGCGTTTCGCAGGGGTGGCCGCAATTGGTGTAGTCGGTGCCGTCCGAGAGGAAACGGCAGAACACGCAATGCTCGGTATGGAACACGGGCAAATGCTGGTAGGCGATGACTTCCAAGTTGGCGGCTCCGGCGAGGGCGGCCAGTTCGGTGACCTGCCGGGCGTTCAGGTCGTGGCCGGGCGTGACGCGCTGCAAGCCTAAGTCCAGCAGGGCGCGGGTGGTCAGGACGTTCGCAGCGTTCAGGCTGAAATCACCGATCAGCGCAGGGCGTTGGTCTTCGGGCAACTCGGCCAGTGCGTCTTGCAGGCCTTCCAGCAGGCCACCGGAACGCACCAACAGGTCGGCCCCCAGCGACAGCAGGAACTTTTGCAAGTTCTGTTCGGTGGGTTTGAGGATGCGTGGGCTGGCGACCCGAACGGCAATGCCCGCCGCCTTCACGCGCTCCACGCTGGGCTTCAGGCCGTACAGTTCCAGATAATCCAGCGTGATGGAATCGGGGCGCTCGGCAAGGGCGGCGTCCAGTTGTTCGGGGGTGCGGACGAGGACGTGCAGGCGGGGGGAAACGGCGGGAACTGGGACGGGCTCAGGGGTCAGTGAGACAGGCGCGGGCGTCTGGATAACGGTTTGCGCTTTCCCTTCGCGGCGGAGCGCCCGGAGTTGGTCGGTGGCGTCCCGGCGCAGGGCATTCAGCGAAGACATGGGCAGGAATCCCGCACCTTCGAGTTGCACAGTCAGGGCCGACAGGTGAAACGGTGTGCCGCCCAGTTTGCCTAACTGCTCGCGCAGGCTGGCCTCATCCAGGGCGCGGTTGCGGGCGGGGGCCAGCGGTTCGGGCAGGGTGGCAGTGACGCTGCGGCCCACTTCATCGGTAAGGGTGAGCGAAACCGGCTGACCAACTTGCCCCACGAACTCAGCCGAAATTGGGCGGGTGTAGACCGGATCGCTGGCGTCCAGCAGGGGTTTGACGCGGGCCACCAGCGTGGGATCATGGGTGCGCCACACCGGGTCGCCTACACGCACGCGGCGGCCATCGACAGCGCCGCGCCCGAAGCGGAGTTCGTAGGTCTGGCCGGGGCGCACTGCAGCCAGTTCGGATTCGCTCAGTTGGCGGCTCTGCGCCCACAGGCCATACAGGAATCCGCCTTCCTCACGGCCTTCGGGGGCACGCCAGTTGGCCGGGTCAAAAACCAGGCCGTCGCCGGGCTTCAGGGCTTCCGAGAGTTCCACCAGCACGCCGCGCTCGGTGACGCCGCGCACCACGCCCACCTGCACGCCCCGGTGACGCGGTGCACGCCCCCGCACGACGGTCTGGTGGTTGGTTCCGGCCATAAAGTGCGGCGCGAGTCCACGCGAATACACCTGCTCCAGATCACGCTCCTGCTGCGGCGTGACGCTGAGGGGCAGGCCCGCCCACGCCTCATCTACAGCCTGACGGTAGGCGGCAGTGGTCAGGGCCACAAATTCGGCGTCTTTGTAGCGGCCCTCGATTTTCAGGCAATTCACACCGATCCTGACCAGTTCCGGCACCTGATGAAGCGCGTACAGATCGCCCGGAGACAGCAGGTAGCGGGCGTCTCCGAGGTCGCGCTGCACGCCGTCTACCAGCATTTCGTAGGGCAGGCGGCAGGCCTGGGCGCACTGGCCCCGGTTGGCACTGCGCCCGCCCCACGCCTCGCTGGAAAAACACTGGCCGGAATAGGACACGCACAGTGCGCCGTGAACGAAGGTCTCCAGTTCGATATCGGTGGCGGCGGCAATGCGTTCTATGTCGCGCAGCGAGAGTTCGCGCCCCAGCACCACCCGGCTGGCCCCGAACCGCGCCGCGTGCCGCACGCCTTCCACACTGGTTACGCTCATCTGGGTGCTGCCGTGAACGGCCAGATCGGGGCAAATCTGGCGGGCCAGCCGTGCCACGCCGTGATCCTGCACGATGATGGCGTCCACGCCGCTTTCGGCAAGGTGAATCAGTTGCCGCTCGGCGTCGCGCAGTTCCCGGTCAAACACCAGCACATTGAAGGTGACGAAGCCCTGCACGCCCCGTTCGTGCAAGTCGCGCATGATGTCCGGCAATTCGGCGGCGTCGAAGCCCACTTTGGCCCGCGCATGAAAACCGGAGCCTGTGCCCTCCACCGGATTGACCCCAAAGAACACGGCGTCGGCCCCCGCCTCGACTGCCGCCCGCAACTGAGGCCAGCCGCCTACCGGACTCATGACCTCTGGCTTGACTCTGGTGCGCTGGAGGGGCATGGATAGGGTGGAGTTGGGCTGAACTGGGTTGGATTGGGGCACAGGCTCGAACGACATAACGGATTAGTTTAGCGGGTTGATGCGGGTGGGAAGGTGGGGCGGGTTGGGGTTAGGGGCGGGCAGAACGATCTGAGGGCCAAGGGTCTGAGGGTCTAAGAAGGCCAAGGGTAACCCGCGTTGTTGACTTCTCGACGGAGTTAAACCCTATTTTTCTATCAAGGCTGCCAGTCCGCCCACCACATGCCCCGCGTCCAGGCCATCGGCCCGCAAATACCGCGCCGCCAGGCCGGAGCGCACGCCCCGCTCACAGATCACCAGCAGCGGCCCCGGCACAGTGGCGAGGCTGTGTGTGCCTTCTTCTATCGCTTCCAGAGTGACGGCCAGCACGGAATTGTTGACATATTCGCCTAGAGGCTGGGCGGCCCGCAGCGCCTCTGAGCGCAGGTCTATCAGCGTGGCGTTAGGCGGGATGAGCATAGGCACAGGATAGGCCCGCGCCTTCCGCACTCGGCACAATCCGACTGCTCTACTCAGGTATTATGAAGGCATGACTGCCGGAACTTTGAACGAAGCGACGCCCACCGAAGGGCAACAATTGGTGCAGGGCGGCGCACTGCTGGTGGATGTGCGCGAGCAGAACGAATACGACGAAATCCACGCCGAGGGAGCCACCCTGATTCCCCTGAGCGAATTTGAAACCCGCTTTGCCGAACTGCCCAAAGACCGCCCATTGGTCATGATTTGCCGCAGTGGGGCGCGGAGTGACCGGGCCGGACAATTCCTGCTTCAGAATGGCTACAGCGACGTGACCAACCTGAAGGGCGGCACGATGGCCTGGGCCGAACAGGGCCTGCCCACCGTGAAGGGCGGCCAGTAATGGACGACTTGACTCCGATTCCCGCCAGCGAATTGGCCGCCGCCGGAATGCCTACCGAGGAGCAGGTCATGGAAGCCCTGAAAGTGGTCAAAGACCCTGAAATCCCTGTAAACGTGGTCGATCTGGGCCTGATCTACGGCGTGGACATCAACCCGGACGGCATTATTGACATTACGATGACCCTGACCAGCGTGGGCTGCCCCGTGCAAGACCTGATCCGCGCCGACGCCGAGATGGCCGTAAGCCGTCTGGACAACGTGAATCAGGTGAACGTGGAGTTCGTGTGGACACCCGCGTGGGGGCCGGACAAGATGACCGAAGACGGCAAACGCCAGATGCGGATGTTCGGATTTAACCTGTAAGAAGAATTCCGAATGAAGTGGAGTCCGTATTAGAAGGGCAAAAACTGGAACATGGAGTGTGAATCGTAGGTAACTACGGGCACACTCCGCGTTTTTTTGGCTTGTGGGGCAAAAAGAAACTACTTGAGATAATCGGTCATATTCACGCCCAACCACACAAAAACCTTCACCCAATCGGCTCCGGCTCGCTGTGAGCGCTGACTCCGGTCAGGCTGATTCCGGCACTGGCGGCAATAACACAGGCCACCGCCAACCACTGCACCAGCGTCAGGCGTTCGTTCAGGAACAGCAGGCCACTCAGGGCAGCAAAGGCCGGTTCTATACTCATCATCACGCCGAAGACGCGGGCGGGCAGGGCGCGAAGGGCGTACATTTCCAGGGTGTAGGGCAGCGCACTCGATAGAATGGCCACGCCAAAGCCAATCAATAACGCGGAGGGGTGCAGCAAGCCCGCACCCGCCTGCACCAACCCGAACGGCAGCGACACCAGCGCGGCAATAGCCATGCCCGCCACCACGCCCGTCGCCCCCGGCAAGCGCCGTGCCACCGCCCCGCCTGCAAGGATGTACAGCGCCCAAAAGGCGCCCGCCAAGAGGGCCAACGCCGCGCCTATCGGGTCAAGCGCCGCGCTCCCTCCCCCGTGTGGCGCGATCATGACGATGCCCACAGCGGCCAACCCCACCCAAGCAAAATCCAATGGGCGGCGCGACAAAACCAGCGACAATACCAGCGGCCCCACAAATTCTAGGGTTACGGCCAAGCCCAGCGGCAAGCGCGTGAGAGACAGATAAAACGCCAGGTTCATCAGCCCGAGGGACAGGCCGTAGGGAATGATGGCCAACCAATCGCCCCGATTGAGAGCGCTGAGGCGGGGGCGGAAGATCAGACCCAAGATCAGCGCGGCCAACGTGACTCGCAGCGTCGTCGTGCCCATTGGCCCCAATTGCGGAAACAGCGTTTTGGCAAAAGCCGCGCCGCCCTGAATAGACAGCATGGACAGGATCAGAGCGGGAATGGGCGGAACAGGGGATGAACGCACGGGCAACAGTATGGGGGGAAGGGGGTTGGGGGGTGTCGGTTGTCGGTTGTGGGCAGGTCAACAGCTAGACATGCTGGTCAGAGCCGCGCTTTTCCTACGATCCACACCCCAGCTTCTAAATCCTCACCAGATCATCCCGGTGCACTGCTTCTGCGCCGTAGGTAAAGCCCAGCAGGCCCTCTATCTCGCGGGAGTGGCGACCCAGAATGCGCGACAGGTCGGCGGCGCGGTACCGGGTCAGGCCACGCGCCACCTCGCTGCCATCGGGCGCCAACAGCCGAATGGTCTGGCCTCGCTCAAAGGTGCCTTCTACAGCGGTAATTCCGGCGGGAAGCAGGCTACCGCCCCGTTCGCGCACGGCCCGCGCCGCGCCCTCGTCCAGCGTCACACAACCCGGCGCGATTTCGGCCAGAATCCAACGTTTGCGGGCCTCCAATCGGTTCACGGCGGCCAAAAAGCGCGTGCCCAGCGCCTCGCCGCTCACAATTCGGGGCAGGGCGTCGGGGGCGTCTCCGGGCGCGACCACCACCGGGGTTCCGGCGCGGGTGGCGATTTCGGCGGCCTGAATTTTGGTGTGCATCCCGCCCGTGCCCCGGTGGCTGCCTGCGCCGCCCGCCAGCGCCCAGATGTCGGGGGTCACGCGCTCCACGACGGGAATCAGGGTGGCGTCGGGGTGGGTGCGCGGGTCGGCGGTGTACAGGCCGGGCGCGTCGGTCAGAATAACCAGCAAATCGGCTTCGGTGAGGTTGGCGACAAAGGCAGAAAGCGTGTCGTTGTCGCCCACTTTCAGTTGCCCGGTCGCCACCGTGTCGTTTTCGTTGATGATCGGCAGCACGCCCCGCGACAGGCAGGCGTCCAGCGTGGTGCGGGCATTCAGGTAGCGCGTGCGGTCTCGGAAATCGTCGGCGGTGAGCAAGACCTGAGCCACCGGAACCCTGTACAGGTCGGCAATCTGGGCGTAGGTGTGCATCAGGCGGCCCTGTCCTACGGCTGCCAACAACTGTTTTTCGGCCAGAGTCCGGTCACGCGGCGGAAAATTCAGCGCCTCCCACCCGGCTATGACCGCGCCCGACGTGACCAGTACCACCTCATGCCCCGCCGCCCGCACCGCCACCATGCCCCGCATCAGATCCACGATCCGGGGCGCGTGAATCCGGTCTCCCCCGGCGGTCAAGACACTCGTACCCAACTTCAGAACAACGCGCATAGGGGGCCAGCATAGGGGCTAGGCCGGGAGGCAGAGGGAATCACGTTTAGGCGGGCGAGGTCTAAGGGTGCTGTGCTTATCCGAGTGTGCTGTGTCCAAGGGTCAAGGGTCTGAGGGTCTAAGGAGGGGCGAGGACGATCAATATTCAGCTGTAATCCACTGTTTCTCGCACCACCCGCGCCAACTCCCGCTGGCCGTCTAGGAGGCGCAACGGTTGGCCTACCTGCCCAGTTTCGGCCCAGACTCCGCCAGCCACATACTTGCTGGCCCTGCGCTGCGCGGCTCCCGCCGTTTGGGCAAAATGCGCCCGGATGTACCCAGTGCCGCGCACCACTTCCAACACATACACGAACTGCTGCATGGCGGCCAGTATGCCGGGTTCAGCAGCAGTCAAAACAAAAGGAGGGGATGCAGGCACGCGCCCCTCAGTACCCGAACCTGGTATGTCAAGTTGGCGGAGAAAAGACCCAAAAAGATCCTATGAATGGGCTGGGATGGGGCCGCCCATGTGACGCGCCTGCAAGGTTCGGTACAGCTCGCGGGCTAGGTGGGTCTTGAGTGCTCGAAGTGCCGCTCGTTTCGTTTTTCCCTCTTGTTCTTTCCTGGTCACGAATGTTTTGGTGCGTTCATCACAGCGCAGCCGGGTCAAGGCCATCAGATGGAGCACCCTGTTGAGCTGTCGGTTGCCACCGACACTCACGCACCAACGCGTGTTCTTCCCACTCCCCCGTTCAACTGGGGCAGCGCCGCAATAACTGGCGAAATGATGGACATCCTCAAACCGCTTGATGTCACCGACTTCGGCGAGCACAGTGCCGGCCAGCACGACGCCGATCCCCTGCAACGTCAACAGGGTGGGGGCCACCTGAGCGACCAGGGTCGCCATGGCGTGTTCCAACTCTTTCAACGCTGCTTCGAGAGAGGTCAGTACCGCCTGCAGGGCGGTGCTCAGCGAGTCCGTCGTCGTGTCTGGGAGCGCTTCGAGCATCATCTGGTTGGCTTTACGCTGCTGAGCGAGCTTGTCCCGCGTGCGGGACAATTCCTGCAAGCGGGTGCGCTGCGTGCTGAGCTGGTAGGGCGGGAGCTGTGGGTTGGCCAGCAGCACCCGGGCGACGTTCTCGGCGTCGACTAGGTCGTTCTTTTTCTTGCCGCGACGCGCACGGTATTGGCTGGTCAGGCTGGGATGGATGTGATACACCGACTGATCATTGGCAAAGAGCAGGGCCAACAGGGGAGCGACATACCGGTTGCCTGCACCTTCAATGGCCCAGCAATGCTCTTCGAAACGAGCAGACCAAGCACACAACTGATTCAGGCCGTCGGTGTCGTTCTGGACGCTCAGGCTGTCCAAAACGACGCCCCGAGAGTCGAGAGCGACGGCCGTATGGGTCGTGGGGTGGGGATCAAGTCCAAGAATGATCATGGTGTCCTCCAACAGAGTTCGGCGTTTCACCCCCACCCGCGCAGGTCTGTTCTGGATTGGGCCCGCAGGCAGCCTGGTATCAAGCGAAGAGCAGCGGTGTCGTGCCGTTGAGAAAGAGAACGCGCAATTCGGGTACAAGCGACGAGCGCAGACAGTTTCAGGGCGACGCTCTCTCCTCACCTTATTTTTGACATACAGACATTTTCCGGGGAGTTCGTGTGGGACGGCATCAGCAGGTCAATCAAGTCGCCCATGCGTGCTGACTCTCGGCTGAACGACCGCACCAGTTCCCGCAAACCCATCTTCACCACGCTCCAGGCCCGGCGACCATGTGTCTTCTTCGGACATTCCAGAGTGACCCCGACGAGCACGCACCACGTGTAGGTCAGCGTCAATAGGCACAGCAGGCGCTCCACGTGATCGTGGAGCGTCATGTGTGTGCCCTCCAGTTGGAAGCCCTTGCTTTTCAACGCCCTGAAGAGACACTCAATCAGGAACCTCCGCCGATAGCGAGACTGGATCGTGGTCACTGCCCCTGCGTTGCTGGCGATGATCAGGGCCTCACCATCCTGCGTATAGGTCAAAACGACGTTCATCAGCTGTCCGTAGACCACTGTGTCTTCGACCAGCAGACCGGCGTTGCCGGTCTGCAAGCGACTCAGCCAGTCCTGCGCCGTCCAGTCGTCTAGAAGCGTGTCGCGCCGCAACCGCACGCAGATGGGAATCCCACGGTGAGCCAGTCCCTGAATCCAGTCGTAGCCGACGAATTCGCGGTCGGCATACAGGACCCGGATCTCCGCTGCGGACAGCAGGCAGAGGGCATCGTCCATAAGGGTGTGCCGGATCTCCGTCGAGCTGCCGCCCCCGTGGGGCAGCAGCTCGTAGAGCAGGGGGATGGCAACGCCCCGCCAGATGACGGCCAGCAGCAAGACGTTCACGTCCGTCTGTCCGTACTTCCAGTTTGTCCGGTCAAGGATGAATTCGCGTGGCTGCGCGGCGGGAAGGAGCGTCAAGACGACCCGGGCGACGTCGGCCGGTTGGATGGGATGACGGTCAAAGAAGCGCTCTATGCGGCGAATGACGGAGGCGGTGTGCGCGCTTCCGGGGAAGCGCGCCGCGAGTTCAGCATGCCGGACGTCCTTGCCCCCAAGGAGAGCGAGGACCATGAGCGAGAGCAACTCGACCTGGTTCTTGCGGAACTCCGGGAAGTGCGCGGTGAAGCAGCGGGTCAGCTTGGCGAGGACATCGGGGGACGCGTCCTGTTCTCGCGTGTCAGCCGAGCTTTTCAAGCCCCTGAAACTGTCTGTATGTCAAAAATAAGGTGAGGAGAGAGCGTCGCCCTGAAACTGTCTGCGCTCGTCGCTTGTACCCGAATTGCGCGTTCTCTTTCTCAACGGCACGACACCGCTGCTCTTCGCTTGATACCAGGCTGCCTGCGGGCCCAATCCAGAACAGACCTGCGCGGGTGGGGGTGAAACGCCGAACTCTGTTGGAGGACACCATGATCATTCTTGGACTTGATCCCCACCCCACGACCCATACGGCCGTCGCTCTCGACTCTCGGGCGTCGTTTTGGACAGCCTGAGCGTCCAGAACGACACCGACGGCCTGAATCAGTTGTGTGCTTGGTCTGCTCGTTTCGAAGAGCATTGCTGGGCCATTGAAGGTGCAGGCAACCGGTATGTCGCTCCCCTGTTGGCCCTGCTTTTGCCAATGATCAGTCGGTGTATCACATCCATCCCAGCCTGACCAGCCAATACCGTGCGCGTCGCGGCAAGAAAAAGAACGACCTAGTCGACGCCGAGAACGTCGCCCGGTGCTGCTGGCCAACCCACAGCTCCCGCCCTACCAGCTCAGCACGCAGCGCACCCGCTTGCAGGAATTGTCCCGCACGCGGGACAAGCTCGCTCAGCAGCGTAAAGCCAACCAGATGATGCTCGAAGCGCTCCCAGACACGACGACGGACTGCTGAGCACCGCCCTGCAGGCGGTACTGACCTCTCTCGAAGCAGCGTTGAAAGAGTTGAACACGCCATGGCGACCCTGGTCGCTCAGGTGGCCCCACCCTGTTGACGTTGCAGGATCGGCGTCGTGCTGGCCGGCACTGTGCTCGCCGAAGTCGGTGACATCAAGCGGTTTGAGGATGTCCATCATTTCGCCAGTTATCGGCGCTGCCCCAGTTGAACGGGGAGTGGGAAGAACACGCGTTGGTGCGTGAGTGTCGGTGGCAACCGACAGCTCAACAGGGTGCTCCATCTGATGGCCTTGACCCGGCTGCGCTGTGATGAACGCACCAAAACATTCGTGACCAGGAAAGAACAAGAGGGAAAAACGAAACGAGCGGCACTTCGAGCACTCAAGACCCACCTAGCCCGCGAGCTGTACCGAACCTTGCAGGCGCGTCACATGGGCGGCCCCATCCCAGCCCATTCATAGGATCTTTTTGGGTCTTTTCTCCGCCAACTTGACATACCAGGTTCGGGTACTGAGCACGCGCCCACATCCCCTCCGGCCCACAACCTTTTTAGCTACTGCTTTAAGTACGGCGCACTTAACATGGCACGTTTCCAGTGCGCCGTACTTTCTTCGTTTCTCGCTCCGCTCGGTAAAGCTAAAGCGTTACTGCGAGGTATTCAGCTACTGCGGCTGCGGGCAATTCCCAGCACGTTCAGCAGTTGCGCCAGGGCCATGGCAAAGCCCGCCACGTAGGTCAGGGCGGCGGCTGTCAAGACTGTGCGTGCGCCGTTGGCGGTTTCGGGGCCACCGTTCAGGCCGCCTTCATTCAGGTAGGCCAGAGCACGGCGGCTGGCGTCGAACTCTACGGGCAGGGTGATCAGATGGAAGAGCAGCGCCGCACCGAACAGCAGCACACCCACCCAGATCAGGCCCGTGAGTTGCAGGAACACCCCCGCCAACAACAGCAACGGGGCCAGATTCATGCCCAGACCGAGGGGAACGGCCAAGCGGCCCCGCAGCACCAGCGCAGGCATCCGCACTTTGTCCTGTATGGCGTGTCCAACTTCGTGCGCGGCCACCGCCATCGCGCTGACGCTGGGCACGGCGTAATTGCCCTGAGATAGATTGACGGTCTTACGCACCGGGTCGTAGTGGTCACTCAGTTGCCCCGGCACCGCGTTGACTGGGATGTGTTGCAGGCCGTGTTCATCCAGCATCATACGGGCCACTTCCGCGCCTGTAAGTTGACGGGGGTTGGCAATCCGGCTCCACTTGCCATAGGTGCGGCTGAGATAGCCCTGAATGAGCAGTGAAGCCACAAAAATCAGCAGAATCAGTGAGCTATAGGGGCCAAACAAGAAGTCCATAGCGGCAGTTCCTCCCCACCGATCTTAGTGTATGGCACTCAAGTTTTATGAGAGGAGCTGATCTTCGTATTCAGCAACTCCAAAGCTGCTCGGACGCGGCTCACCGCACGGGCTTCAGCGACAGCACCACAAATTTCAGGGCAGTGCGCTCCTCAGATTCAAGCTCCAGTTTGACGAATGCGGGCTGGGCCGTGAGGTCGAGGTGGTCTCCCTCCAGGTAACTGCGGGCGATGGCGAGGGCCTTGACCGCCTGATTCACGGCGGCGGGGCCGATGGCCTGCACTTCCAATTGTCCTTCTGTACGAATCAGAGCAGCAATTGCGCCAGCCACCGCATTGGGCCGAGATTTGCCGGACACGCGCAAAGTTTCCACTCTAGGTCACTTCCTTAAAAGCATAGGTTTCTACGGAATCGGCGGAGGGGAGGCTGTGGCTGACAGGCGGAGGCGCATAGAGCGCAGCAGACGTGATACACGCACTTAAATACACACTTATACAGACAGGCCGTCCACTCCGTTGGGTGAATATATTTTCAGTCTAGCCTCACTATTGTGCCGGAAGCAAACAGGTGAGGTGCTCACACCAGGACATGATCATTTATCTGAGGAATGACAGTATAAAAATACTTATAGTCACCTGATATAAACCGGTGAGTCAGAAGGTATCCATGCATGCAATTTCCTCTCTGACGCTTCACAAAACATCTTTCTTAGGTCAAGATGGGGCGCAGATGGATGAGGTATTGAAAGTTGGGGTAGATGGACTATTTACCAATGTGGCCCTTTTTGCCATGTTTGCCCTGGTGATCGGCTTTACCTTTACTCATGCCACCTCGTTCCTGAGCATCTTTTTACGGATAGTGACATACGGGGTTGCCAGCCTGACCTTTTTCGCCCACCCTTACGAATTGTCTTCGGGTCTGTACGTCAACTTTTGGGGCGTACCGCTGGCTATTGCCGCATTTTTCGCCGGAACGAGCCGCGCCTTGGCCTTGGCTCTCGTTGTCGCCCTGTATACCGCACTGCTCGGTGAAGAAGTTACGACACCCAAGCTTATCCATATGAGCTTGATCATGATTGTGGGGGGAGCGCTGCGCTGGGGAGTCTATATGCGCCTCCGTCCTCTGCGGGCGCTTCAAAACACCTACACTCCTCCGGCAGATTTGGACGCCGGGCCTGCTTTGACCGACCTTTCCAACAACAGATGGATTTGGCGGAGTGTGCGGGCCTATGGCTACCTGGCGGCGCTGATATTTATCCCCAGTAGCATCATGTTCAACATCATTCACTGGGGCCTTGATGTTTGGTCGGGCGTAGCCTGGGCCAATTTGGCGCTGCAATTTGGCTTCAGCGTGCTGGGGTTTATTTTGTGGGCCACCACGGTGTTGCTGATGCGCCGCGGTTTCCGGAGTGCCCGCACCTATCAGGTGTTGGCAACCCGCGACGCCCTGACTGGCCTGCTCAACCGCTACGCCTTTGAGACCGATAAGCCCGACGTTTCTGGCCCTGACCGATTTTTGCTGCTGCTGGACCTCGACCATTTCAAATCGTTGAATGATAGATTCGGACATCTGGCCGGAGACGACGTGCTGCGCAACTTTGGCACGCTCCTGCAGATGCATGTTGAGGGCAGCAAACTTGAACAGACCCATGCCTACCGGGTGGGCGGTGAGGAATTTGCGGTACGGATTCAGGGCACGCGGCAGCAGGCCGAAGCCCTGGCACAGACCATCCAGACTGAGGTGGCGCACCTGCTGACCCAACGGTTCCACATAGCGTGGCCAGACGCCCAAGACCGCGCCATCACCCTGTCCGGCGGCCTGGTGGCCGATGGCCCCAAAGCGTTTCAGGAGGCCGACGACCTGCTGTACACCGCCAAAAACGCGGGCCGCAACTGCTTGGCCGTGGCATGGAAACTTCCGCTGGCTCCCTTGGTACAGCCTCCACTAAACGCCGCGTCGCCTGCTGTAGATACCTTCCGCTCGCTGCTGCGGTTTCTGGCCCATCAGGGCGGCACTATGCCAGATTTGCAAGGCCTGATGGAAGCCGCCATTCTATGTGTGCCAGGTGCTGAAGCAGGCAGTTTGTGGGTGCGCCGGGGAAGCATTTCGGTCATCGAGGCGCAGGTCGGGTTTAGCCCAGAGTTGCTGGGGTTTATCTATCCAGCTCCCAATATGCAGGCCTGGCACGGCGATCCCACAGGTCATGTACAGGGACGGCCCAGAATTTTGGTGGGGCAGGCATTGCACCAGCGCCGCCTCGATTTGGCCGACAAGTCTCCTGATATAGACAAGTTATCGGGCCAGTCGAAGGAATTGCAGGCAAATCTGCTGCTGCCGATTTTGGTAGGCGGCCAGGTATTTGCCGAACTGAACCTCGATAACCTGCACGACCCCCACGCTTTTAGCGACGCGTCCCTGGTGATGGCCGAGGAGTTTGGGCTGTGGGCCGCCGCCATGCTCTCTACGCACCAGCAGCGCCTTCAGACCCAGTTGGCGCAGGAAGGAGCGCTCTTGGTGCTGGGGCTGGCGATGGAAACGCGGGGCGGCGAGGCGACGGGCCACACCCGCCGGGTCGTGGAGTTGGCAACGGCATTGGGCCGGTGGCTCAATCTGAGCGCCCAGCACATCGCGGCGCTGCGGCAGGGGGCGTACTTGCACGATCTGGGCAAATTGCAGATTCCAGACGAGGTGCTGCTGAAACCCGGCTCTCTGAACGCCGCCGAGCAAAACATCATGCACACCCATACGCTGTTGGGCGCAGAGTTGGCTGCCCACTTTCCCGGTGTGCTGCCCGGCACGCTGGACATCGTGCGTTCTCACCACGAGCACTGGAATGGCGGCGGCTACCCGGCTGGGCTAGCTAGAACCGATATTCCCCTGCTGGCACGCATTTTTGCGGTGGCCGACTGCTACGACGCCCTGATCAGTGTGCGGCCACACAGGGGCGCATGGACAGAACAGGCCGCCCTCTTAGAACTCAAGAACCAGCGCGGCCAACAACTCGACCCGGAGGTCGTAGACGCCTTTTTCCGCTGGTTTCAGAGCGCGGCCCGCACGAGCGATTCCGCCGTCAGTCCTCTGCTCAATTGACACTCCAGATCGGAAGGATGCCAGACGGCCTGAATCAACACCAGCTGAAGAGAGTTTATATGCATGTGCTGCATACAGGCAAAAGACTAGACCACTCGGGTCAGACGTAACCCCTCTGGTATGCCCCGCCCCTATCACTTGAATGGATCTGAGACAAAATAACATGTGGAACGCCACGTAACAGCAGCAGGCCCTTTCCTTTCATGTGGTTTCAGAGTGCGCTTTCATGAAGGCCTGTGCCTGTACAAGTAACCCGCTGTATCTGGACAGGCCCGCACACGCAACGGCTGCTTTATGCCATATACATGAATAATTTCGCTCCGCATGCACCTTGTTGGTGTCTCCCGGACACGAAGCCGCACCTGCACCACATCTCAGCCCGTTCCAGTTTCTCCGGAGGATGCCATGACCAACCCATCTCACTCTGACCGACCCTTCTACCAACCGGGCGATAGCCTGTACCGCCAGTCCGAGCGCACCCGGCTGGAGCCGATGTTCCCCGGCAATTTCGATGAGATCGGGCATGACGCCTGCGGGATTCTGTGCAAGATTCGCAAGACAGGCGAGGCCAGTCACGGCAACGTGGTGCGGGCACTGGAAGAACTGGCGCACATGGCCCACCGCAGCGGCGAAGTGCGCGGCGAGGGCGACGGCGCCGGCATTCAGACCGATATTCCGCGCCTCGTTTGGAAGCGCTACATGGAAGAGGGCCGCCAGAATGTGGCCGATGTAGACTCTCCCAACTTTTTCGTCGGTCACTTTTTTGTGCCGCAGGGCCAGAGCACCCGCGAACTGCTGGACGCCTTGCGGGTGGCCGCCAGTCGCTACGGCGTCACTGTGTCGCTGGAGCGTCAGGGGCAGGTCTATTCGCACGCGCTGGGGCCGATTGCCCGCCTGACCGAGCCGCAATTTGTGCAGATCGCGGGCATGGTGAAGGGCGAAACCCGCCACGAACGCGACTCACAGCTCTTCAATCTGGCGCTGGAACTGGAACAGAAGTACCCGGTGCATGTGGTCAGCCTCGCCACCAACGCCGTGGTGTACAAGGTGCGCGGCAGCGCCGAACTCCTGCCCCGCTACTACCCCGAACTGTCCAAGCCCGATTTTATGTCAGTGGTCACCATCGGGCACAACCGCTATTCCACCAATACACTGTCGACCTTCGAGCAGGTGCAGCCCTTCAGTCTGTTGGCCCACAACGGCGAAATCAACACCATTGACCGTCTGCGCAAAGAAGGCACGCAACTGGGCCTGCCCCTCACGGGCGGCAGCGACAGCCAAGATTTGAACCGCGTGCTGATGGGCTATATCCATGACCGGGGCATGAGCCTGCTGGAAGCTGTAGAAAGCGTGTTCCCGCCCGTGCTGAGCGAGGTCAAGAGCTTTTCCACGACCCTGCAAAGCGCCTACATCGGCCTGCGGGCGGGCGGCGGGCCACTGGCGCAAGGCCCGGCAGCCATCATTGCGCGGCACGGCAACGAGTGCGTGTTTTCCGTGGACGCGATGGGCCTGCGCCCCCTGTGGTTCGGTGAAACCGAGAAGGAATACTTCTGGAGCAGCGAGCGCGGCGTGATTCCCCTGGGCAGCATGGTCATCGACCCTGCCCCCTTTGCCCCCGGTGAAAAAATGGTGGCCTGCCTGGGCGGCGGCACCGTCAAACTGCACGCCAACGAGAATGTGCAGCGCCTGGTGCTGGAGCGGGTGCACGGCAAGGGCTACAACTTCGAGAACGCCCATGAGCGCGTGAACGGCCCCCACGCCCCCGCCACCGACGAAGCCAGCTTGCCAGAATTTTCCAAGGCCGTGCGTGCGGCTATGGGCTGGGAACGCTGGGACGAGGAATACGTGAAAGCCGTGGCCGACAAGGGCGCAGAGCCGATCGCGTCGCTGGGCTTCGACGGCCAGATGCCTGCGCTGCGGGCTGAAAAACCCAACCTCGCGGAGTTCTTCAAGGAGACGGTGGCCGTGGTCACCAACCCCGCCATTGACCGCGAACGCGAAATCGAGCACTTTTCGACCCGTGCCCTGCTGGGCCGCCGCCCTCTGCCTGGCAGCAGCGACGGCAACAGCGTGGATTTGCTGACGCCGATCCTGGCCCCCAATAAAGTGGTGGCCGAAGTACACGGCACGCTGACGTTGCAGGGCGTGCGCGACTACTTTCAGACCGTGACGCTGATGCCCAACCTGCAAACGGGCGAACGCCTGACCGACGCCCTGGCCCGCCTTCACGCGCAGGGAGCCGAGGCCGTGCGCGGCGGCGCGGAAGTGCTGATCGTGGACGATACGGCGCTGTACGCCAACGGTGAAGCAGCCATAGACATCGCTCTGGCGGTGGGTTCGTTGGAACAGGCTTTGACCAATGCCCGCGATGAGGCTGGCGTGGGCCTGCGCCGCCTGACCAGCGTGGTCGTTCGCAGCGGCCAGATTCGCAACCTGCACGACGTGATGCTCCTCATCGGGCTGGGAGCCGAAGCCGTGGAGCCGAGCGCCATGTACGCCCTGTATCCTGCCGAGGAAGCCGCCAACAAGCTGGTCGCGGGCCTGACCAAAGGCGTGGAAAAGGTGATGTCCACGATGGGCATTCACGAGTTGCGCGGCTACGGCCAGATTTTCAGTGCGCTGGGCCTGTCTGCCGACGTGATGAACGCCATCGGCGCACGCGGCTTCTGGGGCGGCGAGAAGGGCTACGACCTCGCCGGGATTGAGAAGACGCTGCATACCCGCCTGACCAAATTTGGCGCGGGCGGCGAAACGATGGACAGAGATCAGCGTTTCAATCCCCGCGTGTTCAAGGCCGCATTCAGCCTCGCCAACGGAGAAATCAGCCCCGCCGATTACCAGCAGCGGATTCGGGCACTGGAACTGGAGATGCCCCTGTCGGCGCGGCAACTGCTGGAATTTAAGGCCCCGATAGACCGCGAAGACGTAGACCCAGACAGCGTAGACCTGGCGGTGGGCGGCCACAGCCTGCCGTTTGTGATCAGCGCCATGAGCTTCGGCTCGCAGGGTGAAACAGCCTTCCGTGCCTATGTGGAAGCCGCCAAGCGCCTGAACATCATGGCGATGAACGGCGAGGGCGGCGAGATTCCCTCGATGCTGAACCAGTACACACACTGGCGCGGCCAGCAAGTCGCCAGCGGGCGTTTCGGCGTCAGCTCCGTAATGCTGAACAGCGCCCACGTGATCGAAATCAAGGTGGGACAGGGCGCGAAACCCGGCGAGGGCGGCCACCTTCCCGGCAAGAAAGTCAGTGCGAAAGTGGCAGCGGCCCGTCACGCGGTTCAGGGCACCGACCTGATCTCGCCGTCCAACAACCACGACGTGTATTCCATCGAAGACCTCGCGCAGCTCATCGAGGAACTGAAGACCATCGCGCCGCAGGCCAAGATCAGCGTGAAGGTTCCGGTGACGCCGGGCGTGGGCACCATTGCGCTGGGCGTGGCGAAGGCCGGGGCACACATCATCACGCTGTCTGGGTTTGAAGGCGGAACGGGTGCGGCCCGCAGTCACGCGCTGAAATACGCCGGAATGCCCGTGGAATTCGGCGTGGCGCGTGCCCACCGGATGCTGGTGGCGGCCGGAATGCGTGACCGCGTGGAACTCTGGGCCGATGGTGGCCTGAAGACTGCACTGGACGTGGCCCGCATGGTGGCGCTGGGTGCAAACCGCGTGGGCTTCGGCACGCTCAGCATGGTGGCTATCGGCTGTACGATCTGCCGGGGCTGCCAACTGGACACCTGCCATGTCGGAATCACAACGCAGGTGGAGACGGAAGAAGAGGCCAAAGCCCACGGCTTCAAACGCTTCGTGCCGCGTGTGCTGCCTACCGAAGTAGACCGCCTGCACGCCTTCTACAGCGGCATCGCCTCCGAACTTCGCGTGCTGGTGGCGGGCCTGGGCTTCGGCTCGTTGCAGGAACTCGTGGGCCGCGCCGACCTGCTGAGTGGAGTCACCGACGCCCTCGACCTGACTGAACTGCTGAGCCGCGCCGAAGAGCCCGAAGCGTGGCAAACGGTCGGCAACCGTAAGCGCGTGATTCACAAGCCGCTGAACTACATGACCAAAATGGTGAGCGAGTGGGTCACGGAAGCCATCGAGGAAGATGACGAAGAAGACGTGATCTACCGCGACGGCCCGGTTCAGAGCGCCGAACGTGCGCTGGGCACGCATCTGGTCGGCACGCTGACCCGCGACCCCCGCACCGCCCGTCAGGCCCGCCGCGTGAAGTTGCACTTTGAAGCGGGCAGCATCCCCGGCAACGGACTGGGCGCGTTCAACAACAGTCCCGTGGACATCCATGTGGACGGCGGCGCACAGGACGGCGTGGGCAAGAGTGCGCTGGGCGGCAAAATCGTGATCCTGAAGGGCCGCAACCATCAGGGCACGCGGGTGGACGGCAGCGTGGGCAAGAGCTTTGCCTACGGGGCCATCGGCGGGAAATTCTTTGTGCAGGGCAGCGCCGACAGCCGCTTTTGCGTGCGCCTCAGCGGGGCCGACGTGGTGCTGGGCGGCGACCTCCGCACTCCCATTGACGACACGTTGGGCGCACTCGCCACCCGCGCCAACGCCAAGGGGTACGCCTTCGAGTACATGACCGCAGGCCGCGCCATCGTGGTGGGCGACCCCGGCCCGTGGATCTGCTCGGGCATGAGCGGCGGCGTGGTGTACCTGCGTTTTGAACCCGGTCAGGGCATGGACGACGCGGCCTTGTCTCGCCGCCTTGCCAAAGGTGCCAGCGTGCAAATCCTGCCTCTCAGCGCACAGGGAGCCGCCGATATTCGCGACCTGTTGGGCGAATACCACGAGCTGCTGCTGAAGAGTGAGCAACCTGTGCCCGCCCGCCGCATTGCCGAATTGCTGGTGAATCCTGCCGGGCACTTCCGCATGGTGCTTCCCGCTTCGCAGACGGTGGATCAGTCGGTGGCGACGGAGTAAAGCAAGGATATCTGAGTCAAGACACATGAGGGTGGCCCCCGGCGTGGATGCGTCGGGGGCTGTTCTTGTTGGTTTGATGTTCTTGGGGAGGTCGGCTGACTTGCAAGACAACCCACCCGTTACTCCGCAACGCCCCTTCAAGGAAGGAACACAGATTGTTGTTCTCCTCTACACCCCCGCCCCCCTTCTTTCCTCAATCACTTTCTTTGCCAGATGCTCCGGCACATCCTGATAGCCATGTAACTTGACCGAATACGCGCCCCTATCTCCCGTCAGGCTGCGGAGGTCGGCGCTGTAGTTCTGCAGTTCGGCTTGCGGCACCACGGCACTCACAGTAATGACCGTGCCTTCCGGTTCCATGCCCTGCACGCGGGCGCGGCGGGTTTGCAAGTCTCCGATCAGGTCGCCAGTAAACTGCGCGGGCGCGCGCACCTTCAGCAGCATCACAGGTTCCAGCAGGGCGGGGCGGGCGTCCTGCACGGCGGTTCTGAGGGCCAGCATTCCGGCGGTACGAAAGGCGATGTCGCTGCTGTCCACGTCGTGGTAGCTGCCGTCAGTCACGGTGACGTGAATATCTTGCAACGGGTAGCCTGCCAGCGGCCCCTTTTGCAGCGCGTCCTGCACGCCTTTTTCTATGCTGGGAATGTACTTGCCGGGAATCGCGCCGCCCACCACCGCACTCCTGAAAGCGTACCCCTCGCCGGGTTCGATGCGGATGCGGCAATCTCCGTATTGCCCGTGCCCGCCGCTCTGTTTTTTGTGCTTGCCCTGTGCCTGAGCGGGTGCGTGGATGGTTTCGCGGTACGGAATCTGGGGAATACTAGTGGTCACGTTGACGCCCAACGCGGCCAATTTTTCTATGGCGATCACGGTATGCATCTCGCCCATGCCCGACAGCAGTTGCTCGCCGGTTTGTGGCTCGCGCGTGAAATGCAGGGTTGGGTCTTCGTCCAGAATCCGCGACATGGCCGCGCTCAGGCGGTCTTCGTCCTGACGGGTGGTGGCGTGCAGGGCCACCGTATGTGCCGGGTCGGGCAACAGCAGCGGATCGTATTCGATGGGCTGCGCGGGGTCGGCCAAAGTATCGCCCGTGTGTAGGTCGGGCAATTTGGTCAGCACGCCGATCATTCCGGCCCGCAGTTCCGGCACTTCGGTCAGGTCTTTGCCGTTCACCACATACAGGTGCGCGGGCTTGATGTCCACCCCACGGGTGGTATTGCGCAGCGTGTCGCCGGGTTGAATCGTGCCGCTCCAGACACGGATATAGGCCAGTTTGCCCACGTACGGATCAACGCTAACACGCCACACGCGGGCACTGGCGGGCGCTTCGGGCAGGGGGTCGCGGGTCTGGCCGTCCGCTCCCGTCACCGGGCCGCGCTCGCGGGCGCTTCTCATTCCGGCCACCATCAGGTCAAGCAGGGCACCTAATCCAACACCTGTAGCCGCACTCACGGGAACCACCGGATACAACGTTCCAGCATGAACAGCTTTCAAGAACGCCGCTTGCAACTCCTCGTTGCTCAGTTCCTCACCTTCCAGATAGCGGTTCATCAGGTCGTCGTCGGTTTCTACGATGGCGTCCAGCAAGGCTTCGTGGGATTCACGCAGCGGGGCGCGGAGGGCGGCGGCGTCTTCCGGCTGGCCCTCTTGACCATTGTCCAAGAGCACGCGCCCGGTCAGGATTTCCACCACGCCCCGGAAGTCTGCGCCTTCGCCCAACGGCAGGTAAGCGGCGGCCACCGGCCCCTTCAGGCTGGACTTGATGTCGGCCAGCACGGCATAAAAGTCGGCGCGTTCCCTATCCATCTTGTTGATGGCCACCACACGCGGCATGGCAAAGCGGTCAGCGGTGGCCCATACACGCTCGGTGCCCACCTCTACCCCGCTGACACCGCTGACCAGGACGAGCGTGGAGTCGGCGGCCCGGATCGCCCCGCGAATCTCGCGCACGAAGTCGGCGTAACCGGGCGTGTCCAGCAACGTGAACTCGGTGCCGCCACAGGTCAGGCGCAGGACTCCGGTGGTAATAGAAAAGCCGTGGCGTTTTTCGGCCTCGGTGTGATCGGATTGCGTGGTGCCGTCTTCCACCTTCCCGGCACGTGAAACGGCCCCGCAACGGTGCAGCAGGGCTTCGGAGAGCGTGGTTTTTCCCGCGCCACTGTGCGCGGCGATGCTGACAATACGGAAGGGCATTTTTGCACCACCAGACCTTTTGGGAACTGAGAGTGAACGGGCGAACAGCCACCGCGCCGGGCAAAGTGTTCTTCAGAGAAAATGTTGGTGGCGTCAGCATACATCCAGCGGCAGCACTCGCAACAGGTGCGCCGGTACGAGATGCACCGTTATGCTTTGGCCCATGCCCGGTGCCTCCCCTTCCCTCCCCACCCTGATAGACACCCCGGACGGCTCGCGCACCGCCTTCAACGCCCGGTTCGGAGAAGCGTATGGATCGCGGTTTGGCGCAGCAGCACAGGCGCGGCATGTGTTCGTGGAGGGCACGGGCACGCACACCCACCCCGCCCCCCGCGTGCTGGAAATCGGCTTTGGCGTGGGCGTCAACTTCCGGGCGACGCTGACGGATACGACGAGGCGGGGAGCGACGTTGGAGTACGTGGCTTACGAATTTGACCCGGCCCCGGTAGAGGTATTGCGGGCCGTGGCTGAGGGCAATGAGGGCGCGGAGCATCCGGCGTGGCTGGCCCTGCTGGACGCCTGGCCTACCCTTCCCACACTGACGGTAGAAACCGAACAGGTGCGCCTGACCGTCCATTTTAGGGATGTCCTGACTGCCAAGTTGCCGCAGGAGTGGGCGTCGGCCCTCTATCTGGACGGCTTTTCGCCGGATCGCAACCCGGAAGTCTGGACACCGGAAGTGGCCCAGCAGTTGGCGGCGGCCTTGGCTCCGGGCGGCGTCCTGTCTACTTATAGCGCGGCGGGACGGGTGCGGCGGGCACTGGCAGCAGCGGGCTTAAGCGTAGAGAAAAGGGCAGGGCCGAAAGGGAAGCGGGAGCATCTGCGGGCAGTTCAGGGAGAGTGAAGAAACAACCTCAACGGGCAATGACCGCGTAATAAAATTCCCGCACTCCGGCAGCGGTCAGGGCGTCACGGCAGGCCAGCAAAGTGGCCCCGGAAGTGAGTGGTAGCGCACTCATGACAGCAATAAGTTATCCACTCCCCTAAGGTTGCCCTGTGGATAACTCACGCTAGTGGTCTGATGTAGAAAAACGTAGACAGTTTGGCGATGGACTCAACCGCAAAGACACCACGAGAGGCTACGCTGAATGCATGGCTGAGAAATCATTTTTTGAGATTATTCTCAATGTCACAAGCTTTGATGCCTCTGATTCCATCGATCGAGAGGATATCGAGGACGCTCTTGAAGAGGCGTTACAAGCCGCCCGCATGGGAGAGGTCACTGGTGCGGGAGCAGGGATGGGCAAAATCATTATCGATATCGAGGTGGATGGGTCACGCATGGATGAGGCTATCGAGCTGATGCGACGGACACTGCAGTTGCTCTCTTTACCTGAGGACACTCGGATTCGAGGCCCAGGCCCTGAGGAACGTCACGTGATCTACAGATAGCGCACACCAAAAACTGACCTGAGACCTTCTTTTAGATGCAGCACAAGCGGGAGCACTCAGCAGATTCGGTCTAATATCCTTGTTGCACGCTTCGGCGGGAGTAGGTCTCCCCACCAGCTGCGGCGCCCCGTCCTTCACTGGGCGGGGTTTTCATACGGTGGGGGTGTATCAGAAATCCGATAGACCCACGTCCCTGCTTGGATTCATGCTGTGGTTGCGCTGGACAGGTGGATTGTACCGCTTGATCAAGCGTGCCCCCCGTGGAGGGGGCTTTTTCTTGGCAAGAGAAAAGCCCGCGCTGAGGCGGGCAGGTTCGGGTGTATCGGTGGGCTTAGCCGGTGGTCTTCTTCTCTACACGGGAGAGCGTAACGAGGCTCTCCTCATGGAATGGATCAACCGCATGGATATTCCAGTCGGTCTGCTCTCCCTCCGCCTTCGCGCAAACCCCCCGGCAAAAAAGGGTTGATCCGCTCAGGGAAAGATAGCGATCAGCCGGCGCCTCTATCATGGAAGGTCAAGTGCGCAACAAACTGGATCAACAGGGGCGAGAGCCGCCACTCCACATCGTGGGCGTGCACCGCTCCACGGTGCTCCTGATCTTCGCCATGGCCGTTGTCGCCACCCTAGCCGCCCTGGTGCTCGAGTCCACGGCACCGTCTCCGCCTTCATTCGATCTGGTGATGTACCGGGGAGTTCTCGCGAGTCTCCTCGGGCTTGCCCTTCTGCTGGTGTTGAACCCCCGATCGTACGCGTTTGTCTCTTCCAGCGTTCTGATCGGGTTTAGCGCTTATTTTCTGGCCAAACTGAGCTATCTCCTGTTTTTCCTCTCCACGACCGATGATGTGACCGCAGGATTAAGCGGGACGTTTTTCTGGACGCCAGCGGTCTTCATGTTCACCTTCCTTACCACCAACCTCCGCCTGGGCCGAATGGTCAACATGGTTTTCATCGCATTGATGGTCTTGCTCTCCGGCATCTACGCGGCCACCTCGGAGTTCGAGCGTGACGGCCAAACCCTGAACGCGCTTGTCCAATTGAATCTGGCCAATTTGACCTGTTTCGTGCTGGCGGGGATCGTGTATCACTTTGCGGGTCGCCACGCGGCCACCCTGGAACGGGCCAGAGTGTATCAACAGCTGGCGCACACGGACGCTCTGACGGGCCTCCCGAATCGCCGCTGGTTTGAACAGGAGGTGGCCCGCCGAATGGACGCCGCATCCAGTGCCAACCCACCTGTGCCCTTCTGCGTGCTGTACATCGACTTGAACGGATTTAAACAGGTCAACGACACCTATGGTCACGAGATGGGTGATCAGGTCTTACGGCTGGTCGGTCAGCGTCTGACCTCGATGCTGCGGGGTGGAGAAGTGGTCGCGCGCTTGGGTGGCGATGAATTTGCTGCTGTGGTGAACCTTGTCCGCATCGATACGATTGCGACCATTCAAAAGCGTGTTGCTCAGGCGGTGAGTGAGCCGATCACATGGGCGGGGCAGGAACTGTCCGTGACGGCAAGTGTCGGAACCAGTAACTATCCAGAACACGGCATCACGGTTGAGTCGCTGCTCCATCACGCCGATACCGCCATGTACCAGCGAAAAGGGAAACCCAGGCCCGACAACGGACTCAACTAAAGGGTCGGGATGGAGCAGCCAAGGTAATCAGCCAGCTCAGAGCGCATCTCTAGATTTGGCCCTTCCCGGCTCAGTCCTCGGTCTTGGCGAGAGGCAGCATTGAGCAGGTCGGCGAGGTCGACAGGCGTCAGGTCAGACGGGTGCATGGGCAGAGGGTAGAACCACCGCAGGCCGTCCAAGGTAAGTCACCCTTCATGGTTCTTGACTCGTGTCAAGGCACACTAAACAAGCCCTCGCCCACGCATCAGCGCAGGTGAGGGCTTGTTGTTCGCTTAAGTCGAGGGGTGCGGGTAAATGACTGTAGGCGGGGGTCGGGGCGGCGGTGGTGGCGGCTTGGGCCCGGGAGGTGGGGACATGATTCAGCGTGCGCCTGAGCCTGTGACAACTTCCTGACAACGCCGGAATTAGAACTTGTTTCATAAGCTTGGGGGGTTGACTTCTTCGTCGATTATGTCGGTGGCGGTGATAGAACGGCGGCATCCTATGGACACCTACAATGAGGCGCTCGCGGTTCTGGACGCCCTGCCACGACCAGATCCAGCCCTGCCCCAAGGCCTCGCCGCTGACGCGCTGCATCATTTCGAAACGCGCTTCGGGGTCCATGTCCCTCAGGATGTCCACGAATGGCTCCGGCGTACCAATGGCGCGTTCGTTGATTCGCAGGCTTTCCTTGGGATTGCGCCCGATATGCCCAATGACATGGGTGAAGTGCTCACGCACTACCCGCATTGGGTCCAAGCCCAATGGCTCCCAGTGGCCGTTGATGGGTGCGGCAATGTCTACGTAGTGGCGTTGGATGCACGTTACGGACCAAGCCATCCGGTGTTATTCATGGATCACGAGGATGGAATGGACCAACCGGCGTATCTCGTGGCATCAAGTTTCCGCCACTTCGTACCCCTGTTCATCCGTAAAGAGCAGCAGTGGATGGCCTGGCCCTTTGACCGAGCGCTCACGCTGGCCCTCGATCCGGAGCTCGCATCCTGCACCGGGGCGCCGTGGCCCTGGGACACCTAAAACCGGCGCGGCATTACGACTTGCTCGCGTTTTTGAGCCGTCGGAAACAGATCAATACGCAGGCCAGTAGGTTCAGGGCCAGAAACATTTCCGCCGACCTCTCATACCGAAAACGAATGCGCCGGAACGCCGCCAGCCAGAAGAGACAAGTTTGTTGCCATCTTCTTGAGAGCAGTCAAGCCAGCCAAATCGCCTGAGTTGTCCGGTACCGGCTTGAGGGAACAGGCGCTTGAACGCCATCTCGATCAGCATCAGCGCCCCGTCCCTTAGTGGAAGGGTTTTTGTTGCTCAGATATTGGCGGTTGATCTCTACGAGCGCCAAGTCTCCAAACGAGGGTTTTTACCCTACTGACAACGGAATTTTTCAATCGTCGATGACCACGGATTAGACGGCCACGGTGACCAACCCTCGCCTTTTTTCTGATAAACGATCAGCCCGCGAGGGGAAGCACGAAACCGCCAGACTCAGTCACAAGGGCAGGGAACGTCATTCATGGGAAAAGCATAGCGACGTGAGCGCAGGGGGGTACGTAAAAATGCCCTCGCCCAGGCATCAGCGAAGGAGAGGGTTCTTCCTTGCTACTCTTTCTGCACGCTTCGGCGGGAGTAGATCTCCCCACCAGCTGCGGCGCCCCGCTCTGAAAAGAGCGGGGTTTCTGTAGCAAGGCGTCAGGTTCTTACAGAGGTAACTTGCTTTGAAGTTCTGCTCCCCCCCATCAGGGGATGCTGGATCTGAGCCTCCCCTCACCAGACCTTCACCCTATGATGGCCCGCGTGAACCGACTTTCCCTTGCTGTTGCTGCCTTAAGTCTCTCTGTTTTGATCGCCTCGTGCGACCGGGCCAGCGACCTCGCCCCCGCCCCTGACCCCGCCCTCACAGCCGGCGTCATCACCGACAAGGTCGTAACCTGGACCCCCGGTACCCTAGGCCGCCTCAGCGTCGTGGAATACCCCACCACCAACGTGGCAGACGCCAAGGTACTCGCGTCCGCCCCGATAGACGCTCAGGGCAACTTTTCGCTCACGTTGCCCACTGCTGCCGACGTAGCGCCGTATCTGAACCGTTACCAGACCACCCCCCGCGAAGGTTGCACCGGCTTCTTTACCCAGAGCCTGCCGAACGCCACCCACTACACCGTAGATGAGTACATGCTCGAAAATACGACCACCAACAAAGTGCTCACCCGCGACTTCGAGCAGAGCAACCTCAGCTACAACGGCAAAGCGGTGCAGGGCGACTACTTCATCGAGCGCATTTACACGGCTCAGGCCCACACGGTTACCGGCACCTTGAGCTGCCCCACGTTCAGCACGACGCTGAACCTCAACCTCAAAGTAGGCTGGAACGCTGTGGTGCGCACCATCAACAGCGCCAATGCTGAAGGCGAGATGCGGAACTCCACCGTGACCTCGCCCACCACCCTGCCCGTGAGCGTGTTCTAACCCACGCTGCACCAAGAGACACCCCACTGACGCCGGGTCAGTGGGGTGTCTCTTGGTGGTGATGCCCCACCGACCCGCCGACGCCAGTCCTCACCCGCCTGTCGTGGCCGCTGATCCGCTCCCGGCTCCTGAACAGCCTGATGGGGTGGATGATGGCAACCGTGTTTGATACCACGCTGCGGCACCTGCTGAGCCTGCTGAATTGAACTGCATTCGCGGATTGACCACCCCAGAACTACTTAACCCCCAAACATGACGAAAAGCCCCACCACTGCACCGGAATGCAAGGTGGGACTTCTGGTTTTGCTGGCAGGTTTACGAGTCTGGACAGGGCTCCACGAATTCCACGTCCAGCCAGAACGCGGCATCATCTTCCAGCACATCCCCTTCCTCATCACCCATCAGTTCTTGCCACACGTTCCAGGTCTCGCTTTGTACCTCAGGATGACAGCCAAGATAATCAGCCAGTTCGAGCCGCACAGTCAGATCTGGCCCGTCATGCGTCAACCCTCGGTCTTGACGGTAGGCGGCGTCTAAGAGATCGGCAATCTCAACAGGCGTCAGGTCAGGCGGGTGCATAGGCAGAAGGTAAAACAAAATGCTCCCGCCCACAGTCGAAGTTGAGGCGGGGGCGTCGCGAGGTGTGAGCAACCCGAGTGAAAGGGTGCGACCCAAATGCCCCTGAGACCTTAAGCCGCCACCAAACGAGCTTCCAGCAGCCTCAGCTTGCTGTTCAGTTTGGCCAGCTCAATCAGGGTCTCTCGGTGGGCCCGACTGTTACCCCCCGTGGCCAAGACTTCCGCCAACCGACGCTCCGCTTGCGTGACCTCAACTTGCAGCCCTGCCCTGACCTGTGCAAGTTCGACTGGATCACTCGGCAAGCTGGCAACCCACGCTTGCCAGGCCGCAACAGTCACCATGGAGCTGAGTCCGGCAAGAGCGGGGCGGGGCTCAGGGGAGTGAGGAATCTCATACTTCTGAGTGTAAGAGCTGGGGACTGACTTCGAAGGCTCAAATGCCGCAACAGCAACAGAATGCAAGAAGGCCCCTGCCTACAGCCGAAGCTGGAGCGGGGGGCGGTTCACTGAAGAAACCGACTCAACTTCACCTTCCCTGCCTTGTCATGCCTTCCTGTGCGCCTAAGCTTTCATGAACTGAAGTTGAAGAAACCTAAAGCTCTTGGGGGTACCCTTTGAACAGCCACCCCTCACAACCCTCACATCTCACCGTGGCTAGAGGCTCTTTGGAATGCATCTACGACTCACCCGTTCCCTGCTGGTCGGAAGCGCCCTCACCCTCGCGTTGACCGCCTGCGGTCAGCCCCCCTCGTCTGTTGCCGCCGATCCGTATGCAGGTGGAGTGAGTTATCCCTGGGCCTACACCACGTCACCGAACCAGCTCACCCCACTCAGTCTGACTGCTGGAGAGAACAACCTGTACTACGAGCCGATCCTCGCCGCCCACAACGCCTGGGGCCCCATCGAGATCGACCGCAGCAACGGCGAGCAACAAGCCGGGGACGGCAAGACGCTCACCCTCAACGGCGTCACCTTTGACCGGGGTTTTGGGACGCATGCCGGCAGCGAAATGCGTTTCGGCCTCAAAGGCACGGATGCAACCTGTACGCGCTTCACCAGCCAGATCGGCCTGGACGACGAAGTGGGCAGCAAAGGCAGCGTGGTGTTCCAAGTGTATCTGGACGGCCAGAAAGCGTATGACAGCGGCACCATGACTGGGGCGAGCCCAACCAAAACGATTGACCTCGATATTACGGGGAAACAGGAATTGCGCCTGGTGGTCACCGATGCGGGCGACGGCATCGACTTTGACCATGCGGACTGGGCCAAACCCCTGATCTCCTGCCAGGCCACCACGCCCAGCAGGCCTGCCACACTGACGCTGAACCAGTCGGCACTTTCGGTCTACCATCTGAATACAGGCACCCTCCAAGCGACCTTTGCCAACTACAAATCCGGCCCAGTCGATATCCGATTGGTGGCCGATCCAATCCAGCCGGGGTTTAACCCTGTTCCAATCGTCCTTCAGACCAACACGCTGACCCTGAGTGGCGCGGCTTCCGAAACACATGATCTGGTGTTCGCTGCCCCCAAACCACTCGGCGCTTTCTCTTACTCATCCGCTTTTCACTTGGTGATCTCTCAGAACGGTCAACCCCTTGACCGCGTACCAGTGCAACTGACTGAACTGCCGATCAACTTTACGGCCTCTTTTGAACCGCGTTCAGTCACTGGCCGTCCGGAAGAGGTTAAAACGGTGATACTGACCGTAACCGCCGATCCTCCCCTCGACCGTGCCTACCCGCTGGCACTGATCTCACCGGTGTATCCCGGCGACGGTTCCCGGATTCTGTCGGTGGGGCCAGTGAGCGGAGACGGCGCACGCATGCAGGCGGAAGTGACCTTTCGATTTGGTGGCTTTTCGGGCAGCATCAGCGGGGGAGTCAATATCGGCAATAGTACGACTGGAGTTATTACGGCTGGATACCGGGATCAATTTTACAGGAGTAACCCTGAATTTGTGTTGTTCTACACGGTGATTCGTTAGCCGAGCGGAATGAAGCCGGGGCGAGTCTCCCGGGGCTGAAGTGCAACGTGAACAATCGAATAGCCCCCGCCATCCAGCCGAAGCTGGGGCGGGGGCACTGGATTAGAGGAGACCGGGCGAGGGAAGTCACCTGAACTCCGCCTGCTGAATTAAGCTGGCCTTCGAATCGGCAAGGCCTGCAACCGCATCAGGACGTCCAACCGCTCAAGCTCAGCATCCCAAACCTTGAGGTGCCGCAACACCTGTTCAGCCCTCTCCCATTCCGAATACTGAAGCAGCTGCGAGGCCATCACAGCGCTAAATTCCTTCTCAGGTGTCCCACTTTCCACGATGGCCACAGCATCTGACCAGATATCCGCCTTCAAAACCTCATCCAGTTCGCCGCCCACCACTCTGTCCAGTTTGTGATGTAGTGTCTCCACCAGTCTGACGATTCCTTCCCAGACCACGTCATGTTTGCCGGACAGTCGGGAGCCGAGGCGCAGGCGTTTCAAGGTGGCCCGACCCTCCTCGGTAATGGCATGCAAACGGGAACCCGAGTAAAAGAAATGCTGTGCAGGCTCATCCTCATAGGGATTGACGTATGCAGGCCCCACCACTTTGAGACGGTTGCAGTCAGCGCATGAGCAGTTGAGATTGCTCCACGTCGCCGCCAACAAAGGCTTCTCGTTTTTAGGAATGAAATGATCGACCTGCATATTGTCGATGGATCCCAGTAACGATTCACAGTAAACGCATTTCTCATGCGCTTCTAGGAACAGCGCGGCCAAGATGTCAGCAGCCCGCCATGGACGGGTGGAACGGTATTGCTCGAAATGCTCTCCCAGGGCCTGTTCCTTTTCGGGCGTGTCGAGCGATTCGGGTGGGCGGCCTCGTTGCAGTCGAATCACACGCTGACTCCACCCATGGCCCTGTACTGCATGTCATAGACCCTCCGGAGGGGATTGGTCGGATGGAGCATGGTCATGAGATGCTCATACGGTGCCTGAGCAGCAGCAAGGTCATCGCTGTCAAGAGCGTCATTAAACTCCTGTTCTATCCGTTGACGCTCCTGCGAGAGGGTGTCTTCAATCCCCATCACATCCCGCAAGATCTCCTCGATACTCCAGCCCTGAAAGCCGTAGGACTCCGGCTTGGGAAAAATCTTTTTGATCTGCGGAAGACCATTTGTCCCACTCTCCAGCACGACCAACTGATGCTCGCTCAATCCCTGAATGATGTGGGGACTGTGCGTAGTCGCGATGATTTGCGCACGCGGCACAATTTCCTGAATCAAGCTTAGGATTTTGTTTTGCCAAGTTGGATGCAGATGTACGTCAATTTCATCAATAAGAATACAGCCATCAAACTCTTCCGCAGCCTGTTGGCCACGGGAATAATACTCAACTCCGAGAACGATGCCAAAAAGCAACATATAAGCACTCTGGAAACCACTTGAAGTCTGATCGTAGGAGAGGGGTCCTGTTGGGGTCTCAATGAGAACATCGAAATTTCTATTGATCTCCAGAAACCGGTAGCGTGGATCAAGAATAGAAAATATTTTTTTGCATAGATTGTAATTGCTTGCACTCTGAGGATCTTCAATCCAACCCTTTGTTTCAAAGTAGTCCATATGGACAAACCAGTGTTTAAAAATGTACCCCATGTTGGAAAAATTCGAGGTATCCGGGGGGGAATTGTTAGGGGTGTAACGCTGATCGTAAGGCTGTAATGACTGAATTCCTATCTGCGGGAGGTTTCTGTAGGGCTGAAAGTGAATGAGTTTGCCATCACTTCCCATCCCGCGCATTGTCACAGTGTGCAGTTCTCCAGAGGATCCAAAGCGCTGTTGAGCGAGAAACGTCAAAAGTCTAGATTTTCCAACTCCATTTGTCCCGGCAATGACGGTAACACCTGGTGGCAACTGGAGTGAAAAATCTTTAAACGGTGGAAAATCCAGTCTCGTAATCGACTCGAACTGCATAGGAAGCACCTCACTGCCTAGCAGAGTAAGGGGTGGCAGACTCAATTGCATACGTACCTCCGGCAGCAAGCAGCCGCCAGACTCTCTTGTGGGCCGACGGCTGTCTCCGTGATGGGGTGCTTTCAGAGCTCAGTATTCGTAGCCCGTCACAGACACCAGCACATAGCCCACGGCCGCCGCCGCCCCTTTTCGAGCTTGACTTTGTAGGCCATAAGCCCTCCTTACTTGAGCCAGATCGACACAGGACGAATCCCAGTGCTGGGGCGGTAGGCCAGCACCGCCGCGTTGATCACGGTGCCGTCCTCGAACCGCACCCGCACCTGAGTGCCCGGCAGCAGGTTTGGCACGTTGCACGACCAGCGCAGACCCACGGAGATCTTCTCGGACTTGCACCAGGCCTGCGCCACGGCGTCGAGGCGCAGCGTGTCCGACGTGTCGATGGTCAGCGCGGGGCCGTCCGTGGGCTTGGTCGGGTCGCCGGTGAGGGCGTCCGGGCCGGGATTGGCCAGCACCAGGCTGGAGCCGTCGCGGGTAAGCGTGGCCCCCTCATTGGGCTGGAGCAGTTGGGCCACCGGGGCACAGGAAGCAAGGGCGAGCGAGCACAGCAACAAGCACTGAAACAAGGTTTTTTTCATGGGAGTTCTCCTGTCGAAAGATCAGTGAAGAGGCAAGGGCGAGTGGATTACAGTCGGCCTGCCTTGATGTCCAGCAGCACCCCGTTCAGGCGCTGGCGACCAGCGTTGGAAACGTACCCGTCGCCGTCCAGCAGCTCCGGCGCGAGGCGAACGGCTTCCGTCAGGAAACGTTCCGCCAAACCTTTCGGCACGCCGCTGGGAAAGGCGCTCGTCAGCAAGCCGATTGCCACCTCCAGCAGCGGCGAGGAAATCAGCCCCGTCATGGCACCCATCGCCGCGCTGCCCAGATTGCCGCCCAGCAGACGTGCACCCTCAGGCAGGCCATTGAGGAAGGGTGTGGGAATAGCCTCCACTCCAGAGGGGCGCAGCGCCTCCTGCTCAACTCCCCCTGACGCGGCCGCCTCATCGCTTTGGCCGCGCGCCGACTCCGTTGCCAGCACATTGGCCTTGGTGTTGGCCTGCACGCGCATCAGGTAGTCGCCGTTGGCCTTGACCCACCCCACGAGCGCCGAAATCACCGCAGGCCAGAGCGGATCAGTCCCACTGGACAGGGCCGCTTGAATGATGGTCAGACCGAGCGCAATGACGATGCTCAACACCGCACTGATCAGCACGGTGGTGGGGCCTTCGGTTCGCCCTAATTTTTTCGCGACTGCCGTTAGGGGCGTGACCAGCCAGCCCGTGAGCGCAGTGATGATGACGGTCACAATGGCGGTGTATTCGGCGGGAATGCCTGCAGGCAGGCCAAGGGACTGCGCGAAAGCCGTGGGCAGCAGCGTCACCACGAACAGGAACAACACAGCGATGATCGGATTCATAAGCACACTCCAAGGGCGCGGCCCCACCGTGAAGGCAGGGCCGGAAGGGGGTGGATTTTCAGCGTCTAGTGACGCAGCAGGCCTGATGGAACAGGGCCGAAACAGGTGTTAGAAGCGTCTGCCGACCGACTGATTGTTGGCGTGCGCTAAGGCCCACCACTCGGCTAGAGCAGCCTTGCCGCCGTCCTTAACCATCAGACGTTTCAGGTTGTCTTTGCCGCTGCCGCCATAGGTCTTCAGGTCGGCAGGCAGGGCCAGCGGGCCTTCGGTGGTGGCGTTAAACTCCACGTTCCGATTGAACAGGATGGCGTCGAAGATTGGCAGGCCATTGTCGGTGGCCAGTCTGCGCCGCTCCTCGTAGTTGGTCATCTGGAAGTACGCGCTCGGCCCGCCTGCCCACGGCACGCCCTCAATGTGGCGGTCGGTGAGGTAGCTACGGTTGGCGTCCCACTCACAGTGGTGGCCGCCCTGCTGCGACCAGATGGCGCGGAAGCCGATCCCCCAGTTGCGCCGAAGCACCATGTCGTGCGGGTTGCGGGCGTGAATGTTGTCCACGCCTTCGATCAACCCACTCGTGCCGCTGTACTCGGTTTTGCTGGGGTCTTGCGGACTGGTGGGGTTGCTGATCACCTGATTGGAGCCGTTGTAACTCTTGCTCACCCCCGGCACGTAGTCGTGATCAGGCCCGCCCGTGTTGACCACGAAGTTGTCTTGCACCACCAGCGGGTCACTGGACAGGCCCGAGGTTTCCTGAAAGGCCAGTCCGTCTTCAACCGTGTAGCCAAGGTCAGCCGTGCAAAGGTTCCATTCCACGATGCCGGGGACGTTCAGCACCTTCCCCAGTCGCAGGTAGTTGGACACCTCGCGTCCAATCACGCCGCCGGTGGCTTTGCGCCGGGCATTGTTTTCATGGGTGGACACCCACAGGCTGCGAATGTATCCGCCTTTGCCGTCACTCATGCGGCCGTCAGGGTTGTGGAGGTGGTTGCGGTAGAGCCGGAAGCGGTCGCCCTTGCTCGGGTTCCCGGCAAACTGACGGGCCAGAGGATTGCCTTCGCTATAGCCACTTAGGAAGAGGCCCTGACCGATGCCAAACACATCGTTATGGTGCCAGTCAATGTCCATGAACTCCTGAAGGTCGAAGAACCTCGCGGGTGGCTGGCCTGCTCTGATGGGGGGCAGCATCCGGTAGGAACTGTCTTTGCCTCTCAATCGCGACCGCCACCCAGAGAACATTGGCCCGCGTGACACGGCCACCACGTTGTCGAAGGACGGCAGAACCGTGTTGGCAGGCAACGTGAAGCACGGCCCCTCGCCTTCGTTCCAGAAGTAGCGCCCTTCCAGATTGTCAGTCGGTTTGACCTTGATGGCGCTTTCCCAGACTTTGCCTTTGGGCAGTTCCGGCAGGGTGGGCCGCAGCCGCACTGGGGGAATGCTGGGCATCGGAATGTTGGGCGGTGTCGGCACCACCACAAGCGGCGGGGGTGGGGGCAGCACCACGACTGGAGGCGGATCGGGAACGACAATCACGGGGGGTTCCGGCGTGACTACCGGAGGCGGCAGCGGCGTCACCACGGGTGCAGGGGCAGGCGTGGCCACCAATGCGGGCGTCATGGCCAACGACAACGACACAGTCAGGGTCAAGGTGTCGCCGTTCGACAAGGTGCCCATATAGGTGCCGTCGGGCTGCAGAATCAAGGGAATATTGGTCATGGCAGTCTCCTCGCGTCAGTGACCGACGCCGGGGGGCAGGGCGGGAATGACCGGCATGGGCTCACGGCTGTTCAGGTACACGCGCACCGTTTCCGTGCGGGCGTCGATGCTCAGGTCGTGTTCGGGACGTTGCACCAGTTGCCCGGTAATCTCTATGTCGTTGACCAGCACGCGGGTCGTCGGTGCCCCTCGCAAGGCCTGCAGCGAGGCCAGCGTCCGCTTCGCGTCACGGGCGTACAGCCAATACTCGGGCGGGTGGTAATGCTCACGGACAAACGCTTCGCAGGCCTGACGGTTCTTGATGTGCGCGCTCGGCCAGTGGTTCGGGGCGAGCACCACGCCTGCCTTCTTGACGTAGAAGTGGAGGTGCGCGGCCATGTCCAGCTTCGCGCCCTTGCCGATCTGCCCAATCAGGTCGCCGCCCCTGACCAGTTGGCCTACCTTGACGTGAATGTCCCGCAGATGCCAGTAACCGGAAATGCTGCCGTCGCCGTGCAGGATTTCCACAATGCCGCCGATGTAGGCATCCCACATGGTGGCCACCACGCGGCCTGAATCTGCGCCGTGCACCGGGTCGCCCAGATCGGTGTTGCCGCCGGTGACGGCATTGAGGTCGATGGCAGGATGAACGGAGCCCAGGGCGGCGTAATAGGCAGGATCGAGCCAGCCGCAACTGGGCTGCACGGTGTAGCGGGTGGTGGGGGTATCCAGCGTGGGCCAGAATGCGGTCACGAGTCTCCTTCATACCGGGCAAGCTTTGCCCTCAAGTGGGCGTTGTCCGCCAGAGCGTCATCTCGTTCCTGCCGCGTCTGCACCAGCTGGTCTTGTTCATTCGGGCGGGTGATGACCCGCACTGGAATCAGCGTGAGCACCAACAGCAGGACACCGTTGATCAGCGTGAAGGGCAGCCGTTCGGTGACTGAGATGCCCAGCCAGAAGCCGAGCGCCACCACCTGCAGGGAGAGCCCCACATACATCAGGGGGCTCATGGCCCGCACGGCCACCAGCGCGACCAGGCACAGCACCGCGATCCCCTCAATCCAGAGCACCGTGATCCGCCAGTCATCCTTCAGGGTCATGCGGCCCAATTCCCCCGCCACGCCGGACGCAATCACGCAGGCAGCGAAGAAGCCGATGAGGATCAGGCCGAGCAGGACATGCCACACGCGCAGCTTGGGCGGCTGCAGGGGATTGTGTGCGCGCAGGAAGCGGCTGGTGCGCTCAGAGCGTCGATTCGTCGGGTGGTGTGGGTTTGCTTTGCTGGTCATCAGGCGGCCCTCCCTTGTTGTGTTTCGCAGCAATGTCTGCCAGTTTCTTGAGGCCCCCGGTGGCCATTGACCCGGCCCACTCGAGAAGCGTTTGCCTGCCATTGGCCCGAATCCAGTCCCACACGGCTGGCCCGATGACGCCCGCGACCGCTGCCACAAACCCGACACCCTCGAAGGTGCGAAGCGCCGGAAAGCGGGCGGCCACCATCAGTGCTGTGAACGTGCCGGTGAAACTGGCGATCAGGATTTCGGGGATGAGACTCGTCCACGGGCTGAGCGGCAGGTTGCGGCTCTTCTGGGCATTGCGTTCCCGCCAGGTCATGAGCAGGGACATGACGGCCCCCATGCCTGCCGCGTACAGCACCAGGTACCAGTCCACGGCAGCAAAAATAGATTGAGTCACGGCCCCTCCTCATCGCGGTGGCCTTGCAGGAGAAAACGGAGAGGTCATGCCGGGAATGATCAGGGGGTAACTGGCCGCGCCGCTCTGGCTGCGCACCCGCCCCCGCCAGTACCACGGGGTGCCGGAACGAATCAGGGGCAGGCCAGGGCGCACGTTGAACCAACTGTTGCGGGGGAAGTGTCCGCCCAGGTAAGACTCCAGGCGCACGCCGGCCTGCCCGTTAGGTGGACAGGCGGAAGTGACGGCGACGGTGACGGTGTAGATGCCAGGGGTAATGGTGGGCTTCGCGCTGGCCTGCACGGCGCAGTAAGCGGGCGGGGAGGGGGCACTGAAGGCGGCGAGCGGAGCGAGACCGAGGGCGACGGCTCCGATCAGCAGCAGCAGGGGAAACAAGCGGACAGTTCGGTGCATGGGCCTCCCATCGGGCCAAAGAAAGCCGCCCAGCTTGCCAGAAGCGTGGGCGGGCGCAGGGGCGGGATTTAGCGGGTGGGACGCGGGTAGACGGCCCCAGACACCGAGCGGGTCACAGCGGCAGTGGTCGCCGTTGTGCCAGTGGGCGGCTTGAACGTTTCACGGAACTTCGTGTTCATAAAGATTCCCGTGAGGAGTTCTGGTTTAGCAATGGTGGGTGCTGGCATGTCAGGACTTCGCAATGAGGGTGCGGAGTCCCCCTGGGCCGGTCACTGGATAGGGGAAGTACAGTCGGGCCTGCCCGTCAATCTCAATAGATTGGTCAATGCTCGCAATCGAGTCGTTGGGGCGGAAGCACTGGACATGCCGCAGGATGCCGCCCAGTCCGTTGCTGTTGCTCAGCGGCCCAACGGGATAGCCGGTATTGTTATCGCTGCTGCTGAGCGTGGAGAGTTGTGCAACCCCAGAAGTTGAACTGGTGGAAAACCCCGCGAGAAAAGCTAAACCGTCCTCGCCAAACTCGGGTGTGTCCCACCGACGTACGACGTTCCTTGCGCCACCCGTGAAGCCTGTCGAACCGCCTTCAGCGAACTGATGTGAGATCAAATCGTCAAGGATGACGTTGCCGATTGACCGACGACGTTCAACACCATGCCACTGCGCGGCGATCATAAAGGCAAAGCCGTACTCGCTGACGGAAAGGGAGGTCATCCCGGCGACGAAAGAGGGTGCAACCCAGCCGTTCCGACGCCCAGGACTGATGAGCGCACCTGTCGAGGTGTTCACGCCCTGAGCGGTGGTCGTGTATCCAAGTGCCGCAGTCGGGGAACTGTTTCCCCAGGCCCACTCAATCTGAATCACCCAGCGGTTCGTCAGGCCAGCCAAAGGCATCAGGTAGCTGGCGATCCCTGCGGGCGTACTCAGGGCGGGTGTGGCGTCCCACTTCGGGTTCGTTGCCGTGCCTGTGCCGATGGCAATGGTATTGGCATGTTGAAGTTCCCACCCCTTTGTAAGAGCGAGTTCGTGGAACTTCGTCATCACCTGAGCGACTGTGGACTGATTGTTGGGGTAGATAAAAGCACTGGCAGCCATTTAAGCCTCCAAGGGTAGGTAGGTGAGCGTGATGGTGATGGTCTGTGCCGCGCCACTGAGGTTGCTCAGGCGCAACGGAATCACGCCGTCAGGAGGTGTTTTGCCGTCCCACCCGCTGACCGCTTGATCCCAGACGCCCAGCGTGCCGATGACTTCTGCCACCACGCCAGAGCCGGGGGCAGGGTCGGTGGTCTGAGCGCGACTGGCGTCTGCCGTGCGACTGGCGGTGTCCCGGTAGACCCGCAGCCAGCCCGAGACAGACAGCGTGACTTTGTGCAGGGCATACCCTTTGGCAAGCGTGATGGAGAGGTCTTCGGATGCGTTGTTGGCGAGAACAGACGAGGTGACGGACGCAGTGGTGCGGGCAGGGCTAGAGCCGCCCGCAGGCAGTTGAGCAGACGGCACTTTCCCATCTGCACCTAGAGTGGCCACCCCAGAGGCCGTACCTTTTTCACTGGCCGGAATTTGCGGCGAGTTCAGGACGTTGCCGAGGCCCACTTGTGCTTTGGTGACGGCGTGCGGGTTGGCCGTGTCGGTGAGGTGGGCCTTGATGACCTGACCGATGCGGGTTCCCAGCGCAGAAAGTCGTGTCTCCAGGCTCATGGTTAGAGGAGCGCCAGGTTGAAGTCTTCCACCAGGTCACGTTCGGTATTCCCAAGGGCTGCCGCGCTGACTGCGCCGATGTTGGTGCGGGCCTGTAGCTGCTGCTCGGCGGTGAGGGCCTGGGCGGCGTCGAAGCGCAGGCGCACGTCTAGGGCCGCCAACACCGCCGCGAGCGCGGTATCCGTGTCGGTGTCGCTGCTGGAGAGCAGGTCGCCCAGCTCCTTCAGGGTGTCCAGCGCGAGCGGCGCGTCCCCCTTCAGGGCGTTAATGGCGGCCTGAATCTGCTGGTCGGTCTTACTGCTGGAGTAGCTGGTGGTCGTGCTGGGGGCCGCGTCGTTGATGCCAGAAGCCGAATCCACGAGGGTTTTGAGTTCATTGATGGCGGCGACCAAGCTGCCCTTTTGTGCGGTGGTGAGGTTAGCCAGCGCACCCGTCTCGCTGCGAATGGTCTTAAATTCGGTGGTGGTGCGGGTAATCAGATCAAGCAACCGCTGTTCAAGGGGAATCGTAGGCATGGGAACTCCTAAAGAATTTGGTTGTCAAACCAGAGAACGAGGTCGGGAACAACGGTGTCGGTCAGTTCAGCTTTGCGGTCTACCAGGGCGTTGACTCGCGCCAACAGCGTGGAGGCGGGGTACGTACCATGTGCGGGCAGCAGTTCAGCGGAGGCAGGCAGCCCCGGTGGCCGGATGACGATGGGAGGCCGTTCAGGCGCAGCCGTGGCGGGAAGCACCGAACCATCGGGCAGAGTCACGATGACTGGCCCCAGGGCGGGCGGCAGCGTGATCGTGACGTTCATACCAGCCTCCGCGTGTACGAAGCTTCAAACAAGAACGCGAAATCCATCGCCGTGCCGGGTCGATCCGTCTCACTCGGCCCGGTGATGATCAACGTGCCGTACACCGGCAACACCGTGTACACGCTGGGGTCGGCCAGAGAGGGCGCTTCCTCTTCGGTCAGGGCACGGTACCGGCTGACCGGCTTGGTGCCCTCTGTGGTGATCGGGTACAGGCGACTCTTCTCGCCGTGCAGCAGGATCAGGACGTCGACCGCCTCCAGGCCAGCGGCGCTCAGCACGATGCGTTCGTTTTCAGTGCTGAGCGTGTCGATGGGAAGGGGATCGTTCAGGTCGTAGCGCAGCTCCATGTAGGCGGTGTCGCCGGGGGTGAGCCCATACCCTGGAAAGGTCACGGTAAAGGGGAAGTCCACCGACTGCTTCAGCCCGTGCAGCGGGGTCAGGACAGCTTCAATCATGCTCATACGGGCTCCTAGACCTCTGTTCCAGTGGCGTCTACCCAAGTCCCCAGCGCCGTACGCCAGATCGGGCGGCCCAGGATCTTGTTAAAGAAATGTGGCGGAAATTCGTACTGGTCCAGTTGGACTGAGGGGCCGTAAGGGGTGTCCGTCCAGGGACCACCTTGGGTGTCCTGTTTCTTGTAACTCACTGCCGAGGCACGGGCAATGCGGGCCGGGAAGTATTGCCCGAGCGTTGTGCCACCGATCTCCGACACCGTAGGGTCGCCCCCCGTGACCGTCAGCAGGTACGCGCCCGGAGAAAGGGAATTGAAATTGGGGCGGTAGACCGTGACCGGGCCGCCATACGGGTCTTGCATCACGCCCAGCGGCACAAAGGGCAGGTCGGGTATCCCCGCATCCTGCGCGGCCTCACGTAAACCGACGGTCGCCCCCCAGGCATCGCCCCACAGGTACAGGGCGTTAAAGCCCTGCGGCGCGTTCAGGGTGAAGGCGACCCGCTGGGCATACGGAGAATCCGGGTGAGTCGGCTCGTTGTCGTAGAGGTCGATCAGGCTGCTGCGGACGCGCAGGCTCAGTGCACTGGCCGCGTGTGCGGCATCGTGGTAGCCGTTGATGCTGCCCCCGTCTGGACCCGCCAGAACGTCCAGCACGTCTCCCGGCAACAGGGTTTGCCCGTAGACGTTATTCAGATCCAGCGGCGTGCCGTTCAGGGTCACGCTGACCAGACCCACAACCGTATCAATCACCATCGGGTCGTCGGGCGCGATAGCGTGCCGAGTCGGCAGGGCAGATTTGCCGTACATCAGTGGTGGTTTCATGGGGTCGCCTCCGAGTAGGCAGAACTGAGTTGGATGGGGACATCTGCCGATAGGGTCAGCGTGGTGTAGGGCGCGTTGCCGAGCGGAAAGCGGAGCTGTGTCCAGCGGCCCTTGGCGAGCGTCCGCTGCACCGCCGTGCCGCCTGCGAAGGCCGTGGCCGTGCCGGGGCGCAGCAGGCGCACGCTGAAGACGAGGCTGTGCAGGTCGGTGGGACTCCTGCCCATAAACGTCAGGGTCAGCACGTCATCCGCCAAGCCGTAGAAGTGTGGCGTTCGTAAGAAGCTGGGAGAACCGTCCGGATCGCGCAGCACCTGCAATTTCGCAAGGTCACCCTGCCAGAAGCCTGGTGAACGCGGTTGATTGGACGGTGTGGCGTCGCTGGTCAGTGGAACGCCGTGCACGAGGGGGAGGCGCGGCAGTTCCGGCAACACTTGCCCCGTGCGGGCGTCGTTCCAGAAGGCGGTAGCGACGGAGAGAGCCATGAGCACGCTGTCTTTGGCTACCGTAACCGGGGCAAGCGGCCTCACTTCGACGGCCTGTGCTGTCGCGCCCAAGACCACCAACGGCAAGGCCACGCCGGGCAGCGTCACCGCGTCTCCCACTCGCAGACCTGCGCTGTAGTCCACCCGCACCCTCAGCCTGCGGTTCTCTGTCACATCTTCCGCCGTGTGCCGCGCCGTGTGGGTCACCGTCAAGGGCGCTCCAGTTCGGCCCAGATCCACCTCGCCCCGAAGGATGGACACCACCTGGTTGGTGCGGTGATCCCGGTAGCGGTGCGTAAACTCGGCTAGGTCATCCCGGTTGCCGACGCTGAGGACACCTCCAGTTCGGTTGATGCGCCCCAGGCCTGCGGGAATGGGCCGCCGAATGATGAGTTCGTTCGGCAGAAAGAGTTGGTCATGCCGCTCCAGAGGCACGTTCAGGTAAGCGAGGCGGGCATCAGCATCCACCTGGGCGGTGTTTCCTGCTGCACTGGCAAGGGTTGTCCACCCGTCTTCGCCCAAAGCCATGAGTCTCAGGTCGCTGTTCGTGCCTGCTAAGACAGCCGGGCGTCCGTCAGGCAGCCCGCCGCTTGCGCCGAGTTTGAGGCTATTCGGCAAGGTGCTCCCAGTGGTAAAGGCCACCCAGCCCCGGTACGGCGTGCTGGACACCACGTTGCCGCCTGGGCCAATCACCACCTGGTCGGAGGTGCCAAACGTGGCCGTCAGGCTGCCCGCCGTGGCCCGCACGTCAATCCAGTAATCCCTCCACTCGTGCTGAGATCCCACAAAGCGGGAATATTCGATCAGTCCGACCGCCCGGAGACTGCCTTCCTCACAGACGATGGAGGCCCACGGCTCGGTGGCCGCGGTGAGAGGTTCAGCGAACGGGTCGTACCGGGTGAGGTGGCCGCCTGCATTGCCGATCCATTCCCCATCGGCAGGCGGGTCGTAGGTGACAGGCACAGGCAGTTCAGGCAGGGCCGTCCCGACCAGCGTACAGGTGTCCTGCTGCGGATCAAGGCGGATCAGGGCATAGGCCGGATAGAAGCCGCCCCGGTTGGCCCGCACGCTGTACAGGACAAGGAGGGTGTTGCCGGAGGTCGTGGAGGCGACGGGCAGCAGTTGTGAGCGTCCCAGTTCCTCTGTGAAGGTGGTGGGGAACGGCAGATTCATGCCTACCAACGTGCTTTGCAGCAACTCCGCGAGGCCCGTAACGCCCAGCTCCAGCCGTTGCGCAGTGCTGTACAGGATCGCCCGCCAGTCACCTGCACCAGAGGCCACGAGAGTTCCTGCACCGATCAGAGGCAGGGGCGCGAAATCGAAGGGACGAGGCGGCACAAACGGTTCATCCCGCGCTGGGCGTCTCACCGGCGTCACGGCGCGGTTCTGGGTACTCCCTTGAGGTCGAACAGGAACGGGCGGGGGTGCCCGCTCGTCCTCACAGCAACAGCAGCATTCCCCCGTCAGGTAGCGCAGGAATTCGGCGTCGTTCATCCGCCCCAGCCGCCCACCAGGGTCAGGATGCCCTCAGCAGGCGACGGCACAAACTCCACCAGTTCCCCTGGAGCCGGATTTACTCCCGCGCCCGCCCGCACAAAGATGCGCTTGAAGGTCGCGTCTCCCCCTTCAGACAGGGTGTTCAGCGTGCCCACCATGATCCCGCCCGGAACGTGCCAGAGCATCATCCCGCGCCTGGGCGTTTCAGGGTCGTCGATCAGCAGGGTCGAGACCGGTTTGAGTTCTACCGACTCCACCTCGACGCTTCCCAGCCCGTTCTGCACAGACAGACTGAAACGGGTGCAAATGCCGTAGCCCGTGGTGCTTCCCGGCTGCACATTCACAGGCTGAGCCACCGTCAGGCGGTGCACCACGCGAGGTGCCAAGCTCTTGGCCACCAAAGGGATGAGCGACTGCAGCTTGGCTTCCCGCGCCACCATCGGGAAACTGGCGTCCGTGATGCCAGAGCCGCCGCCCGTCACGGTCCCTGCCGCCTGGTTTGGAAAGGCCAACGGTGCGGGACAATCCGAGGTGCACTTGAAGGTTTTGGGCATGCCCTCCATCCGTTCCGTGACGCTCTGGGTTGACCCGGTTTTGATGTTCAGGCGCACCGGCTCCTGGCTCTCCAGATCGTAGACGGGCAGGGCGACCGCGCCGGAAGTCGTCGAGGTTCGCTGCCACTCGCCGCCCTGTTGATCGAAGGTCACGTTGGTTACCTCTGCCTGCGTTTCCCGGCTGGTGAGCACGCCGCGTTCGCTGATTTCCCCCTCTGCAGCGGCTTGTTGCATGGAATTCACTCGCTGCCGGTACATGATTTCTTGCCGCTGAACACCATCCTCGCCCCAGCGGTATTCAATGATTTCCTGCTCATCGTCGCCGGTGTCGCCTGCCGAGAAGCCGCCGCCCACGAGTCCACCGGCAATGTAGGTGGACTTGAGCTTGGTGGCCGCCGAATAGCCATAGGTGCGCTTGACCGTGCGCTGCCAGAGCAGCTTGTCCGGGCACTCCGGGTCGTATTCCATTTCGGTGGTGTTGTAGCCCATCAAGACGTTGTTGAACACCTTGGCGGGCGTCTCGCCTTCTTCTTTGACCTCCACCCGGTCGGTGGTGATTTCGACGGTGCGCACGAGGTTGCCATTGAGTTTCGTCTTGCCCGTCATGGTTTCGCCGTTCGGCGTGAAGACTCGGGTGATCCAGTCGTAGTTCGGGGACACGGCCCGTCGCCACAGTTCCGGGTTGGGGGCATCCGGCGCAAAGCCCACCAAAGGCGGCCGCTTGGCGAGCTGATCGCCTCCAGTCAGCCGGATCAGGCCGGGAGTCTGTGCCCGCTCACCGCGCTCGGTGTGGGCCATCACAGGCAGAGGCGTGGAGGCTGCACCGCTGATTGATTGACCCGGCCCCAGACCGTACAGGATGGTGCCGCGCACGATCAATTGATAGCCAATCCCAGAGTAAATTTCGTTGAACAGCTCGGCAAAGGTTCGCCCCTGCACCTTGATGTCCCGCACGCCTTCCATGTACGTTTCCGCTCCGAGCGGGCGTTGCGGCTGCACGAACTGCACCCCAGCGTTGCCTGCCGCCTGAGTCAGCAACGCATCCACGGTGATCGTGCGGGGCTTGGGGCGCTGGGCACAGGGCACGTTGCGCATGTCCCCGCGTGGGTTGAGCTTCCATGGCAACAGCTCGGACAGGCGTTTCGTGCGGGCCTTTTCAGCGGTTTCATTGAGCAGGCGCACGGTGGTCACGCTGCCTTCTGGCGTCCAATTGGTTTCGTACTGGCCCGCGTCAAGCTTGAGGGTACGGGAGAGGGACGTGCCATTTCTTAGGCCCGCTATGAAGCTGACACTCCCACTGCTGGGTGCTCCCACATTCAGCAGGGTCAGGGTGGCTGTTTCGTCTATCCCACTGTGTTCGTAGCTCAGGCTCTGCACCTGGCCCAGCGAGCAGCTCACTTCCCAGATGTCGGGCAAGACACCGGGGCGCATCTGCAGGGGCATCGGCACTGGGGTCGGTTCAATGCGCAGCGCCGTGATCGAGGTGTGCTGCCCGGCGACCCGGCCCCCCAGCCGAACCGTGGATACATGCTGCCCAGCCACCCGCGTCTGCCCCAGCTGCACCCGTGAGCGCCACGAGCCGCGCACCCGGCGGGGAACGAGCTGGGTGGTGAGGGCGTGCTGCCCGCTCACCCGTTCGTCTGGCGATTCACCGCCTTGCCCATTGAAAACCAGGGGCACGGCTTAAAACACGTCCCAGCGGAAGACGCCCTGATCCTCGGCCTCCACACCGTTGTCGGCAGGGTTAGACCAAGAGAGGGTGACACTCAGGGATTCACCCACGGTCAGGGTGTCGCCACCCGTCAGGAGTTCGGTGGGTGCGGCCCCGGCAATGACGCCGTTGACCACCGCACTCAAAGTGCCCGGCTGGATGGGGTCTTGCTCGATCCAGACCCGGACGCTGGTGAGATCCTGATCGCCCATGTTTTTGAGGAGTCCGGTTTGGGTCGAGACCATGCCGGACGGTGTTTCGTCCATCGCCACCGGCAGGGGATCGTTGCCAGCGGCATTGAGCAGACTGAGTAGTTTCATGAAATCTCCGTGATGTGAACGAATTCAAGGCGGAAGCTGGCGTATTCCTCGCCTTCGCCCCCGCCCCAGTGCGGCACGTTCGGCGCGGCTGACACCGCCGCATCCGTCCAGACGCGCAAGGTGTAGCGGTCGGTGTAATTCTCAGTGATGGTCACGGGGTCTCCAATGGTCAAGGCCCGCAGGTAGCGGGCCAGGGCGTACTCCAGCGCGTTGTTCGGGCCACTTTGAATGCGGAGCCGGGTGGCCGTCACCTGACCCGCGACCGCAAAGCGTCCCATGCCATTCAGCAAGGTTTTGAGTTCGTTGGCCCGTACTGTTTCGGCCTGCACCGCATCCAGCGCGGGCTCACGCCAGTTGAAATTGACCAGGCTTGAAGGCGTTTGAATGCGGAGAATCAGGGGGTAGAGCAGCAAGGGGTCGGTCGGCATTAGCAGGTGTCCTCATTCCACGCTTTTTCGCGTGAGGCCAGTTGTTTGAGTTGGTTCAGCAGGTCTTGGGCGTCCACTTCAGGCCCCTGGTTTTCGACCTTCAGGGCGTAGCTGTTGTGGATGGTGATCGTCTTGGACATCGGCCCTGCTGGCACGTTGCCTTTGGACAGGGTTCCGCTCAGGCGGGCGTTGACATCCAGCTTGATATTCACTGGGCGGTCGAGGGCAGCTTGAATCTCGCGGGCGAAGAGTTGCCCGGCCTGCTGCCCGCCCCGGCGCAGCTCCTCCGCCCAACGCGAGGCATCAACCACCGGAATGGGCTGAGCTGGAGCGGAAGCGGCATTGATGACCAGCGGCGCTGAGGCATTGCTGGACGCCTGAGCCGAAGACGGTTGCACCGGGACGGCCACAGGTTCGTGCAGGAGCGCGGCCGCCGCTGCCAGGGCCTGCACTGCATCTCTAAACAGCGTCATGGTGGAACGTTCCTGCGCCGCGAGATCAATGCGCTGGTCGAGTTGGGCTTGCTGGGCGTCGTCAGAGGCCTTCAAGGACTCAGCCGCGAACCGGGCTGTTTCGCTTTCACGCAACGCCAGATCTGCCCGCTGCTGCAGGAGGTCAGCTTCCCGGTCGTATTGAATGCCCAACTTGTCCACCTGATCGGACAGCTGAGCCACTTCGTTTTCACGGGTCAGGCTCAGATCCACCCCGTTTTTCTTCAGGAAGGCAGCTTGCTTTTTGTAGCGTTCCTCTTGGGTGGCCAGGTCGTCGGTGGCTGCCGCGATCTGGGCTTTATCGCCGGAGGCCAGGGCCTTGCGCAACCGCAAAATGGCCGCGTCCCGGCGTTTCTGAATGGCCATGAACCGGTCGACTTCTTGGTTGCCGTTGAACGGCCCCTCTTTGCCTTCGTTCACCACCCCTTTCAGGCGGTCTCCTGCATCCTGCACGCCCTTCATCGTGCCGAGCAGATCGGTATATGAGCTGGCGAGGTTTTTGACCGCAGTCCGTTGGCCAGCGATCGCGCCGGTCAAGGTCTCGGTGGCCGTTTTGAACTTCTCCAGATTGCTGCTGGACTGCGAGCGCTGCACGGCAGCCAGCGCCTCCGCATAGCCCCGCTCGGCCTGTGTGAGCTTCAGACGGGCATCCGTGACCCCATCCACCGCTTCACGGGCACTCCGGGCCTCTGGCGTGCCTCCTAGAGCCTCGCGGTCTAAGTTCAGAGCCGCTTGAGCTAAACCTTCGAGCAGATCCCGGCGAGCACGTTGTGCGTCGAGCAATTTGCGCTCGTTTTGAGACGCCTGCGCGGTGAGGTCGGCCTGCTCTTTCAAGAGGCCGTTGATTTCCTGTTGGCTGAGGCCCAATTTGCCCTGATCCGCCAACTGCTGGGCGTTCAATGCCTGACGCTGGCGCGTGATGTCGAGGTCATCTTGTGCCGTGGTCACCGCGTCGTCGGCCATGCCCCTCAGTTCGGCCTGAGCCCGCCTGCGAGCATCGGAGAGATCCAGTGCCGAACGCTGCTGCTCGACCTGTGCCTTGGCCAGTTCCCGCTGCTGCACCACCTCCTGTGCGGTGAGTTGCACACTCTTGGTGCGCAAGTCCCGCACCTGTTCCTCGGTCAATTTCAATCCAGCCGCGTTTGCCAAGCGCCGCTGGGTCGTTTGCAGGTCTTGCTGAGTGAAAGCCAGGTCGAGTTGCTTGCTGCCCACGGCGTCGAGGCTGAGTCCCGTGATCTGGGCCTGAGCTAAGACCTGTGCTTTCAGAGTGTCCAGTGCTTTGTCTTCAGCCGTCAAACGGGCATTAGACAGGGCCCGCTGACTTTGAGAGAGGGCGGTGACCGCAGCGGTTTGCGTGACCACAGCGTCTTCACGTGCCCGTGGTGTGGGGGCGAGAACGACGCGTTCATTCGCCAGATCGAGATTGTTCTGGGCTTCCTGGACAGCAGCAGCAGCAATTGCTACGCCATCGCTGGCCAGCCCGTTGAGTTCGAGCTGCTGGGCGGTTTGGGCCTGCAGGAGCCGCAGTGCCCGCTCATGCAGTTCGATGGGGACTAGGGAGAGGGCACGTTCTGCTTGAGCAGCGTTCACCGTGGCCTGTGCCAGGGCTTTCCCGGCTTCTGTCCGGCTCCCTGCCTCCGCCAGATCAAAGCGGCGTTGGGCGACGACGAGGTCAGCGCGGGCGAACTGCAAGGCCAGTTGTGCTTTGGCCGCCGCGTCATCATCCAGCCCCAACAGCACCAGGCGCGCTTCTGCTTGCGCCCGGAGAAGGGCCAGAACATCTTCCTGCGCTTTGATTGGCGCTTGATTGGCCGCACGCTGGGCGAGGGCCACGGCTCCGGAGGCCTGCACGACCGCACCCCGAGCCGTGTCTTTCCCCGCGTCCGTGGTAGCAAGCGCCAGGCGCTTCTCGGCCAGATCCAGATCGGCTTGTGCCAACTGGAGCGCGAGCTGGGCACTCGCCACCTGATCGTCATCCAGACCAGAGAGGATGAGTTGAGCTTGCGCCTGGGCTTTATACAGATCCAGTCGCCGCTGATCGTTCTCAATCGGCAACTGATTGATCTCCTGTTGGAGATCGAAAATCTGTTCCAGCACGCCCAAACGCTCGACATACAGGCCGTTCTCTTCAGTTTTGCTGCGGGCCTTAGGAATGCGGGTGTCAATCGCCGCGAGTTGCCCTTGCAGTTGGCTTAAATCCCTTTTCCGAGCGGCCACCACATCTGAATCCGTCTTGGCAAGCTTGGACGCCAGCTTATTTTCAGCAGCCACCCGCGCCAGGGTGGAATCGACCAGTTCATTGGCCCGTTGCTGTTCCTCCTGTTGACGGCTGGTGAGCTCCTTCTGGATGCTGACGCGCTCTTGCTTGAGAGTCAACAGTTCGCGTTCATGGGCGCCCTGGCGCTCCAGTTGATCAATTTCAGTGTTCAGTGCGGCAAGCCGGTCCTGATCACTGACCGTAAGACGGGCCAAAGCGACGGCTCTGGCTTCATCCGAATCAGCAAGTTCAACGGCAGAAACGAGTTCATCACGCTGAAACGCCGCCGCATCTTTGGCCAAATCGCGCCGCTCGTTTTCCAAGCGCAGGCGCTCGTCTTCGTTCTCGCGGATCTTCTGGTCCGCCTCTTCACGGGCCTCACTGCCCTGTTTCGCATTCGTTTTGCGGGTTTCCCAATAGACGCGGTCGGCGACCAGCACGGCAGCGTAGCCGTCAATGGTCAATCGCCCCAGGTCGAGCTCGCGCTTGCTGAGGGTGATGTGGGCCGCTTGCGCCTTGTCATCCCGCTCGCGGTAATACTTGGCTTCAGCCTGTTCTTGAGCCTGTGTACGCTGGGTCGTGGCACGGGTCACGATGGCCGTCAGGTCATCCTGTTGGGCCTGAAACGTCTCGCGCTGATCAGCCGTGGGGGCGGCCACTTGCCCGTAAGCTTTTTTCAGGTCTGCCAATTGCTTGTTAGCCCCTTTGACGACAGCGTCGAAGGGAGCGGCCGCTGTTGAACGAGCGCTGGCCAAAGGGGTTCGAGCAATGGACGTCAGTTCCTCTCTCAGACCGGTCGCTTCACGGGTGGCGTCCGTTAAAGCAAGACGGAAGCCCTTGAGGTTGTCTGCTTTCACGCCACCGATCTGCTTCAAACCGTCATCTAGGAGAGTCACCCGGCTTCCGTCGCCACTCGCCACCGCTTTGGCCCGTTCCGCAACAATGGTTCGCTCCAGTGCCGCGATCTCTTTGCCAGTCGCGTCCTTCAGGCTACTGAGACGAGCATCCAGCCCTTTGCGATAAATGGCGAGGCGCTGAGTCTGCACCCGCTCTTCTTGGGCTAGCAGGCGGCTCCCCGTTTCGGCCTGCTCACTGACTTCTAGGGCATTGATTTGAGCCAAGTAAGTCGCCCGGGCACTTTTCTCCAGGGTGGCCCGTTGTGCTCCAGCCGTCTCGGCATCCTTCAGTTGCTGATCCAGATTCTGTTGCAATTGAGCGCGGGCCGACTTGCCCGCGATGGCCTGCTGTTCCTCTTGCAGCTGGGTCAGCAGGGGGCCATACCGCCGTTCAATTGCGAGTTTGACTTCCGGCACACTCCCAGCCAACGCGAGTTCACGATCCCGCTGCTGGGCCAAGAGGGTGCTGCTGGCGCTGCTTTGCTTGGCCTGCGCGTCCAGCAGTTCCCGGTAGCCTGCCTTCACTTTCTGCAAGCGGCCCTCGTCAATCTGGGCCAGGTCATCTGCGGCTTTCTGGCGAATGGCCTTCACTTGCTCGGCCTGTTGCCCTTCGAGTTCCGTGGCCAGGCTCAAGAATTTCTGCCGCTGAGCAGGGTCTTCGACGGCCCCCGCATTGGTGCGGGCCGCGTCGATCTGCTTTTGGTAAGAGCGCTCGACGTCGCTCACCTGCTGATCAAGCTCTGCGCGGCGGCGGGCCGTCTCATCCTTCAGCAAGCTCGTTTGAGCGGCCTGCACGTCCCGTTCATGCTGGAGACGTGCATCCCCTGCTTGTCCAGTTCACGCTGAACCAAGGCCCCGGCTTCCGCGCCTTGCTGAGCATCTAATGCTGAAAACCCGGCTTGGAGCTTGGGATTCTTGAGGTCAAGTGCGCCGTTTACGTAAAACGGAGCCTTGAACTTTTCGCGGAGGGCTTCAAAAGTCGCCCCCAATTCACCCAAATCCCGTTGAAATTCAGTCTTGCCCTCCAATTCCAATTTGACCTTGCGGTCTCCCAGTTCTTTGGTCAATTCTTTGAGAGAAATGGTCTGCTGACGAATGACTTCCAGGAGGGCAGCCCGTTTGTCTGCAGCTTTCTGAACCGCCTCCGCTGCCTTCCGCTCTGCTGCACCACTGTCAATCGTGGCGTCGGTGACTCCCTTGGTGGCGAGTGCTTTTTGCTGCAAGGCTTCTTCGTCTTCGCGGGCTTGCTTGATCAGGGCAGGGTCGGCCCTGTAAACAGTGACCGCCAAAAAGTCTTGAATTTTATCGTTCAGCGTGGTGGTTTCATCCCCAAATAGCTTGAGTTTGCCGATCCACTCCCCAATTTTCCAACCTGCAAAGGCAGCTCCGGCCACGAGTCCCGCTTGACCGAAGACGCCCAATTTCGTGACGACGTTGGCCAGTGCCCCGTTTGCCCCTGCCAATTGAGGTAGGAATCTGCCAGGGATGAAGGCGGCAACCTTGGTCAAGCCGTTGACAGCGGCTGCGGGCGCGGTTAAGAAGGCTTTCAATCCGCCCGCAGCCGTCACGCCCTGCAGCAAGGCTGAAGCGGCTGCCGCACTTTTCAGCGCTGTCGCTAGCTTTGCCACGCCGAGCGCAGCCAACCCCACGCCCCCGGTCACCAGCGCAAACTGCACCACGCCGTTTTGCCCCAACTCGTCAAATTTCGTGATGAGGTGAGCCGCACCCTTGGTGAGCTTTGTCAACAGGGGAAGGAATCTGAGGCCAAATTCGATCTGAAAGGCTTCGCTCGCCGCCGCGTACTGCTTCTGAGCAAACTTGAAGGTGGCCGCCTGCTTTTGAAAGGCCTCGTCCGTCGCTCCTGCTGAATTGGTGACTTCGTCCAGTGCCTTCTTGAAGCGGGGCCCACCCTCCGATCCAGTGAGGGCAAAAATGGCGTTGACCGCTTCCGAGCTGCCAAACAAACGGCCCATCAACTCGACGTTGCCGCCCGTTTTGGCCCGGATCTCGTCCAGAAAGGCAGACCAGCCCTGAGATTGGAGGGCCGCTGCATTGAAGCTCAAGCCAAGTTCTTTCGACAGTTCTACGGCATCTGCACTGGGCTTGAGCACATTGTCGAGCGCCGCGCCAATCCCAGTCATGGCCTGCTCCGCGGGGACACCACTGGAGGTGAGCGCCGCTGCACTGGCAGACAATTCTTCCAAAGACACGCCAAGGGTCTTGGCCTTAGGGAAGATTTCCCCCATGGTTTTGCCGAGTTGATTGAAGCTGATCTTGCCCACAGCGGTGGTCTTAAACAAGACGTCACTGACGTGCTCAGCGTTCTCTGCCGAAAAGCCGTAAGAATTGAGCGCCGAGGTGATGATGTCGGCCGACGTTTTGACATCCGTCAATCCGGCGCTCGCCGCTTTCGCGCTGACTTCCGTAAGCGTGTTGATCTTGGCGACCGTATCCGCACCTTTGACGCCCGCACCCACCACATCAAAACTGGCTTTGACGAGCTCTTGCGAACTCTGTCCGACCTGTCCACTGATCCGCAGCAAACCTGCCCCCAACTCAGTGAGTTGCTGTTCAGTGAGGTCGCTTTCAGTCCCGATGGCTGCCAAGCCCTCTTGAAACTCAGCCGCTTTCGGCACGGCTACAGCAACGGCGGCAGTAAACACCGTGACGGCTGTGCCTGCCACGGCCAAGAAGCCAGACAGTTGTTCGAAGCCGTTGCCCGCTTCCTGGGCAGAATCGCCAGCCTCATCTGCCGCCTCCGCCGCGTCCCCTACGGCGGCAGCAGCAGGTTCAGCAGCAGCCGGGAATGCGGCCAATTTGGTGCTCGCCTTCTCGAACCCAGCCGCCAGCCCTTCAAGCGCTAGGGTGACGTTAACCGTCTCCGCTGACACCTCTGCAACGCCTTCAGTAGCGGCTTGGCCTGCACCACCAAAGGCCTTTTGAAACAATTCGGGGATGTTGACCAGCCCTTCCGAGAGGCCCGTGAGGATCGGCGCTGCGAGGTCTCCGCCGTCCAGCGTGTTTCCAGTGGCATGAAATGCACTTGGAATGTCGCTGGCCACATCGCGCACGGCGATCAGCAGCAGTTCACGCTTGCTTCTGAAACCGCCGATCAGCCCTTCCATGATGTATCCGCCGATTTCTTCCATCACTTTGGAGGGACTCTGGATCTTGAGCTTCTTCTTGAGAGCATCAACGATTTCGTTGGACAGGGACTCGCTTTCGTCCGCTAACTGACTCTTACCCCGATTCATGGATCGGGCGAGGCCGTCAATTACGAACTGGCCCACCGTGCCTGCTGCTGCACCGGCTGGGCCACCCAGCTTGCTCAGGGAATCAATAATCCCAGCAGACGCATTAAAGGCAAAGCCGCCTTTGGTGACCGTGCCACGCGCTTGATCCATCGTCCGCTGTGCTGAAGCGGCTGCACTGGTGGCCCGGAGCACGCTGTCAATGTTGGCGTCTTCAGCGGTCGCGAGTTTCAGCAGTTCGTTCCGAAGTCTGCGCGAGGCAGCAATGGTTTCATCGTCGGTCAGGGCTTGGGTCTGCCACGCATCCCGCGTGCTTTTCACCGTCTGGCCCAGGCGTTTGATCTGGGCATCCGTTTCGCTGAGCTGACGCGAGACTTGAGTGTCCACTTTCAGGGTCGGCGTTTGAACAGTCTGCCCGGTCTTAACAGCGAACGCTTTGGCCAATCGAGCTTCGACGAGGTCTGCTTTTCTAAGCACGTCGGAGATATCGAGGGTGGCCCGGTCTTGATACTCCGCCATAGGGAACCTCCTGGGGATGGAACGCAAATAGTGACCCGCTGGCAAAGGCAGCAGGCTACGGTAAAGGAATATGAGCGATGATGAACAGTTCGGGCGCAACTCACAGCGGCCCAGCGAAACTTCTCCAGAAGTCACGCTGAGCGACGCGGATAAAGCTCGAATCCGCGCTGAAGAGGAATACCGTGCCCAGATGCGGGCACAGGTGGCACCCCCTACCCCGGTCCTCCTGACCAAAAAACAGGAGCAGGCTGCCACAAAAGCCCAAACGAGTATGGATGTAGCCGAAATGAACCGGAAGAATCTGGAGCGCCGCGCCGCACTGACGCCCAAGCAACGGCGCACGGAGAACCTACGGGCGGTGGCCGTGCTCGCCGTATTGATTCTGGGGTTGGCCTTTCTCTTCCGGAGCTGCTCTACAGCCGCACCTGCCGCGCCGCTGCCCCTGTCTGAAATCTCACGGGGTACCGTGACCACCCTCTGCGAGGAGTCGGCCCAGGAACGTCTCAAAGTCCCGTCCAGCGCTCAGTTTGTGGCGGGTCAATATGAACCCTATTTCGATGGGACCAAGTGGATGTACGTGGGGGGTGTGAACGCCGAGAACAGCTTTGGAGCGGCCATCCGGAACCAATTTCTGTGTACTGTGACCGGCGAGACGTACAACGACGCCCGCGCCATCACGAATCTGATCCCTCTTCCTTGATCAAATCCGCCGTACTTCAGCTGCAAACAACTGCGGGAGTCTGAAAAACGCTGCGCGTGGCCTGGTTGTAAAGGGGAAACAGGCTGATGGCATCGTGTCCTCCCTTCTATTTTCCAGCCGCACTGGCTAGAGCGTGTCGGCCAAGGGTCAACGTTGGAGGCCTGTACGGCCCTCAAGGGCACGCGTCATGTCAGACGGGAGACCATCCACCGGGTTACGTCGAAGGTGGACCAATGCTCCCCATCGGTTGAGAAAAACGTGATCTGAAGGCCACTCTCAAAATTCAGGGAGAAGGAAGGCGCTCGGTTCCGCTGCCCATAGGACCATCCACTCAGCACTTCTCCTCGAACATTGAGTTCTCGGCCCAGATCGCGCAGAGACCAAAACATCTGATCCTCAGGGACGGCCCAAGCTTCAGGAGCCTTCTCCCAGCGTTGCAGGTACAGCATCGGGCCATCGACAAACAGCCGCCACCACTGATCATTCACCAAAACGAACACTTGATGTGGGGAGTACGGCTCGTCGTGGGTCTGGTAGTTCTGCCCAATCAATTGTTCAAGGACTTGCCCCCCGAACTTGGGTTTCTCCCCTTGAAAAATCAGATCATAGTCGTACGTGCTCATGCCTTAGTTTGACGCCAGAAACGAGAAATAGAGCTCCTGACGAGCTTAGGTTCAGGACTTGGCCGACAGACCCTAGTACTACAGTTGCAGTTAAGAGCGTTAGCATGAGGCATGTCGAGCTCTTCCCCTCTGTCTCAACCCCATCACTGGTCGGCTGACTTGAAGGTGCTCCACCAACGGATTGCGTCCCGTTTTACCCGCAGTGAACAACGTCAGCGGGCCTTCGCATACTTGCAGGCTCTCCTCAGCCCTGTTGAGCGCAAGAACGGCTGGCAGATCGCCGAGCAGATCGGTGAGCGCACGCCCTTCGGCGTGCAACGCTTGTTGTCCACGGCGCAGTGGGATGCGGAGGTCGTTCGTGACGACCTCCGCGAGTACGTCCTCGAACACCTTCAGACCCCCGAAGCGGTGCTGATCCTCGATGAAACCGGCTTTCTCAAGAAGGGCACGCAATCCGCTGGTGTCCAACGGCAGTACAGCGGCACTGCGGGGCGAGTTGAAAACTGTCAAATTGGGGTCTTCCTCGCCTACGCCACGCCTCATGGCACTGCCCTGATCGACCGCGAGCTCTTTTTGCCCAAAAGCTGGGTGGATGATCCTGCCCGGTGTGCAGCGGCTCAGATTCCTGAGACTGTTGGGGCCGCGACCAAGCCACAACTCGCGCTCGCCATGCTTGAGCGGGCTTTTACAGGCGGCGTACACGCCGCCTGGGTCACTGGCGACGCGGTGTATTCGGCTTCCAACGTCCGTAGCTTCCTCGAACAGCGTCAGCAACCATATGTCTTGGCGGTGGCGTCAAATTGTCATGTGTGGACTTGGGACCAGTCTGGTCCCAAGCAAACCAGGTGGCTGACGTCGCCCAGCAGTTTGAGCCGGATCAGTGGCAGACCTGGAGTGCCGGTTCCGGGAGCAAGGAGACCGCCTCTTTGAGTGGGCTTGGGTCAGTGTCACCGAATTGATGGGTCCCGCCGTGTCGGCGGGACTCGGGCCGATCCTGCCAGCTGGATTCGAGCGTTGGGTGCTGGTTCGTCGCTCGCTCAAAGACCCCACAGACCTCGCGTATTACCTGGCCTTCGCACCCTCAAGCACGACCTTGCCAGAGGTCGTGCAGGCCGCTGGATCACGGTGGGCGATAGAAGTGGCCTTTGAGATGGCCAAGGGTGAGGTGGGGTTGGATCACTATGAAGTGCGCTCGTGGGTGGGCTGGTACCGACATATCACGCTAGCCCTGTTGGCCCACGCTTTCCTGACCGTGGTCACCGCCCACGAAAAAAAGGGGGGTCAGTCAACGACCCGGAGTTGATTCCATTGACGGTTCCTGAGGTGCGCCGTCTGTTGCGCTTGGTTCTCCCGCAGCACCAGCTCAACCTGCGGATCTGGGAGTGGTCGGGGTGGCGACGACGCCACCAGGCACGAGCCCAACGGTGTCATCGCCAACGTCAACAACGCTGGCTCTCCTCCCGCTAACTGCAACTGTAGTACTAGCACCCCCAACGACAAAGCCCGCAATCAAATGCGGGCCTTAAATTTACTTTTGATGGAACATCAATCTCAATAGCTTATAGCGATCCTTTGTACCTTACCGGAAACGATAACGACATCAGCTTTACTAGCGAAAGTGAGTTGATAAGTCTCACCTGTTTCGTCGGTCTCCAAAATTAACTTTGCATAGCCGATGTTTTTACCGTGGAGCCACTCAAGAATCTCCTCTCCATCCAGTCTCAATCCCTGCATATCGATACCGTCAGAATATGCTCTATCAGTAGCGAGTAGTTCAACTCTATATAGACCCGCCCCATCAAAATAGGCGACAATATTTTTATCAAATCCCTGAACCGTACCATCATTCATTGGGTAAGTTTTCAATACAATTTGGAACACATTTTGGAAATCTTCTAGAGTGGTGCCACGATGTAGGCCAATGGCGAAACTTAAAAAATCAGAGAGTAGGATATGCGCCATAATCGCTCCTTCGGCAAGCATCCTTGAACTGCTTCAAAAGAGTCTATCCAGTAGCGGTCAGCGCAGTACCTGAAAGTCAGCATGTCCATTCCTCCAATGGAAAGCCCCACCAGTTGGCAGGGGTTGAATTTTTTCTGGGCATCGCTTCTTGTCGGAGGCTCAACGCTGATGAATGAGGTTGCAAGATTTGAGTTCTTCAGTAAGAGCTGAGCCGCTACTCTAAGTCACATCATGATTGCCAAGGAGTACGCCCCTCTCCCTACAGCAGATCGGTTCCAGAAAGCAGGTGACGAGGCGGAACGCCAGATGGCGCACTACCTCAAGCGGGCCTTCGGAGACGACCCAGATGTCCAGGTCTTCAACAACCTCCGGCTTGAACATGGAGGCGAAGTCGCACAAATCGACCACCTGATTTTTCACCGTGCTGGATTGATTGTGATTGAGAGCAAGAGCGTCACCAGTGCGGTGCGCATCAATGACCGGGAAGAGTGGGCCAGACAGTGGAATGGCCAGTGGCGCGGCATGCCGTCTCCCATCTTGCAGGCCAGACGCCAGGGCGATTTGCTCCGGGCGCTGCTGCAGGCCAACAAAGAAGAGTTACGAAATAAAATTCTGCTCGGCCTGAAACAAGGTGGATTCAAGGCATTCATGATCGATGTGGTTGTGGGCATCAGCGACAGCGGGGTCGTGGAGTACAAAGGGGCGCTGCCCGACGTCAAGAAAGCCGATCAAGTGCCGGACCGGGTGAAGGAGTTAATTGCTGACCACCAACAGCTGGCCCGGCCATTCAGCCGCGACAAACGTGCTGAGCAGTGGGGCTTCAATATTTCCCCGGAAGAGGTGGTCCGCATCACGGCGTTCTTGCGAGCCAAACACCGTGACCGCCCCGCAACTGCTGCCGTGCCTGAACCGCTCCCCGCAGCACCACTGCCTCAGGCTGTTCCTGTGACAGCACCAGAGAGTCCGTCCAGCACAACTCGCATCGAATGCAGCAAGTGCAAGAGTCAAAACTTAGAGATCAAGTTTGGGCACAGCTACTACTTCAAGTGCCGAAGTTGCGAGGCCAACACCAGCATCAAACTCAGTTGTCCAAAGTGCAGCACTCCGGGGCGGCTCAGGAAAAGCGGGGCACAGTTCTATGCTGAATGCCCAAGCTGCAAATTCTCGGCTCTCTATTTCACTAATCCATAGCTCTGCTAGAAGTCTGTTGATTGGCCTCAAAAAAAACCTTGAGTTGTAACTGTTTGTTTCAGTCACATTCGGTATCACCTCCAATGGAAAGGCCCGCATTTGATTGCGGGCTTTGGCTTTTGCTTCCTGTTGCGCTTACCTTTCGCTGGCACGCAGTTGTTCTGCGTCGTCTTTCAGAAGTCGTGGAAAGCGTGAAATTCCAAGGTTGATGTTCAGGCGTCCCATCAGGAGCAACAATTCTGAGGGAAACACATCACCTTGAATCCCCACATCTCGGTCTTCGATCCCAAAGTCGAGGTCACGTGTATCTACACCAGGAAACGTTGCTAAAACCGCGAGTTCACGTTCATAGCGCTTGAGGAAGTCCATGGCATCATCCATCTGTTGGGTAGGGTCACTGAATTTGGCGTCACTTGCACGCAGCGTGAAGCCCGACCAGTGCGGAGTGCGGCCTTCAGTGGGCTGGTCACGTCGCCACACTGATTGAGGTTTTAGCAGGGCACTTTGGAGATAGGCGTCAACATCAAATTCTTCTCCTGCTGCACTAAAGAGGCATGGCATTCACGCACTGTAGGTCACCTCACCCATATGACCCAATTGTTGCCCTACGAACCCTCACGGGCGATCAATCTCTGACCGTAGGCGACCTCTTCACCTTCGAAGATTGAAATACGACAATTTGACGCATCGGTATCACCTCCAATAGCAAACCCCCACTTATTGAGCGGGGGTTTCTCTTTTCCATACGAACGGTCTACTTTTTTACTCAATCTGCTAGAACACGTTATGTCCTATATCAAGCTCAGTGTTCAAATCCAGAAGCTCAGTGAACCCCAACGCAGTGACATGTTTGTCAAGCAGTTTCGTTCAGCAGTGCGAGAAGGCAAGTTTGACGCCCTCGAACTGCCTGACGGAAAATTTGAACTGCCCAAACAGTTCACGCGCCGAGGTACGGGAGGCGAGAAATACAGCAAGACTGCCAAAGACATGCTGTTTGAAGCGACGCCAGAGTTTGAAGCATGGTTTGCGGCGACCAACACCCAACTGTTGGATGGACGCAAGGGGACTCGTGCGCCAGTGGTATCGGTGGAGAACATTGAGTCGGGAGCCGTAGATTTTAAAGCCTTGGCAGCGGCAACTCGGCAGAGTATGGAAAGCAAGTACCAGAGAGGCCAGACTTTAGGCCAATCGCGGAAGAAATCCAAGAGCAAAGGGCAGAGGCGAAAGTAACTCTTTCTCCCCTCGCCCCTGCCCAGTGCGGGGGGGTTTTTCTTGGTCATCATTCCCTCCATTAGCAAGGCCCGCAATCACGCGGGCCTGCTCTTATGTCTGCCTTGAGTTCGGCGCATCTAACGTTTTCAGCCCGTTGATCACGCCCAAGCGTCTTGCATCAGCCGTTGAAACCGCTCGCGGGTGAGCGTGCGGGCAAACGTGATCCCCGGGCCAAGTGTCGGCCCTGGTAACAGATAGGCCTTACCGCTACGCCCGAATTGCAGTTGGCCGCCTCGCGGCAGCACCTCCAGATAGGCGGCCAACTGCAATTCGCTCAGCTCATATGGCCCTGTCCCGAACTCAATCTCGGTGGCGTAGGGTGCCCGGTTGCCCACCAGAATGCCCAGTGAAGTCGCGTTGGCCTGCCCCGCTGAGTACACCTGGCGCAGCAGGAGATTGGTGCGCTCGTACTCGCCGGGTTCGGTGGCATAGACATTAATTTGAAGCCCGCGCCGGACGTGCAGTTCTGCTGAGCGTGCGCCATCCCGGGCCAAGCCTCCCAGCCCTTTGCTGATGGCCTTCGCGCGCTTCGCCCATAGCCCTTTGCTGCCCCGTTCAATCTTGACCCTCATGTCACGAATTGCTCCTGGCGTTCGTGGGCTTCCAGTCTCAACTTCATAAACACGCCCACCAAGTCAGAGAACCGGTTGACCTCCCAGATCGCGTCAATCAGGGTGGGTAGGTCGGTGGCCTGGATCTGTCCGGCGTCTTCTGGCCGGGTCAGGCTGAATCGAATCACACGCCCCATCATCTGCATGGTGTCCAGATCGGGCAGCAGTTGAGGTCGCCCCTGGATGCGTGCCGTGAACGCTTCGAGCATGTTTAAGCAGTCGGTGGGGTGGCTGATCATCATGTCGAGCGTCCAGGGCTGGATGGTGACGCTGGTGCCGTTGGCCAGGCTGAGCAACTTCATAGGGTTCCTCCTTGAGGGGGTTTAGGCCAGCAGCGCTTTATGCAGCCTCTTGTTCTCGGCGGCGAGTCGGGCCATCCGTTCTTCGGGCAATTCCTCGTAAGGCAGACCCAATCCGGCCCGCTCCAGCCTGCGGTGCCACCGATCAAAGGGCGTATTCAAGACCTTGTAAGGCAGTTTGTTCGCAGGCATCCTGCCTTTGATCGACTGTCCGTAATTGATTTCGTTGCTCATGGCTGCATCCATCAGGTCTTCAGCTCGTTCGCGATTGCGTCGGCGCGACAGGGCATCCAGCCGCTCTGCTAAGACGCGAGGCGGGGTGGCTTGCACTTCTTCCCAGGTCAAGTGTTCTAACGCTTGTTGCGTCAGGGTTAGGGGTGCCGGGTGGCCTTCTCCCGCGCGCTGCGCGGAGGCCGCTCCCGCAAGTTGTTGCGTCAACTCCCGGAGGCCGTTGAGGTCCCACATGGCCAGGAGCAGTGGAGGTAAATCGCAGGCCTGCACCAACCCAGCGTCTTCAGGCCGGGTCAGGCTCAGCCGAATCAGGCGGGCCAGTCCAGGAAAGGTGGCGGAACGTGCCAAGCCAGAGGTCTCACCGCGCACAGGCGCACTTAGAGCATGAATCACGGCCTGAAGGTCTGCGGCGTGTCCAGCCATATCCGCCAGACGCCAAGCGGCGACTGTGACAGTCATGCCTGCATTCAAGGTCACCGGCTGCAAATACGTCATGGTCATCTCGTGTTAAGGGGGCACAGCCCGCATCAAGCGATACGGGCTGGGAGAACGTGGTTAGGCTGCTTCGGGTTCCGCTTCGACGTAGGTGGCAAGCGCCAGCGACAAGGTATCCAGCGTGGCATCCAGGAGGCTGTTGGGCACGTCGTAAACAAAGCCATCTGGTTTCCGGGTGCCGAAGTCGCCCAGCGACGCAGGAGGCGTGAAGCCCTTGTTCTTGGTCGCGGTCATCGTGAATTCGTAGCCGTCGAATTCCTGGATATCCGGATTGCCGGTCCCCTGCAGACTGCCGTCCGGGAAGATACGAATCAGGCTGCGTCCGGCCACGCCTTCGCTGTCCTGAGTGCTCTGGACGATGATGAAGCCACCCGTCGCCAGTTTGGATGCGCTTTCGTAGGCGTAGATCTTGTCGTCCTCGTCGGTGCCAGCGCCAGTGACGATGGCAATGGTGCCCTGGAACCACTCACGCACCGCCAGATCGCCGGTGGAGGCGGTCTGGAAGACGGCGGTGAGGGTGCTTTGGTCGATGATTTCTTTGTACAGCTCGGTCAGGCCACGGCGGTTGCCCGTCAGCGTGCGCTTAACGTCCTCACGGGTAATATCGATGCTCTCGATCAGACCGAAGTCGGTGAATTTTCCAGCGTCGCCCTTGCGAATGCCGTAGAACTCACGGCCAGCGGTCACGAACTTGTCAGCGTCGAGCACATTGGGGTTTTTCTTGAGCATGGGTCTTACCTCGCGTGGGTGGTGCGCACCTGAAATTGCTGAGTGATGCGGGTGCTGACGCGGTCACTCTGGGTTTGAGGGGGAATGAAGAGCCAGACACGCCCGCCCGTGCGGGGCGTGCCAGTGATGCCCCGCACGAGTCGGGCCAGAGCTTGGGCAACTGTTCGGTCAGCGGCGACAGCATCCACCGTGACCCAGTGCTCGTCGTGGACGCCAGAGGTGGTCAGGACTGGGGTGGCTTCGTAGACCTGCACGTACCCGTTGGGTGCTTGCTGGGAGAGGTAGAGATGGAGGCCACGCTCGCCTTTGGCCTTCGGGCGACCCTGGTCATCCAGCTCAGCCCACTCTGCAGGCGTCAGGGCGTCGGGTGGCAAGAGGAGCGGAACGGGCAGGGCCAACCCTTGCAGGCGGCTGAGCACCATGTCCAGGGGATCTTGGTTGGTCATCAGCGCTCCAGCACACAGGTGCCGAGGCTGGTGCCGCCGTAATCGCCTTCCTGACTCCATTCTCGAACCACCAGCGTCCCCCCGTCCCAGGTGATGGACGCGCCCACAGCAGGCGGCGTGTCCTCTGGGTGAACAGTGAGCAAGCGAATGTCACGGTACGCCACATTGAAGCGCTGCGCGGCTGCAGTCGCTGCATCGATCGCGTCACGGCCCAACTTGTCCGGGTCTTTCACGCTGAAACGCGTGTCCGGCCAGGTGGATTGCTTCAGCGTAAATGTGCCTGTATGGCGGAACAACAGATCGCCATTGTCCGTGAGGATGCGGCGGGTCAAAGCCTGAAGACCAGGCAGACGGTTCATGGCTCCACGCCCCAAGCGGTGAGCGTTGGAGCGAAGCTCAAGCCACCACTGTCCTCAGCCGGAACAACCTGCATTGCGGCCAGGGCCGCGTCCCGCAACACCGTCAAACGGGCGACCCGTGCCATCACCGCCTGCTTGATCTTGACCTCACCGACAGCTTCAAACTCTTCGACCTTCTCTTCGAGCACCACGATCCTAGCCCCGTAGATCAGTGCTACAGCATGTTGCCGCTGCACTTCGGTGGGTTGAAGCTCGAGCTGGGCCGGGTCCGGCACGAAGCCTGCCAGACGCAGGTACGCCGTCAGCCGGGTCTTGAGGGCATTCTGGTCAGCCAGACCCAGCAACTCCGGCGTGAGCGGCTCTGGGTCTAGCAGCAGACGGTCAACCGGCTTCACCGGTTACTCGCTGGGGGCGATATAGGGGGCCAGTTTGCGGATCTCGCCCAGGAGGGTTTCGGCAATGCCGTCCAGATCGAGCAGGTCCTGGTCGGGCGCGGCCTGCACCACGTCTAGGGTGTAATAGCCGTTGTTGAACAGGATTTTGCGGGCGGGGAATCCTTTGGGCAGGAGCTTGCCCACGGCCTCGCGGTAATCAGCCAGCAGTGCCACGTCTTCAGGCTTGGCGGCTGCCGCTTGAGCCGTGGCCAGTTCGGTCTGCAAGCGGGTCTGCTCCGTCTTGAGCCGCTCAACCTCGGTCTGTGCCCCAGTCAGTGCAGCTTTGGTCTGCTGAAGTTCCGGGTCAGGCTGTGCCTTCAGCTGGGCAGCTTCCTGCGCAGGCTGAAATTCAAGCACCTCGGGCGCAGGATTGACGATCTCCGCACCTTCAGTGTCCTCAAGCATGCCCTTGCGGGCATGCTTCTCGTAATCGAAGCCTTTCAAATCGCCGGGCACGGAGCTGCCCGGACGCAGCCACCTTCCGTTCGCGAAAAGGCCAGTCGGGGTCAGTAGGTTTTTCATAGGGTCTCCAGGGGAAAAGAAGTCAGTCCAGCAGCGAGGGCCGAAGCCTTAGTGGGTTCAGTCGCCTTGAGCGATGGCGACGCCGTAGGGATCGCGTGCGGTCGCACCCACGATGTCGTGCACCTTCATGGCGAAGTTCCGGTTCTCGAAGTCGCCTTCCAGATCGGTTTCGTCCACGTTCACGATCCGGGTGAACACCTTCGGCCCACCCTGATAACCGGTGAGGGTTGCCAGTTCGAACGGCAGGTTACGTCCGTCGATCACCAGGTAATCGTCGGCACTGATGCCCTTGGCGGCGTAGCGCTCCGGGTATTCGGCCAACAGGTCAGCGATCAGGTCTTCGACGTGCACGGTGCCCAGTTGGTACGCCGGGTTGCGGTTGGACATCAGCGCCAGTGCACCGCTCGCTCCACCGACAGGCACGAGGTATTCGCTGGCCATGCTCGCGGTGGCCTTACGCTCCCAACGGGTCGGCACGAACAGGTCGGTGATGCGGCGGCCTGCACGGCGGCCGGTAGCGCTGTCCACCTGGTTGCCGAAGAATTCCGCAATCTTGTCGAGATTTTCAGGGGTAGGCCCTTCCTCGCCATTGACCAGTGGAATGCGGGTGGCCCGGCGAAGTGCGGTATCCACGATCACCGACGCCCGCGTGCGGCGGGCGACATTGCCCAGATCCGCCGCTGCCGCCGTGAAGTCGCCGAGGTCATCATTGATGTATGCCTCAAAGGTGAAGGTCAGCGCCAGCGCATAGTCGGCCACCGTGTACCCTTCTTCGCTGGTGAAGAACTTGGAGTACTCAATGTTGGTGCTTTCGGGCCGGACAGGCAGGAAGCGGTGGCCGATCGCACCAGGCCGTGCGCCTTTGAGTACCTTGAAGTCGGTGGCCGTGCGACGGGCGGCGAACTTGGGCAGATCCGATTCGGGGAAGGTGTAGCTCGGACGCTGTGCAGCTTGACGTGCACGGGCGACAGCCAAAGGAAAGTCGCTGGTCGTCAGTGTTTCGCGGTGGGCTCGGCGGGTCTTCTCGAAATCGAGAATCAGGCCTTCCATGACCAACAGCGCGGCTTCTTTGGCACTGTGATCCAGAGCCCGAACGTTGTCCAGTTCTTTGTCGAGCAGTTCACCGAAGTAGGCCATATGGAAGTGCTGCTGGGCAGCCTCCAACACGGTCTGAATGGTCAGGGCCGTGACGCGCGCCTGGGGGATGACGCCTTTATCGGCGAGACGGGTCAACTCGTGTTTGATGTCTTTGATGGACATTGCGGCCCTCCTAAGGGTGCAAATGAAATGGCCCGCTCCGGCACAAGCAGCAGGCAGAGCGAGACGAGGGGATTAGGGTCTATAAACCAAGCTGGAAGGTCTTATGCTGCGAACATGCGTCTCCGTTTCCTGCTGCTCTTTATGGCCATGAACAGTGCGGTTGCGGCAGCTGGAGGAGCAGGGCCGCTCACCACCCTTCAATCCACCACCCACGAGGTCATCAGCACCAGTGCTTCTGGACGGCTTGAGTGGAAGCATGCTTTCCCGGGGACGGGGGTCAGGGTGGTCAGCACGGGGCACATCGGCCCGGAGGTGCTGGTGCTGACCGAGCTGAGCAGACAAGCCAGCATTCAAGACCTTGAGGTCAGACGCCTTGGGGTCACGTTGCTGTCGGGAAAAACAGGGCAGGCCCTCTGGCACCATGACCTTCAGGGCAAGCTGGATGGCAGCGGCGAAGGAACCCTCCCTGAGGAGCGGGGCTGGGGCGTGATTGACGGCACGGTGTGGATTGCCCGCAACAGTGCTGGGGAGATGTGGACGAACGACAACTTCGGGTTCCGCATTCACGGGGGCACTCCCGTTTGGGAGACGTCAGGGACAGGCCCTCCACGTGCGGAGGCATTGGGGGAAGCGCTGTTCCGCGCCCCGACGAAAGCGGGCATGCCCAACGATCCGGTCAACGTCAAGCTGCTGGCCGTCAACACCACTACGGGGACGACCCGGACGTTGAACTTGAAGATTGCCGAACGGTCTGGGTGTGGGCCACTGGATGATTTGCTCATATTGGAAAACTTTCTGGAGGTGGCCAGCGCGCGGTTTTTCGACGCCCAACGTCATGACCGCTGCGGCTACTTCGTGACCCGGTTCGACTGGCATGGCTCCGAGCAGCAAACCGCCATCATTCGAGTGCCTTAGGCTGTAATCAACACCACCCAGAGGAGAAGCTCACCTTGAAAAGCAGGCTTTAGTTGGAGCGCAGACCGAGGGTGGTCGCGCCCAGGCGGTAGCCCACGAAGAGGTTGCCTGCGGCCGTCACCGTGTAGGTTTTATCGGCGGCCATGTAGACCTTGGCGTAGTCCGGGATGCCCGTCAGGGCAGCGGGTGGCACGCTCAGGCTCATCACGATCCCAGGCAGGAACACGCTGGCCTGATTCTCGACCAAACCTTGGGGAGCCAGGCCTTTCGTGACCTGATCGGCAGTGGCAATGTCAGTCTGGGCCACTCCGTACAAGCCGTCGTTACCCAGCTTCACGGTGTCACCGCTCTTGGTGCCTGCAGCGACGATCAGGGCGAGGGTAATCGCACCACCGGTATAGGCCCAATGCTTTTTGTTTTTGATAAGAATCACGTCCTTAAACAGACACAACGCCTCGGAGGGCGTTGGAAAGGGGCGAGCGAAGAACTGCTGTGCTGGAGGGTTGCGGGTTAGATCAGGCCTGCACCGCGCCGGACGCTTTCAAACTGGCGGGTCTGCCCGGTCTGGATGCGCTCGGCTTCCGTCTGCGTGCGGCTGTTATCGCCTGCAGGCAGCTTCAAGCCGTTCTGGGGACGCTGAACAGGAGCGCTCTCGCGTTGACCGAGGACACCACGGCGCGTCGCGATCTTCTCGTCGACCGCTGTTTTGGCGGTGTCATCGTTCTCAGCCGTGCGGGCGGTCTGGATCAGTTCCGTGCGGAACGAAGCGTCCAGATCGATTTCGGTTTCACCGTGTTTGACCTTGCCTGCACTCGGCAGGCGAGCGGCTTCAAGCGCGGTGATGGCGATGGCGTCGCGCCGGGCATTCAGATTGTCGGCGGTCAGGGTGTTCACCGTGCCGCGCAATTCAACCACCGTGGATTCCAGCGCGCGGTAATCCGCCAGGCTCATCGTGCCGCTTTCAGGAGCGGGGGTAGGGTTCGGCCTGGGGGCAGGAGGATTCAGGCTCTCCTGCATCAGTTCTTCTAGGACGGTGGTGTACTCAGCAGGCGCTTTGGCCTTCAGTGCTTCAACCGTCGTGACACCGTGCTTTTCCATCAAGGCTTTGATCTTGGGGTTCATGCTGCCCTCCTGTGGGCCGGGGGTGGGGGGACGGTGGCGACGCTGCTCCCGCTGGCGGGCTGAGCCGGAAACGTCGGAAGGATCACTGACCATGTCCACGGTCAGCAAGCGGAAGTCGTCTTGAATAACTGCGATGTAGGCTTCCGGATCGGGATGATCGGGCAGCACTTCCTTGGCAGGAAGGTATTTGGCGCTGCCCGTGCCGTTGCTGCTGACACCGACGACAATGCCGCCAGCCAGAAGCGCTTTGAGGTCTTGTCCAGCAGCCGTGTCGATCAAGATGCCCGTGGCTTTGACCTGCTCGCCGTCCAGCGTGAGGGATTCATACCGCAAGCAGATGTTGGAAAGACGTCCCTTGAGCGGATCCCAGGAGTCCCAGCCATCCTCGGGATGCTCCATCAACGCCCAAAACTTACCCGCTTCGATCTCCTCCTGGGCAGCGTCTACAGCCTTCTGCCAGACTTCACGGGTGTAGAGGCGCTGGTTGCGATTCAGCCGTCCGGCAGTGGCCACGGTGACATCCACCAGCGTGACCGTCTTGCCTGCCCGCGTTTCTTCCCGCAGCGTGACGTGACTGCGTTCAGCACTCCGCGTTTCACGGAGGTCGGTGTTCTGCAAAGGTGCAGGCGCAACGCCTTCCTGCAGCGAGAGGCGGCCACGCAACAGTGACGCGCAGGGCGAACGGTTGAGTTGATCGGGCATGGGTCAATCCTCCTTGAGCACGCGAGCTGTGGGGGAACGGACAGGCGGGCCATCTGTCAGTACCACGATCCGAAGTGGTTCCTGCACGGTGGGGCACATGGCCCAGTAGGTGAACTGGTCGGTAGGATTGCTCAAGGGTTGGGCGTCGACGGGATGATCCTGGCCGCAGCGCTGGCAGCCTTTGATCTCAACTCTCACGGAGCACTTCTCGGCGTTGCCCTTGCTCGCGGGTGGGCCGCTGCCTCGGCTTGCCCGCTTCGGGGACGGGTTGACCGTTGGCGTCTGGAGCAGGCTCACGGACAGGCTCAGGTCGGGGGCGCGGGCGGTCTCTGGTGGTCGTCATTGGGATTCCCTCCTACGGGTGGGGTAGGTGCGATGAGGCGGGCAGGGGGTATGCCGAACGTGAGGCCCACGGCAGCCATGCGGTCAGCCTCTTCAGCGGGGTCGTAGCCCAGGTCACCGCTGTGGGTCTGCGGACTGGCCCAGCCGTTGCGCGTCGCGGCTTCAGCCCGTTTGACCAGGGTGTCCAGGCTGTCTTGCGTAATGGCCGGGAAAACCCAAGGCACTTCGATGCGGTCAGCTTTGACCCGTTTGGTTTTCTTCACGCGGGTTTTGCCGTCGGCCTGAACTTCGTAGGTGGTGATGGTGTAGAGCCGGTCTGGGCCGTACCGCCGTTTGAGGTCAATCCGGTAGAGCGTGTCCAAGTGCGAACGTAGGGCCGCATGAATCCGTTTGACCGAACGAATCGCGGGCAGGCTCATGCTCTCTGCGGTGGTGCGCGTCGTGTTGCCGCCCTCTCCGGCGTAATGCTCTGGCAAGCCCAATACCGCGAGTGCGGTTAGGCGGACGTATGCCCGCGCATCCTTCTCGGCGTTCGCTGCTCCAGCAGCAGGCGTCATAAATTCGATCTTGTCCGAGATGACCTTGCCGTCTTTGCCTTCGACCATGGCGAGGGTGAGCATCCCGCCTTTCTTGGGCATATGGCGGTAGGCTCCCGCCTTCTCCCGAAAAATAGCTCGGCTGTTCACATCGTTGCGGTCAATGAACACCGTTTGGACGCCGAGGATACGGCCCTGCAAATCATGGGTGTTCAGCCGGTGCTGCAGCAAGGTCATGTAGTCCTCGGCTGGGCGCACGGCCCGCATGGCGACCGGCCACCCACGCGTGTCGTTCCACAGGGCGTTGTGGGCCGTGAACGCAAACTGGCCGGGCTCCCAGCGCATCGGGTCACCCACATTCCGGGGCAAGGTGATTTGAGTGATGCCTTCTAAGGTGTTGCCCTCCACAGTCACGCCCTGATTCATGTCGAGGTGCGTCACGCGGGCGGCCACGTCCTTGCCGGGGTCTTCGAGCGGATGCACCGCGCAGAGTTCACCGTCGAGCAGATACTCCATGGCGAGGCGGCTGACCATCAACTGGCCGAGGTTGTTCACTGTCCAAAACTCGTCCAGCGCATCACGGGCGGTCTTATCCGCGTTCAAGGGCGCATGCGTGAACTCGTCTCCAATCAACAGAGCCGCCGCGATTTCCACGATGGCCCCGAACAGCGGATTGGTAAAGAAGGCACGGCGCGTGCGCTGCCGGGTCAGGGCACGGTCGAGGCCATAGATGGGCACGCGACCATTCAGCGAGTCTCCGATCAGGCCTTCGCGCCAGCCCCCCCGGAGACCGGGATCACTGGCTTCCAGCAACTCGCCGTCGGGGCCGTACAAGAGGGTGGCATGTTCAGGGAATAGGGTCAGGGCAGGTCACCTCCTAGGGGTGGCGTTACAGGTCATCGGTGTAATCGTCAAGGGCAGCGATGGCGTCGGCATTGGTCGCCACCTGGAAGAGTCGCTCCGGAGCCAGCGCCAACACTGCGCCGTCCCCGTCATCGGGGGATTGACCCTTGTTGCGAGCCTTGAACTTGATTTTCTTTTCGAGCTTCCGCACGTCGCGGTCACCTTTCGTGACGTAGCCGTAGCGCCGCTCGACCAGATCACGCTTGAGCAGTAGCGGCGGGCTGTGCACGCGCACCACGCTCAGCACCTCGTCGGCCAGTGCGTACATCTCGGTCACCAGATCGGCGTACTGGTCGCCGTCTGAAGGGGATGAACCGAAGGCCACCTCGTGTACCACGTAGCCATCTGGAAAGAGGGCCTGTAGTTCGGTGTCTTTGCGCAGACCGTCAATGATGCCACCGCCGTACCCGGCGTCAACTCGGACACTGGCCCGCGTTGCGCCGAGGGCCGCCGCCCGTTTGAGGGCTTTCTTGGCGGCCTGCACGTAGCGGTCGGTGCGGGTCATTTCGTCCAGATCCTGCGCGCCTTGGATCGCGTCCTCAAAGCGCAGGGTGCGCTTGAACAGGCTGTAGATCGTGCCTGCATCGTCGCCAAACCGGGCGCAGTCGATCCCCAGCTGCACGGCCCAGACTTCCCGCATGACGGGCAGCTCTGTGTTCGGAACCGGCTCCAGCAGAGGCTCTGGCTTCATGTCGCGGGTCAGGCAGGCGTCGAAGCGGCCCGCACTGATGAACGTATCCCCGCCGCCCCCACTGGGCGGAATGCCGAGTGCGCCGTACAGGAAGCCTCTCTTGGGCGCGAAGATCGTGCCCGCTGGATGGTGGCCGCCGCCTGCCTTCGGGACATCCCAGGGCACCTCAAAGGTGTGCCGCGTTTCGTCATGCTCCGGCACCACCTCACAGCCGAAGGTCCGCTGATCTTCAATCCAGCCATTAAAGGTGCTGCGGTCTGTGCCGCCGGGCACTTCCGCCGTCCCGTTCCAGACGTTCGGGAAATCAAGCAGGCTCAGCCGAACCACGATGCTCATAGGGTGCAGCTTCATCTCCTGGAAGGTGGAGCTGCTGGTCTTGGGGTTGGCGATCAGGAGCCAGAGCCGGACGCGGTTGCCGGTGAACTGGCGCTTCACCGCGTCATACATAAACTCCGGGATCCCTTCAGCCTCCTCAAAGACCCACAGGTGAAATTCGTTGTGTTGCCCCTGGGCACGCTCGGTACCACTGCCACCTGCATCACTGGTCGTGAAGCCCATGGCGAAGTGGTTGGCGGCCTGCTCGGCGCGCATGTCACGGGGCATCAGGCCCGGCATGACCGTGCGCCGCCGCTGTTTGGCGTTGGTGACGTGGGTGCGGACATCCTTCCAGAGCGTGTCGCGCACCTGCTGAATGTTGTTGGCCGTGCTCTGCACCACGCACGGGGCAAAGCAGCGGTAGAACCAGGCGATGGCCGGGGCTTCGATCCCGTAAGTCTTGCCCAGGCCGTGCCCGGCCTCAATCACGAAGATGTACGGCACATCCTTCTCGCCGTCCAATTGCCGCGCCACACTGTTCTGGATGGCTTCAAGTACCTCGTATTGGCCAGGTTTCCCGTTGACACCCTTCCAGGGCTTCATGCCCAGGACACGCTCTGAAAAGCCGATCAGGTCTCGGCTGTAGCGCTCGGTCCAGCGGGATTGCTCGTCGCGGCCGTTCTCGCTGCGCGCTTCTGACAGCTTGCCGGAGTCCTTAAGTCGCCGCCGGGCAATGGCCTGCATCACCTGCTGGCGCGTCAGCCAGCCCGGCAGGCGGTTAGAAGTCTGGGTCATCGCTCTCATCCGGGGGCAGCATGCCCGCGATCTTCCACAGTTCGGCCTCGCTGAGTCGGTCGAGGTCGTCGGGCGACTTGACGCGGCCCAGGTTGACGTTCAGTTCTTCCATGCCCAGGGCCTTGCGCTCCAGTTCCGCGCCGATCTTCGCGAAGCGGGCCACGTCAATCGCATCCATTTTGCTGGGATCTTGGTGGGCCATGCCGCGCACGGCCAGCGTCATGAAGGCTTTGCCGATCTTGGCCTGGCGCACCCGCACTTCGGTTTTCAGGTCAACGTCAACCGCCCTCAACCTACCGTCAACTTCCCGACGCAATTGCAGGCGCAGATCGGCCCAATCTTCCGCAGCACAGCGGCGTTCAAGCTGCCTCGCGCTAGGAGCACGAGCTATGGCGGCAAGGCTCGCCAGTGTGATGGTGTCATCTCCCCGGATGTACTCGCGGCGCAGAGCCGTCCAATCGTATTTAGTGGGCCGGCCTCCCGCGCTGCGCGCGCCGCTGCTCTTTTTGGCTGGGGTCTTCTTGGATTTGGGCGAATCGCGTTCTCTGAACATCAGAACTCCTCAGGATGAATGGAAGAGCACTCCCTTAAGACGGAAGCAGGCCTAAAGAAGGCAGAAAGGAGGAGGGTGGAGTTGGAAAGGAGCGACAGAACTGTGCTTGGTCACCTGAATGACAAGCTCCCTCTAGCTCATCCTCAGGTGCCAAATCATGCAGACCGGAGGCCAGAAGAGAACTTTGTAACTGTTGAGCTCCTCTAGGCCCCCCCTCTACGTGAGGACGCTTGGCAAGCCATTCCACAAAGTCCATCGACCTGGGTCATCACACTAATAAGGACGCATGTTGACCTCGCTTCACTCATGACTCGTCGCTCGCCTCCTTGGTCAGTGAGCCAGCTCGCTTTGTTTTTATCGGGAACTTGACTGGACTCGAACCGTGTTGTCACGCATTGGGATGGCATCGGGTGGCCGATCCGCTTGCGCCAACGCAGATGATCCGGAACGGAGTCAACAGCCAGTTGTCACACACATCCTGACCGCCTCGAGCGGCAAGACCCAGATCCCTTGAGCTCTTCGGGGACGCTGACGGGTGCCTTGTTGTTCCGAGTTCGGTTCTCTCTGCGTGGGCCGCCAGTGGCAGTCCAGCCACACCTTAGGAGCTTTTATGGATCAGACACAACACCTCGCTCATTCTTGGAACTGGGGCTATGTCGCCCTCTCCTACGTCATCGCGGCGTTTGCCTCCTATGTCTCACTCGAATTGGCCAGCCGCATAGGCCACCACCAAGAGGGCCGCAACCGCCGCCTTCTGGCTCAAGGGGCGCTGCTGGGGTACGGCATTTGGGCCATGCATTTTGTTGGGATGTTGGCGTTCAATCTGAAGGCGTTGGTTCAGTACAACTTGTTCATCACGGCGGCCTCGGGCTTGGCCGCAGTGCTGTTCGTAACGGGGGCCCTGTTCATTGTCAACGGCGGCCGTGCCAGTTGGGGCCGCTTTCTAACCGGCGGTGTGATCGCCGGTTTTGGGATCAGTGTGATGCATTACGCGGGAATGATGGCCATGCAAACTGGGGCACAAACCAGCTATTTGCCTCTGCCCTTCATCCTCTCGGTCGTGATTGCCATTGCGGCGGCCACCATTGCTCTGTTCCTCTTTGCACAGGTGAATAGCGAACGCGCCGTGCAACTGGCCAAGACAACGTTGCTCTCGCTCAAAGTGACGGCTGCCTTGGTGATGGGGGCGGCCATTGTGGGCATGCACTACATGGGCATGGCCGCTATTCAGTTCAGCGCTGCACCTACAACAGCACAGACCATAGGGTTTGCCACGGACACCACTGTCTTGAGCATCCTGATTTTGTTCACGACCTTTCTCGTCTTGGGGTTGGCTTTGGTCTATATCGTGACGGGCAACGACAACAGGCCTGTCGTGGGTGGAAGCGGGGACTGATCTCTGCAGGTCATCTGATGGGGTCGTTTTGGGTACTCGGCCCTGCTGAAGCCCGTTTTCTCTGAGTGCCCCGTTCTGTCATCTCGCCTCGGTCATAGAGGCGGGTGACTTCTTCTCGCTCCATCCTCCTATAACCGACTCAGAAGCCGTCTGAGGATGATGCGTCAAACAAGACAGAGTAGCGCTGGAACGCTCAAACCTAGCGTGCTGCAGGTAGAGCTACCCCCCCTGCTCAAACTCCGAGGCAGGTGGGAGAATGCAGGATGTCCACTTGGGAAGCCCTGCAGGAAAAAGCCGCCAACCTCAATCTTTTTCTCCAGGATTGGCAGAACATGGAGAAGCAACTCGAGCAGGAACCAGACTGGCAGGCACGGCACACCTTGAACGAGCCCAGAAGAACAGAACTTCGCGACTCAGCCACTCTACTCAGCGAAGGGCGTGACACGGTCGCAGAGTTGAAGGGAGCTATTGATGTGCTCAATGATGCGATTCGTGCCACACGACAAGAGTTAAATCGGAACCAAACCGTATCGGCACCGACTCAGGAACTGATCAACAGAATGGACTCTGCTGCCGAACAGACCTTGCATACAGCACAAGGATTGCGTGGCAACTTCATCGCTGTCCTCAACATCATCCGCGCAGACAGCCAGCGCCCCCCTGTTGATGACGACCTGAATCCACTCTCGTAAACCCAACGAAACGCACCCCCAGCCTGTAACTGGGGGTGCAGGTGGATGTTTGGTTGTGGGCAGTGCAGCGCAGCCTCTTTCGACACTGCTCCAACAGGAGGTAGAGCAGCATGAGGTATTTATGCTTAGCTCCACAGGCGGGCAGCTTGGCACGCTCAGCACGGGTGGTGGGTTTCTTACCGGGAACTCGTTTTGGTGTCCCCTTCATGGGGTACTCCGGAGCGTGTCCCCTCCATGGGGTCGGTGGTGTTGAAACATGGCGGGGGTCACCTCCAGAGGTGAGTAGAGTAGGGGATGGCCAATACGCAGAGAAGTTTGACTTCCGAAGCAACCGAACTTGGATTGGACGGTAACGGCGAACCTGTAAGTGGCTTCAGACAAACGGAGATGGAATTGAGCGGTTTGAGTCTGTTCTTTAAGGCTGCTCTTCAAAGAGCCAGTACCCTTGGGGTGGATGATGTTGGCCTGTACTACGTCGGTGGCGATTTGCTGTTGGCTGGCTGGGTAGGTGATGAGGTGGTTAAATCACCCCCATACAGCACTCTTTCAGATGAAATGGCACGCGAATTCATTCAAGCTGTTCAGGTTGTACACAACCGGGAACGACGCAAGAAATCCGACACCGAATGACCACGCCTGGCTGATATCTCGGCACTAACCCTACGAACGGTTCACGCTGCAGCCCCAGCTCTGGCAAGTACCAGGGCGCAGGGTCGAGTTGCTTCCACTCTTTAGGCGTGGTCTGCAACCGCCGGCGCCGTTCTTCTTTCATCAGCCAGTCACGGCGTTCATCCGGCTGAGACAAGTGTGAGGTGACCTGGGCACGTCGGGCCGCCCGCTTCTGTGCCTTCTTAGACACTGGAGAACTCAGCTGGGATGGGCTGGTCTATCACCTGCAATGTCGTGCGTCCCTCGTGCCCATGCACCTGAATCAGATCATCCACACTCGCGTAGAACCCAGTTGAGAAAGGTGGCACACGCCAGCGCAGCACAGCGGCTCCATCACTGAACACGACACCTTCAGCCACTACCCCGATACCGCTGGAACCGCTGACATCCTGAGTCCTGACCAATTGGAATCGTTGCATCAACATGCGACCTCCAGGGGCAAGAAAAAACCCGCCACAGTCGGCGGGCACAGCTTGAATTGTTTGGGATGAAGGACGTCTAGCCGGCCAAGGTGAGCCGAACGTCCCGATTCGATGGGATGGCATGTTCAAATACGCCATGCCCGTACCCGCCATTCGAATCAAAGACGGCCAGATGTACCGCAGCACCAAGAGCTTTGCGTGGGTGGATTACCCGATGGGCAGCGCATCCCACGAGATCAAGCTCTTAGAAGAAGCGGTCACGAACAACCAAACCGTGGAGATCATCGGGCCAGCGTTCACGATCAACGGCACCGTGACGCTCATCAGCCTGGGCAACGGCGCCAAGTTCCGGGTCGTGCGCTCGGACAGCTGAACGGGCTGCCTAAGCCATCTGCGAATAGAGGCAGGACATGTACAGTTGAAGGACATGGATACAGACTTTGAGATGTCTCTCCAGGATGTTCGGACAAGTCTTGACACCCATCGTCAAACACAATTGGACACCCTCCAAGAGTGGGGCGTTCAGATTAAAGCGTTTGTGCGGATGGCAGCACCTGATGTCCCTGTCTACTTCTTAGAATTGACCTATCAAGGGCGGACTGGAACCACCCTCGAACACGAGAGGATCACTGAGGCCTTGGTGGACGAAGCCGTACTGGTTGCGACAGCTCTTCGGAATCAGACTTCAGGGCAGTAGTCGGAGAGCGTCACACTTTGTGACGCTCTGAATTTGGCAAACCCTCAGGGAGTTGCACCCTGCCTATCCAGATTTGGAGTCCAGACGGTTCCTACGAACAGTGCCCATATGGTGCGCCCGCGGATGCTAAGCACGGCTGAGGCGCAGAAGTCAGGGTAGGGTTCACAGAAAATCCCCCAAGCGAGGCCGCCTTGGGGGATAAAACCCTGAACTTACATTAATAGTAGGTCAATCAACGGATTTCTGCAAGTGGAATAGGTGAATCTCGGCATGAGGATCACGCAATCGCACTGCCAACGTCAGCACAGCCACGGCATATTCCATCGCCCGCTCTTTCGGACTGGCCCACCCCCCGCGCTCATCCACGAGAGTCGCCATGCTTGTGCCTCCACGAATGGCCTTCAGCCGTCTCCCCAGTCGAGCAGCATCCGGCGTCCCTGCATATTCCAGAGTGGTGATGGTGCGGCCTGTTTCGCCCTCCCCAACCTCCCCCATTGGCGTGATCAGCGTGGTAGGAGAAGGCGTGCCACCCTCGCCCAAAGTGCTGATTCCATCGCCACCACTGTTCCGGAAGGCGGCGTAGCTTACGGACATGACCGCCGCTTCACCGAACACCAGCTTCCATGCTCTCAGCGACTGATACCACTGCTCAGCGTAGGCCCGTGCTGCCTGCTGTTTGTTGCGCTCAGAGATGAATTCCCGAACAGCAGGGCCGGGGCCAGCCACCCGAATCACGCGGGCTCTCTTCGCTCCGTTCGTCAAGTGCGCCTCCTGTGGGCGGGAAAGGGTGAGGGTCATCGGTGCTGTGTCCTGTGCAGCCAGCATTTCAATTGCTCGAGAACATGCGGCTTTGATCAAAGTCCAGCCGGGCAAGTCGCCACCCTGCGCTATCCAGGTCAAGTCTTGTGCGGCTTGTAGGATGCCCGTATTTACAGGAGCCATAAGAATTCAGCAACACCTCCTCTGTTTCGCTAGACATAGAGTGAGCGTCAGCGTGAGCAAGGGAGGCTGGAAGTGATCAGTACCCCAAGTGAATGGACCACGATGGCGGCGTTGTCGGCTTTCACCTGGGGTGTCACGGTCTTGGTATCGGTCATCATCGTCATGGTCTCGTTGCTCCGGCCCTCGTATCCAGGGTGGCGCGGTTGGGCGCTGGGCCAGACGGCGCTGGTACTGGGCCTGCTCGTGGGGAGTCTGCGAACCCCAGAGACGCTGCTGGCCTCGGTGGTGATCGGCAACAGTCTGATCCTGGCCGGAGCAACATTGTGCTTGAGCGCCTTTCAGCGCTTCAGTGGGCAGTTCGTCAGGCCCAGCACCCGCCAATGGACCTGGGAGTTGTGCGCCGCCATCATTGTCGCGTTGATCTTGCTGACCACAGTCTGGAACCAGATTGCACTTCGGTTTGTTCTGGTCTCGGGCTACAGCTTGACGCTGCTGGTGATGCTGGTCACCCTGATCGTGAAGCAAATGCGGCGGCACCCAGCCTTGCGGACGGCCTATGGCCTGAACCTCTTGATCTTCCTGGGAGGAAGCCTGCTGGCCTTGCCTCGCTCGCAGATGATGGTCAGCGCCGACGCCCACATGGGCTTTGCGCTGAATGGCCCGAATGTGCTGTTGCACGCCGGTGTCCTGGTGTTGTCGGTGGGGGGCAGTTTCGCCTTCTGGTTGCTGCATGATGACCGGCGCCGCTGGGAGATGCAGCACCTGCATGACGAACTGCTCGTCCACGCCACACTGGATCCCTTGACGATGCTGCTCAATCGGCGGGGACTGGCCCAGGCCTATGACGTCTGGGGAGACCGGGACAAGGCCGCTTCGGCGGTCTTGTTGATGCTGGACATCAATGAGTTCAAAGCCATCAATGATCGACATGGGCATGCGGAGGGCGACCGCTGTCTGGTGCAGTTGGCTGAGACACTGCGAACCATTGCTCAGCCGGGGGATCTGGCCAGTCGGGTGGGCGGGGATGAATTTGCATTGCTGCTCACTGGGCCTGAAGAACAGCGCATACAGCAAATCAAAGCGCTGGAAGTGCACCTGGCCAAAGACCAACAAGGCACGTTGGGCTTCACAGTGAGTTTCGGAAGCACCGAGGTCGTTGCCGGAGAAGACTTGGCGAAAGCCATGAACCGAGCGGATCAGGGGATGTACCGGGCTAAGGCGCGTGGCATGCATGTGCAACAGCCCAGGCAGACCAACAACCCTTAGAGTAGAGTTCAAGGCACACCTCCAAACAGCGTCTCAGTCAATGGCATGATCTGCACGACAACCTGCCCGCCGGGATGCACCGGGGCACGCCGCACGGTCAGCACATCGATCAGCGAGTCATCCGCCCAGACCCCCGCATGAGTCAGGGCATCTTCCAATGCCTTGGGAATATTGCTGAGGTCGCGTTTCCGTAGGTCCGGCGGCGAGACGATCAGCAACAGGGACAGCCGCGCACCAGGCGGGGTTTTGGGCTGCCCATAGTTCTGCACGCACGAGATGACAGCCCTGCGGTAGTTGCGTCCCTCTTCGCTCAGCAAGACTTTGACCCGGTACGGGATGGCCTTCGGATTCTTCGGCGTGAAGCGCACGAGGATCGAACGCCAGATGCTGTTCAGGGACGGCGGGTACGGCAGGGTGAAAATCAGGGTTCCGGGTGGACTCGTTTCGGCTTCCAGCGGCTCAGTAGTCCACTCGGGTTGTTTTTCCTGCGCTGGGCGCGGCTGCACAGGTGGACTAGTTTCGAGTACTGGCTGGGGCGCTTCCACTAGGCCCAACCTCAGCCGGATGCCATCGCGCAAATTGGGCGCGATCCGGCTGAGGTACTGCTCAGCAGCGGCACGGCTGCCAAAAGGATTCACAGGCCCACCGCTTTCGCCCAGTTCGCTGCCGGATGCGCGGCGTCGTAGGTGTTGTGGCAGCGCTGGCTATAAGCATGTAGAATAGGTGTATGCCGCGCATCCTGGTTCAGGACGGACAGCCCATGAGCAAGCGCACTGAATTCAGACGGCGGGCCGCTGCTGGGATGACTCAACCCGTGTTCCGTTACCCCTTCAACGAGCACTTCTTTGACGAACTGGCCGCGCCTGGAGCATGGCTGCTGGGCCTGATCTGGAGTGACGGCAACCTGTCTCGCAACTCGGTAGAAGTCGTCTCCAAGGATCGGGAACTCATGGATGAGGTAGCGGCCCTGATTCAGCAGCCTGGGGGAGTACGCCCTAAGAATGGCGGGCAGGTGTGGCGCGTCGTGTTCAGTTCTCCCCACACCGCTAGCGTGTTGAAGGGGCTGGGGCTGACTCCGCGCAAGAGCCTGATTGTGCCCTGGCCGGAACTGCCTGCGAAGCTGTATGGCCCTTTCGTGCGTGGCCTGATTGACGGTGACGGGAGTGTGCTGCTCAGCCAGCGGCGCACGGGGCAGCAGGTGCCGGACCTCACCGTTTCCATGACGGGAGCGTCCCTGACATTGATGACGGGTCTGCGCGACTGGCTCAGCAGCCAGGGCATCACCTTCAATTGGAATGTGAAGAAAAGCGGCTGGAATGAACAGAACCCGGTCTATAAGATCACTGTGACCGGTCAAGCAAGTCTGCGGGTACTGTACGGATTGCTTTACGATGGCGGGCCTACTCTGTCTCGGAAGCATGACGCTTACCTCCTGTGGATGCAGACTCCACGAGTACGATCTGGGCGGCCTTCGCGGCCTTTGTTGCCCGCCGATTAGCTACCCGATGTTGAGCGTCATACGTGTTGTGACAACGGGTGCACCAAGCCCGTAGGTTCTGAGGGGAACAGTTCTCAGGCACGTGATCCAAGTGGCCTACCGTCAACACCACACGGCTTCTGGTCACAGGGTGCGGTTCACCGTTGGCGGCGCGGCAGTCAGGGTAAGCAGGGCTGCCCTCACAGCGGTTGTTGGCCCGTTGCCGGATGCTGGCAGCGACATCCTTCCAGTCAGTGGGGTAGCGCTTAAGATTCTCTGGCTTGATCGGCATCAGCCCTCACCTGCCTCGGGTGGGGCGAGCTCGGCGTTTACAGAGGGCACAATCATGGACCCATCGGCGGCGTCAAGATGCGCCCATGACCTGCCGCAATGAAATTTTGAAAACCGTCAACGCATTGGTGGATGACCGCACGCCCAAGACGTTTCATATCCGTGAAGTGCTGGCCTCGATGGTGGCCAATCACACCCAGTATTCGATTCCGACGATTCGGACGTACATCAGTTCGCTCATGTGTCAGAACGCTCCCAGGCAACGTCATGGCCAGAGATATAACGACTTTGAAAGGGTGGGCGTTGGCAGGTACCGCTTGCTGTAGCTTCACCCTTTGACCTCTTCGACTAAGTTCATCACGGCGTTCTTCAGAGATGGCTTGGCAGAAAGGTCGGTCAGCGCCTCCCGCAGGTGGCTGTTCAAGTCCAGGGTGGTCGGGTGCCCAACAGCCAACCCATTGACGAAGAACTTGGCTTCGATTTGAAGGGCAGATGCAGTCATAAATCCCACACTTCACAGCATGATTTGACGCTCTGCACTCGTTCAAGAAAGGCGTTAGGCGGCGCGAAACTGAACCCTCTAGGCTCCAGAGAATGAATCTGCTTGCGAAAGGGGTAATGCTCGAAACCTGGGAGGCGCTGCGTCAAAACGGATGTCAATTGAACGTGTTGCCGAGAGTGTGGGAGGCAGGCCAACTGCTTGACCGCTATGAGGTCAGTCAGCATGGGCAGGTGATTGGCCGTGGTTGGGGCAACACCATGAACCGGGCCTTGCTGATGGCCATTCAGGAGGCTTTGGCCTCGTTGAACCTTCAGCCGTCCGGCTTGAATGGGGCACAGAGCGTTGTAGATTCGGTTTGAACCAGTTGGAATCATCCTTTGACCTCTTCCACGAGGTTCAGCACGGCTTTCTTCAGATAAGGGGCCGTGTCGCCGAAAGCCACCGTCGCGTGCGATTCCGAATCGACGATTAACGCCTGCACTTGAGCGTTGCCACTGGTGTCTTTCTTGACCACGATCCGTAGTTCTTGGGTGTCGGTCAACTGCTGCTGGGCATAGTTCAAGCACCAATCCGCCCAGCCCCCTTTGCCGGTGCTGTTGGTCTGCTGAATGCTGGTCTGGATGTGGTTCTCTTGCCGCTTCAGCCGTTCGTAGGTTCCGTTGGTGACGTTCTCGGCCAAGGCCGTTGCCCGCTGCTCACCGGTCAAAGCGTGGAAGGGGACTTCATTGCCCGTATCCGGGTGTGCCACCGTCCCGTGTGCATCGATGGCCGCTGCCACCTCTGCCGCTGCTTTCACTTGACTCGTACTAGGCCGCTCACTACCGGTGGCCGTCTTCAAGTACGTGGCCACAGCCACCTGCAGTTCCGGCTCAAGGGTGGCCACTAGTTTGGCGGCGTCTTTGTACTCGCGGGCTTGCCGTTCGTTCTCCGGGTGTAAACCAATGGTTGTCAACGTCTGGCTGGTTTCTGCTGCGTCCATCAACTGCTGCGCCCGCTGGCGAGACCAACCCCAGACCTGTTCACAATAGTCACCGAAAGTCTTGTGGGCTGCGCGATATAGCCGGGCATCCCGGATGCTCAGTAGAGCTTCTCCAACACTGACAAACCCAGCCCAGCCTTGCCGGACTACAGCTTCCAGCCGCATGAGGGTCTCTTGTTCTTCCGGCGCCAGTGGCGTCACGCCTTGCTCAGTCATCGTCATAGGAATCTCCAACAGGGCGGGCACACAGGCCCGCCCCGGTTCGTTCAGGCGCTGGGTTGTGTGCCGAAGTTGTCGCTGCCGCCAGTCGGGAAGGGCATGTCTTCTTCCACATCCAAATCCGGGCCAAGAGGGATATTCGGGGCAGCCGCTTCAGCAGGTTTAAGCAGCGCTTCCGTGTCTCTGAGCACATCAGCTACGTCCTCTTTGAGCTGTCCTTCTGCCTGCAATTCCGTCCGGATCTGCTCGTCCAACGTGGGCTGATTGCTCACCGTGCATTCCAGGCAGCAACTGGCCATCAGCAGGGCATCCACCCCCAAGCCTGCGTTCTCCAACTCAGAGAACTGCACCCGCAAGTTGACCAGCACGTCTCCAGCCTCATCAATCGTGATGTTGCCGCGCAAGATCACCGGCACGTCGACAGCGGGGAAAGCTTGGCCGTCCATCATGGGGGTCACTTCCAAGCGCAGCTTGCCGCCGTCCTGCGCCGCACCCTTGAGGACAGGCACATGCTCCAGCATGAATCGGCGCTCCGCCCGTACCCCAGAAGAGAACTTGTATTTGGCGTCCAGTACGCGACCCGCGTCGTTATCAGTTTTGATGGTGGCGGTCTTGAAGGTCAGGCCGAAAATTCCGTAGGTTTGCATGGTGGGTCTCCTTATTGATCTCGGCTGAAGTTTACGACGGAAGGTAGCTATGAAGCAGCTGTTTTGGCAGCCGGATATATCGAACGCGCTGCCAACCGACCCGGAGTCGTGCCTTCAACACCTTCAAGGTTTGCGCGCAGAAATTGCCTAAAATATTGCGCTTCACGTAGGCCCAGACGAGTTCAATAGGATTCAGTTCCGGAGCGTATGGCGGCAGATACGACAAGGACAGCCGTGTTTCAGCAGCAACGAAGGCCGTGACGGCCTTCGTTTTATGGATGCTGGCATTGTCCAACACCACCAGGAGATCGCCTGGAATGTGCGTCAAGAGGTGTTGAAAGAAGCGAATTACCTGGGGGCCTGTGAAGGCCCCCTGCTGCGTGTGCTGCAGAAACTGGCCGGCACTGGTGATCGCCCCTAGGGTGGACACCTTGTCCCAACTGGCTTTGGCGAAGACCACCGGAGTCTGCCCACGCAGAGCCCACGTCTGCTTCACGGTGCCTTTCAAACTGAACCCCACTTCGTCGAGAAAGACTAAAGTCGCGCCCGCAGCTACTTTTTTTTCAGTTCCGGAACCGTGGTTTGGATCCAAGTCGCCACGGCTTCTGGGTTCTGTTCCAGAGCGCGTTTATCGGGTTTCTGACGAGAAAAACCTAGCTGGTGCAAGATTCTGCGGACGTGATCGCGATGATGCCAGATGTTGAACTGACGACCGATGACGTCCCTGACCCGGAGCGTCGTCCAACTCACGTCCGGGAAGCCGTGAACCTGCGCCCCTTCGTTGAGGAGGCGCTTCAGCGTCTCCCGTTGCTCTGGGGAGAGCGCCGGCGCTCTCCCCGTAGTGACGGTGGCCTGCAGGGCGTCTGACCCCTGCTGCCGCAGGCGTTGTCTCCAAGTGCGGAGGGTACTCATCGAGACCCCTAGGAACTCAGCCAGCTCTTTGGAACTATGCTGCTGGGTCTCGAGCAGCTGGAGGAAGTGCAGTCGACGTTCTTCAAGTTGAGCTCGCGTAAGGTGCGAGGGTCGCCAATGGTCGGTCACCCACACAATCTATCGTCTTTTACTTCAGCCGAGATCAATAGTGGCGAGCGGAGCAAGAGTGAACGGCGGGGATCCAGACCGTTACGTCACGACCTTTCGGGGAAACGTGGTGGTACAGGCGGGGTTCCGCGCCACATCGGTGGCACGTCGCGGCCTGCATCGTGTTCAGTTCCAACGTCTCCCCTGCTTTCGCGCCCAGTGCCTCGCCAAAGGTCACGGGCCGGTTCATGCGTTCGTTACTGGAGAACACGCGCCACCTCCTGAATTGGGGCCACAAGGACGGGCGTATTCGTGCGGGCTTCGGTCAGCAGCTGCTGGGCGTACCGCTCCACAAACTCTTTTTTCAGGAAGGGGAACTGGCGGGTTTCCATCATCCCAAGCGGTTGGCCGTTGCAGACACTGTTCAGCAGCGTGCGGATCGGGCCGGATTCAGTAGTGGCCTGTTCGCCCCGGTTCACCCGCGTCACCAGGTCATCCCATGCACTCAAGGCCTGCGCCTGGAAGTCACCTGCACCCAAGCCGTAGTCGATCAGCTTCTGCGGGCTGGGCATGAACTGCTCAAACCGGAACGCCGCACGGCACGCTTCAGCAAACTGGTCAGCCGTGAGTTCAGCGGCCAAGATGTCGTGGTAAATCTTGACGGTCTGAGCGTTGTGCTTGCGGTTGAAACGGTCTTCCAGCACTGTCCAGGCGGCGGCAAAGTGTTGATCAGAAAACGGCATGGGTTCCCTCCTGGAGCGCGGCGTAGATATCGCTGGCCCGGTCTGCGGCCTGCTGGTTGGCCTGTTCAGTGCTCTGCGGACGGGGGGTGAACTTCACGACGTGGGCCTTCATGGGTCGGGCTGGAAGTGACCCCCGAAGCGTGGCCCGCCATGCTGGGGCGCGTTCCTCCAGCACTTGAGGCGTCACGGCATCCCGCCAGCTTTCGGTCTGGTGCAGCCACGCCACCAGCGGCGGGATGTCGCTGGCTACGAATTTGGCTTTGTCGAAGCTCTTGGCAGCGCTGGCCAGACGGATACTGGCGCTGTTGGTCAGATCGTCCTGACCCCCGTAGCAAGCCAGCGCAAGGGCGGCAAAGAGTTCCTGGAAGGGCGTGGATTCGCCCGCCGCCCGCCGCGCCGCCGGAACATTTTGCTTGTCGGTGCCGTTGGTCTTCTGGCGTGCCGGGCTTTGAACTTCATCCTGAACAGGAGCAGCAGGATCTTCACCCCACGGCGCAGCGTCTTCCTGCGCCTGTGGTTTTAAATTCTTTTCTTCCTTATATTCCTTTCTTCCTTTCTTCAGGGACTGTTTTTCTTCGTTCTGCACGCCATATTCAGCGTTTTGGGCGGGGTATATTTGCACGGGCGTTGCAGCGGGCTTGCGCGAGGCTTGCACCGGCGTTGCCGCCGCCTTGATCTGGCTGGGGGTCAATCTGCTGTGCGCGTCTACCGAACAGTGCAGCCCATCGACACTCAGGATGTACCCGGCCTCGCGCAATCTGACCAACCCATCTCTCACCGTTCTGGGATCAAGCTCCAGAGCAATCGCCAGTTGCTTGGTGCTGTAACTGTTGGCGCGGTACTGACGGTGGCGGGTGAGCCAGTTCAGCAACTTGGCATCGCTCATCAGCGTCAGGGTGTCGAAGGCTTCGAGCGCCCAATTAGGCATGACGGTGTCTTGACCACGCTTGAGGGCCGTATGCACGCCGGGAATAGGGGCTGTCATTCCGCAGCGACCTTGAATTTGGCGCAGGCTTCGGTGAGGCACTGGGCACGCTCATCCGGATTCATGGCGCTGAAGGTGTCCAACAAATAGGCGGCTTGCTCAGCGGTCAGATTATTGGTGGCAATCGGCGTGGGGCTATTGATCATGTAAGCCCACAGCGCGTACCGCTGCTCACTGCTGGCCGCATCGCTGGCTTTGGCGACAGCTTGCAATTGGCCCCGCTGCTCTGGGGTGAGCATGGCTTCGGCGGGCATGGGGGTGGGTTCAGTCGGCTGTGCCTTGCCGTTGTGCAGCTCCATGCCCAGCGCTTTCAATTGGTCATAGCAAAGGCGGGCGGCGTCCAGATCGGTGCGCCAAGCGTGCGCCTTCTCGATGGCGCTGACGTTCTCTGGTGCGCCCAAATTGCGTACCCTTTCGGCCATCTCTCCGATCTTGATGGCCCATGCTTGCAGGGCGGCTTCTTTGGGATCGGGGGCAGACTGGGGAGCGGGCGCGGGTTTGGTTTCCTGCACAACAGGCTTGGCTTCCTGCACAGCTGCTGGAACGGGGTGGACGTTATCCGCCTGCGCCATCTCCTCATTGGTAAACACGCCCGATAGTTCAGCGGGAAAGGCTTTCCGCAGCGCCAAGCTCTCCGCGCATTTTCCGAGCATGGTGTGGGGCATCCGCGCCCACATGTCCGACACCGTTTTGTTTCCAGTGGATTGCCCGTTCTTCCACTCGTTCTTCGTCTGAACGTACTCACTCCAACGGGCGGTGGCGGGGAACTCTGCGATATGCCCGTGCACGAGGCGGCGTACGATGACCCGTGCCCAGTCCGGGTAGCCGTCAGCATTCTTGGGGCCAAATTCTGGATCGGTGGTGCCGAGGTGAATCCCGGTGCGACTGGCGATCAGGCGGTAACCGTCGATGCCAGTCTGAATAACCATCTTCTCTTCACGGCCTACCTTGCGCTTGATGGCATAGGCCTGTTTCAGCATGGGGTTGAGTCCAGTGGAGCGGCAGACTTCTAGGAACAGTTGCAGTTCCAGGTCAGTGCAGCCCACAGCTACGGTGTTTTTAATCAGGTCAATCTGCTCACGGGTGAAGTCGAAAGCGTGGGCCAATTGTATGTTGTGGGCGGGCTGAATCTGGGAAGCAGTCATGCGCGGCTCGATTTGACGTACCCGTCGTCACCACGCACAGCGCGGCGAGCTTCCATCGCCCGCACAAGCTGGCGAGTCCGGATCACCACACCGGGCGTGTACACACGGCGGTTGCGGGGCGTGACTTCGACTGCAGGCAGGGGGATGTCGCGGGTCTTATCCAGCGCGAGGGCGGCGATCAGGATCAGGCTGATGACCAGCAGGGCGAACATCATGCGCAGGCCTCTTCTTGACGGCTGATGCCGCCGCTGACGACACAGCAGCCCCACATCACACTGAACACGGGAACGATCAACAGGCAGACGATCAGGGCGTTCTTCATGACTTTTCTCCCTCACACACGCACGCGATGAAATTTCCACAGTCGATGCACACGGGGCCGTAACCCGGTTGAACGGGGCGCTCCATGCACTCATCGCAATACAGGTGGTCTGAGCTGATCGGCAATTTGCAGGCGCGGCAGGCACTCATAGGCGCGGTCTGACGGCGCAGCACCGGCAGGCGCAGGTCGTGAATGCCCATCATCCGAACACCGCCCAAACGCTGCTTACCACGGTCACAAGGCCCAGAACCCAGCCCACCACGGGCTGAGTCAGGGCAGCGGTGTAGGCCATCTGGAAGAGGTGATGATTCATGCCGCTACTGCCTTGTCAGTCATGCGGGCAGCCGTCAACGCGACCAGCGCGGTCTGCACTTCGTCTTCAGTGCTGTGGTTGCCAGCAGGCGAGTTGTAACGCACGGTGGCGAGGCCCGTTTTCTTGGAGCGGCGCTGCTTGCGGATGATCTGGCCGTAGCCCTGCGCTACACCCGTGCTGCGGGGGCGGATCGTCACGGCCCAGACCTGCGTAGGGCTCATCAGGTCAAAGCGCACCAGCTTCCACTCCACGCTGTAGGTATCGCCGTTCAGTTCAACCAGCGCATCCGGCTTGATGGGGTTGAAGGGCACGCTGTGGTCACGTGCGTAGGTGTGCGCCTGGGCCAGCTGCACGTTGAAGCGTTCACGTTGGCGGCTCTGAGTTAGCGTTTCTGGTACACTTCGCATATCGATCTCCGATCCCCGCTGGCTCTGCAGGCCATAAGCGGGGCTTTTTTTGCTCAGTCCGCCGCGTTGGTTTTGGCAGACTGCTCTTGACGTGCACTGGGCACGGGTTGAGAAACGGGAATGCTCAGCAAGGCGCGAGCGATCTGGGCACGCGCTGCAGGGCTGTTGATGTCGCTGCCATCAGCCATCGCGATGGACACCACACGGAGAGTGGGAGTAGGAGGACGGGTCATGATTTTACCCGCAGACCCATATCTTCAGGCGCAAATAGCTCTTCCATAGGGATACCCAACGCACAAGCCAGCGGTGAAGCCACAGATACGTGCGTATCGTGATTTCTGCCTTGTTCGTGGGCTTGAATTAGGGCAGCAGACACCCCCGCCTCGCGCGCCAGAGCCTCACGCGATAGGCCCCGCGCCTCCCGGTGCTCTCTTAGTCGTTTCATCTGCATACCCATATTCTATGGTTTGGCGGGTGATACGTCAATAGCACTATGGGTTGACCGTTAGACCACCGGGGAACCCATAGAGGAGTATGTACGTATGGGTACACGGATATGCATATGTCTATATCAGGGGTTTCGGGGATGACACCCAAACCACGTACCCGTCCCAAAACTCCGCCCCCCGCATGGGCTACAGCTCTACGGGTACGTCGTGCGGCTTTGGGTAAAAGTCAGGAGCAAGTCGCTTTAGACAGCGGCATTTTGAACCAGACCACCGTGAGTGAACTGGAGGGTGGGCGCTATGAGGTCGGCAATCTGACCGTTGCCCGTTTGTCTGGCCTCGCACGTGGTCTGAACTGGACAATGGCTGAATTAGAAGCTGCGCTTGGGTTGGATTTCACGTTGGCATCTTTGGATGCTTCCCAGGTAGTTGTTACACCACCTAAACCTGAACCCCGCCCTATGCCACTCCCAGAAGGTCTTCAAGCCGCCATCGACCTGTACGGCAAGCGGTTTGCTGATCTGCGTGAACCCCGCTGGCAAACCTATCTCGCAGGCTTCAACTGGCGTGAAGGGCTGCCAGAAGATCCTGAAGCATGGCTTGACTTGTACCGGGATTTGACCCGTGCCGGGATCGAACCCGGGGGCAATTGAGTGCGGCGGGCAACGAATCAGGCGATTGCGTTTGCCCTGAAACAGCATGAAGCCGTCAACCATATCGTTGAACCGGAGCCGCTCGCCAAAGCTTGGGGCGTCATCATCATTCCTGGCAAAGCCAATCGCGCCACCAACGGGCCACCCAGTGTCATCACCCTGAAACGTGACACCTACGCACCCCGTCAGCGCTTCACGATGCATCACGAGCTGGGGCACATCATGATCCAACGGGCCGGGCTTGAAGAGGCCATCAAAGGGGAGGTTGATGCAGAGGACGCGCAAGATCACCTGGAGATGGTGGCGAGTTATATCGGTTCCCTACTCGTGATGCCCGATCCGCTCGTGCGGCGGGCATTTGACCGTTATGGCGTGACGCCTCAGACCGTGCTTGATTTGCAGTCCAGTGCCCGGGTGTCCTTTGCCGCGGCCTCGCGTCGGATTGCGCTGGCCCATACCGATGAGCCGACCACGATCTTTTTGAGCGGAGCGACGACTGTTTTGGATGTGGCAAGTACGCATCCCCGTAGCTCCTTACGCCCTTATTCGCGGTTGCCTGATCCTCGGGCTTCATTCCCACATGCGGCCCTGCTGACGTTGTCGGATCACATCCGGCCCCGAACAATTGGCGTGATCGTGGGATGGCGTGAGGAAGAGGCGTGAGCGGTGTTGGGCGTGTGCTGGGGGTAATGGCATGAAAAAGAGCGTCGTTAATGTGTTACGCAATTCCGCCCTTATCGGAATATTGCTGGGCGGCCAATCGTCTGCTGAGAGCACAGACCTGTGGCGGCTCTTAGGTGATGGGAAGAGTGTCCTTGTCTTAAGTGGCGGTGATGCTGTTTATCAGATCAAAGGCAGCAACAAGACAATCACTGTCGGTGTGAACGTCTTGGATTTTGTAGACAATGGGTACAACACCCTCAGTCTTAGCGTGTTCAAATTTAATGGGAAGTTGGACAAAACGGAGTTACTTCTATTTAGCCAAGGCATCGCAAAGTTGGCAACGAAATGTTTTAACTCGGATGTTTCACGATTACCGTCTATCCAGAACTGGATTGCGACCAATTCCGTGAAAGAAGCAGGGGCATCTCAAACTTCTGAGATGGATCTGGCTCAAGCAAATTTTGGGCCGCTTAAGTTGACCTTAAGCAAGCGTGCCGGCGCAATGAACGGCCAAGCAGTCGTCATCAGGATGGAAAGACAGGGCACCCCTGGCGAATCACCTTGGGTGAATTACTGCAGCCTGTCAGGGTGATTGGGCCTGTGCTGGGGCTGAGGGTGGTCAAAGTTGCGTGCGCGGAGGCCGTAAGCGTGATAGGTCAAGAAGATCACTTTGAAATGGCTGCAATAGTCCAAGGCCAACACGAGGGCGCTTGACACACCAGCTGAGGGGAATTCAACCATGACGACTGAACAGCCACCCCAAGACCCTTTCACGCTCGCCTCTGACGATATTGCAGCTACAACCTTCCTCAGCCTTCAACTGCATCCCCCACTAGAAGCAGATGTCAGCCTGTTCGCTACGACAGACCGGCTCAAACTTAAAGATGAGGCGTATTTCGTTTTTTACAATCAGCAGGCCAGTCCCAAGCGTGAGCTGCGGTTGCTGCCTGACCCGCAAGAGGGCCAGAAACGATTAGCCCTATCGCTCTCCGCCCTGCCATCACATGTTCGCCGGATCACGGTCACTTTGTCCGCAGAAGAAGGGCTCAGCGAATTACAACGTGTTGAGTTGAGCCTGATGGGTGCAGATCAAGAGGCCAAAGCCACCTTCTCACTGCCCTTCAGCACCTCTGAGCAGTCGGTCATGGTGTGCGAATTCGCCCAAGTTTCTGGCGCGTGGCATCTGCAAGCTACTGGAACGCCGTTTGCTGGTGATCTGGCAGGTCTGCTGCACCATTTCGGTGGTGCAACAACAGAAGATTCTCCCTCACCGGTCGCAGAGACGCCAACTGTAGAAGAGCCAGCGCCAGCCCCTGTGACACCCGCACAAATAGAGCAGAGCTTGACGATCCCGATCAGTCGACTTAAACCGCAAGATGTAGAAGTTTCGGCTCGGTTGCTGGAAGTCGCTCGGCGCATCCCCACTGTGATTCAGCAGCTCCAGACGGAAGAAGCAACCAAGCATGCCCTTGTCATGCCTTTTATTCAGGCCTTGGGCTATGACGTCTTCAACCCATTGGAAGTGACACCGGAGCTCACGGCAGATGTTGGCGTAAAAAAGGGCGAGAAAGTCGACTACGCCATCCTCCAAGACGGTAAACCCATCATCTTGCTCGAGTGCAAGCACCACAACGTCGCGCCGAGTCTGGAGCACGCTTCGCAGCTCTACCGCTATTTCAGCGTCACTGAGGCCCGTTTTGCCATCTTGACCAACGGTGTTACTTACCGCTTCTACACTGATCTGGAAAAGCCCAACACTATGGACAGTCGGCCCTTCCTTGAAGTGAATCTGCTGAAGATCAAGGAAGCCGAGCTGGTGGAGTTGCTGAAGTTCGCCAAGCATGCCTTCGACCAAGACAACATCTTGAGCTTGGCGAGCGAGATGAAATACGTCAAGGCCATCAAGCAACATTTGGCCCAAGAATTTACCGAGCCATCGGATGAATTCATTCGCCTGCTTACGGCCCGAGTCTTTGAGGGCCGGCTGACCACAGGCGTTCGCAACCGCTTCGCCCTGTACACGCGCAAGGCTCTGAATGAGTTTGTGGCGCAACTGATCAGTGACCGATTGCGGGATGCCTTTGTTGCCGCTGACCCGAATCAGGCCAGCAGCTCAGAACCTGACGATCAGGACTCAGATGACGCGGGGCTGGTCATCACCACCGAGGAGTGGCAGGCGTTTTACATCATTCGTTCCATTCTCCGGGAGAACATCAACTATGCCCGCGTGCATTTGCGTAAGCACCAGTCTTATAGCTCCATTTTGCTGGACAACAACCGGCGCAAAGCAATAGGGCGGCTGTACTTCAGCGAGAAGCGGCTGCAATTGGGCATCTTTGACAAGGCAGACCGCCAGGAGTCCCGAGTGACCTTGGATGGATTGGATGACATCTTCAAACACGCCAGTCGCTTGCTACACACCGTCAAAGTACTAGACGCAAAGTGACAGACCAATGCGGTGTTGGGCGTGTGCTGGAGCTGAGGGGTGGAGCGATGGCAACCATGAATCTTGAGATTTCACAATGACATCCAGCAACGAGCCACCACCACACGCCGTCACTCGCGCCATCGACATTATGTTCGGCGGCACCACGAGAACGCGTATCTTCGATGGATTCATTGTTTTAGGTGATTGGTTTGGCTTGGTTCCGGCGGGGTTACTGGTCTTTGCCTATTTGAACGGCCTGGACGCGAAATGGCCACCTTTAAGCATTGCTACTTTCATAGCGGCACTCCTCATTGGCGCGAGCAAAACAATCAAGCATTATAAAGACAAACGCGAGAAAGAAATCAAAGAGCAGAAAGACAAACAGACAAAATTAGAGCAAAAAGCCGCGGAGGCGACCTATCAGACAGCCTTATCCGAAACTGAAGCGAGATTAGAAGCAGCTCACTCTCGACTTCAGCTCAGTTTCGAGAAAGGATTAGAGGAAGGCGCAGAGGAAAAAATGATTCTCTGGGCTGAAGTCGCACGTAATCACGAAGATGGAATGATAAATGCAAATCGTCAACTGTCCTATGGGATGACATTCAATGTGGATGAAACCGTTAGCACTGAAGCCATAAACTCTTATCTCAAAGCAATAATTGCTTGTTTTAAAATGTTCTTTACGGATTCAGCCAAGACTCCCCTTGACCTCACTGCAACTCTTGCCCTTGTGAGCCAAGATCGTCAAAAGTTGCAGATTGTAAAGATCGAACCTGGTGGGCGCGGAAGAAGTCAAAAGATACCCAGAGAGTGCTACATACCGGAGATGACTTGGGGTATGTGTGATGTTTTGCGCCAGAACAAAAATATCTATATCCCTGACATTCGTGATTGCGGCGTCTCAGAGGATCGAGGGTATAGGGCGGTCGCCAACCTCAGGGTTTACGATCTCTCAGGACAGATCATGGCCATCGTGAACGTTGATAGTCCCGCTGTAGATGCCTTCGGAAATGAAGAATTGGTAAACCAAGCTTACCAGTACTGCTTGCCGATTATTTCGTCAATTTCGTTGTGCCTGAACGACCCAAGGATGTTCAAACATGAACGTCTCTGACATTCATACCCCAGTAAGAGAGGTAGCGTACACTCAGGTAGTACCTACATTAAAAGGGAGGAACCATGGCCGCAAAGACCCTCACCACATCAAATCGAGCTTCAGTCGAGTTGAAGGGCGCCAGTACCCCCAGCTCCAAAACCCTCAGTTCCAGTACGCCAAACTTGCAGGCAATTCGCCAAGCCGCTCAAAAATTTGCTCAGGTACGAGCAAAAGAAACCCCAAGAGCAGAACTGCTCAAGAGCTTAGGATTGACTCGCTAGTCCAAACCAACTGGTATTCAATGTCAACGGGAAGCAGTTCCCCCGTTGACATTTTTGTCTTTTGTTTTACGACAATAGGTCTAAACATTAATGGCTAACAGTCCCAAGCCCACCACGTTCTATCTGCGCGTCAGCACCCGCAACCAGGTCGGTGAAGACCGCTTTGGGCTGGACGTGCAGCTCCGCGATGCCCAGTTCTCTAAAAGACGGCCCAAATCCGTCAGAGGACTGACAACCAATGGTTGACACCCTATGACTCCCCGCGCTGCGGTTTATCTCCGCTTAGAAAATCATGCGGGGTACAGTAGAAGAGCTAAGCCCCGGCGCAGTAGCGAGCTGCCCGGAGCATGGCGAAACCTATTTGGGAGGTTCCGCATGGATGAGGGTACAACAGCCACCCGTGTCTGCACACGCTGTGGTCAAACGAAGGGTGAAACTAGTGAATTCTTTGGAGAATCCAGAGGGCGTTTGAGGACAGTCTGCAGAACATGTAATCGCCTACAAGATGCTGAATACAAGCGCAAAAATGCTGACAAGATTGTCGAGCAACGCAGGAGAACCGCTGACGCAACTCGCTTGCGCTCTCACCGCTGGTATGTAAACAACAAAGAAAAACATCGCGCCTGCGTAAAAGCATGGCACGCTTTACATCCTGGTGCCCAGACTGAGATAGCCCGTAAATGGCGTGAGACAAACAGGGAACAAGAGCAACAGAGGGCTGTACGTACTCGTGCCCTCAGCCCCTTAATAGGTAGGCAAAGAACAGCCAAATCAAAAGCGAAGGCTAAAGGTGTAGTTGTGGCTAACGTTGATTACCAAGCTCTCCTGCTGCAATACGGATCAACTTGTTACCTTTGTGGAAAAACGATTCAAGGTTATGAGCTTTCTTTCGATCACATCATTCCGTTTGATAAGGGAGGCGCTCATATCCCTGAAAATGTTCGTCCTGTTCACGCTCTCTGTAACTCTAAGAAAAATACGAAACTTATTTTGCCGAGTGTGCCATGAGTAGGGCAGCAGTGTATTTGCGCGTATCCGACCCACGTGGCGACACTGCTGACCGCTTCGGCCTCGCCGTCCAAGAACGCGCCTGCCGCGAATACGCCGAACGCCTCAGCCTCCCCGTCCACCAGGTCTACACCGACGCCATCACCGGCACCACCGAAACCCGCATCGGCTTCGGCAAGCTCCTGGCCGACGCCCCCGCCTACACCGACGTCATCATCTACGCCGTGGATCGTCTGGCCCGCCACCCCCGCGCCGGGTATGCCCTCTTGGAGACCCTGCAATCCGCAGGCCTCCAAGTCCACACCGCCATCGAAGGCATGCTTGATCTCCAAGACGACGCCGGGGCACTCAACTTCGGTGTCCGGATCGTCATGGCCGATGCCGAACGGCGGCGGATTGTGCGGCGCATGATGGAAGGTAAGAAACAGAAAGTGCGGGGCGGCAAGCCCTTGCAACCCCTCAGCGCCTACGGTTATCAGGATGGCGAGATCTACGAACCCCAAGCCCAGTGGGTGCGCTGGATCTTTGAGCAGGCCCTGAAAATAGGCACGCATGAACTGAGTGCCGAGCTGGGACGCTTGGGTGTGCTCTCCCCCACCGGGAAACCCAACTGGGATCGGGACTCCATCCGCAAGGTACTGATGAACAGCGTCTACCGGGGCGAGTACATCTATGGCCGGGAGCGGGTCAGTCGCCGTCCCTTGGCCGAATCCATCAGTTGCCCTGTCCCGCGCATCGTGACCGATGAAGTCTGGTATGCCGTGCAGCGGGCCATGATCTACCGGAGCACTGGAGCGGGACGCCGGGGCAGCCGCACCGACATCTATCCCTTGACCGGACGACTGCGCTGCGGCGAGTGTGCGGGCGCGATGGTGGGCTGCAAAAGTAGCTACACCCGGAAAGACGGCAGCAAATCCTTCCACTATTACTACTCATGTGGAGACCGGGCCTTGTCCAAGCACACCAAAAAGGGGTGTGACCACTTGGCGTATTACCGTGCTGAGCGGCTGCATGAGGCCATTTGGGGAAGTATCCGGTCACTCGCTGCCGAACCGTTGACGGCAGCCCAGCAATTGATCGCGCCTCCCGTCGTGCGGCTGGACACCACCGCAGCGATCCGGGATCTGGACGGTCAGTTGAGCAAAGCCCGCGCCGCTTACCTGCGCGGCATCGATACCGAGGATGAGTATGCGGAGAGCAAAACCTTGCTGACCGCTCAGCGAGCGCGGTTGCTGGCGCTGAGTGAGGAGGGCGCGGTGCAGCCGGTGGCCGATTTGGGGCTGGTGCAGCGGGCGCTGAGCGACGCGGTGGGTGCGGAGAATTTGTATGAGGCTGTGGTGCGGCTGGGGCTGATGGCGCGGGTGGTTGCGGGTGGGGAGATCAGCTTGACGCTTGATCCGGGGTGATTGTTGTGATGGGTGCGCCTCCGGTGGTCATCACGTCATCCAGCAAAAGCACGGGCCCACGCGGCAACCTTCCCGCATCGGCCAGAAATGCCCCGGTGAGGTTGGCACTGCGTTCGGTGGCGTGCAGTTTGGCCTGCTGGGTCGTGGCCCGGATCCGGCGCACAGCGGGCACAGCCGGAATGCCCAGTTCCCGTCCCACCACTTCGGCCAGCAGCATGGATTGATTGAGGCCGCGCTCTCGTTGGTGGCCAGAGTGCAGCGGCACGGGCACCACCGACGTTACCCCCCACGCTGCCGGAATACCCCGTGCCAGCACGCTTCCAAGCACGCCCGACAGGTCTTGTGCGCCGCCGTATTTCAGGGCACGCACGGCGCGGCGGGTGGTTCCTACGTAGCGGCCCAGCGTGACCAGATGCGGTTCCGGCTGCGGGCGCATCGGGCTGTGCCACTCTATGCGGGGCATCAGGGCCGCCCTGCACGCCGCACACAGACCCGCCTCTGCCCCCAATTGGCTGTCGCAGCCGGGGCAACGGCGCGGCAATAGGGCCCGAATGACCTTCAGGAATGCGGTCAACTGTGACCTGACTCTTCACCTGCAAAAAGGGCGTCTATAAACAGCGGCGGCGTGGTGGCTTCTACCCGCTTCCACACACTCGCCAGCGAGTCGGGGTCGAGCATGGGGGCAGCCAGCGTGAGGCAGGTCAGGTGGTGGGCACACACGAGCCGCACGCCCGCCGATCCCAAGCGCCGCTGCTCTTGTGGGGTCAGCAAGGCGGCAAAAGCATCTGGGTCGCCCAATGCCGGATGGCTGCCCTGACGAATGGCCGCCCGCAAAAACGCCGCCACCTCGGAAGGATTGAGCCAGAACCCGAACATCAACTCGTCCGATAAGCGGTCGAGGTCGGCCATGCGGCCAGGTGCCAGTCCCGCCTTGATGAGCGTTCGGGCCAGTTCTTGCCGCTCCAGCCGCCGCGCCGCGTAACCTGACAACCCCAATTGTTCGCCCGGAGGCGCGACCCGTCCGCCCAGCGTCGCCCGCAAGCGGTAAGCCAGCACATACCCCTGATATTCCAGCAGAAGTTCGGAGACAGGCGCAGGGGTCACGCGGTCATTCTAAAGAAGGACGGCAGGCTAAGACTGTGCAGGTACGCTCTGTTTCGTACCAGAATTGCCCGCCCAGTTCAGACCCCCGGTTAGACTGACTGCCCGACCTCTATTCTGTGACTTTTTCGTCATTTGGTCTCTGGCAGAATGTGCCGCCGGAGCGAGAGGCAGCGGGACGGGACAAAGGCCTGTTTGCCAGAGCGGTCAAAGCGGTTAGGCTGGGGGAACAAACACAGCCGTTGAACACATCAGGACAAGGGAGACACGGGGAATGCACCTGCTCAGGCGCGACCATCAATTTGAATACCGGGATTTTTTGGGCATAGACCAGCAGGCCAGGGCTGATGTGTGGGTCAGCACGGACGGCGAGCGGGCCGTAGTCGTGCTGCACAATATTGCCCATACCGACCAGCAGGCCCGCGCCGCCCTGAGTTCCCTGAACAATTCTTGGTTGCCCTACCTGCTGCGCCCCGACGCTCAACTGGAAGTGCTGGTGCTGCGGCCCGCCGATGATGAGGGAGCCAAAGCACGGGCATGGGTCTTGCCGCTGAGCGCCTAAACGCAGTCTGGCATCTTCATTCCAGAATAAATTTCACGCCTTCATCAAACGTCACGCCGTCTACCCTGTTCCGGGGCAAGACGGCGTTTTTGCGCCAGGGCATCCACTCGGTTTGCCCCGTCACGCTGCGTAAAAAGCCGTGCAAGCCGACTTCTATCACGCGGGCGTCGGCGGCCAGCAGGCCAGTCAGGGCGGTGCGGGTAGCCTCTGGGTCGCGCAGGGGCCCGGTCAGGCGAGCCGATGGAATGGGAGCCTGGGGCTGATCATGTGGGGCGTAGAGTTCGACAGTCATGCCTTCCAGGGCCAGCAGTGCCGCCAACGCCTGCTCTCTGGGCAGGGCCTGTGCAAATGTAACGTGCAAGTCAAGCTCGTGGCCGCGCACGCCCTTGTCGGTGCGGGTGGCAACCGGGGGCGTAGGATTGGCAGGATTGGAGGAGGAATCGGGGGCAGACATGGGGCCAGGGTAGCGCGGAGAAGCACAGACAAAGACAGCGCAGACTTAAAGGTTGCCTTGCGAAACCGCGCCCCTTCTGCTCCCTAGCGCCCCAGCCCTTCCCCGAAGTCCACGCCTGCCGCCCACTCCGGACGATCTATCAGTGGGTTGCGGTTGCCCTGCCGCGCCGCAATAGCCGCGTTGCGGTGGCGTTCCCAGTCTCCGGGGGGCTGGGCCGTGTGCCATGCCAGCAGCGTTTGCAGGTGCCGCGCCGAATACTGCCGCACCACGCCCGGATACCGCAACAAAAAGTAGAGGGTGGCCCGCGCCGAGGCCCCTTTACCCTGCGCAGGTTCAAATTCGCCGGGGTCGCGCCGCCCGCAATCGGTTCGCAGGGCCTCGCCGTAATCGGGGAAATCGAAGTAGGGCGTATTGCCCCGGAAAGAATTGCAATCGGGTTCGCAGGCGAACAGATGGTGCAGGTCGCCGCGCATCGGCTGGCGCTTGGCAAACCAGGACTGCGGTACCACATGTTCACAGTTATAGGGCAACGCAGCCTCGAGCGAGTCGGCAGAAAACCCCTCGCGGGCGGCCAATTCCAGCCTTCTGGCCTGCGCGGTGCGGTCTGCGGCAATCAGTTCTTCGGCGGTGTGTTCACGCCCCGAATACAGGCTCCGCAACTTGCCATCGGGCCAGAGGTCTACCCAGGGGTACAACTCGTCGGCGGGATCGTAGGGCAAGAGCTTTTCATGTGTGCGCGTGACCAGTTCAGAGAGGGCCAGAAACGACGGTATACCCGACTCAGACAGGCCCGCGTAATAGGCGGCAGCCTCGGCTTCATCTTTGGGGTCAAGGTAAGGGCGGGACTCGGTGGGTGGGGTGGGAACAGGGACAGAACCACCGACGCGCAGGCGCACGCTGACTGGAATAGTCGCGTTGCCGTCGGCGTCCAGCGTAACCGGGCCAAGGTCGAAGACCCGCGCCGCCTCTGCAGCCGCCCGCCCACCAGGGAGCGTTTCGGGTGGCCCCACCAGCGCCGGACGGTTGGCCGCCAACACCTCTTGCACCAGCAGATTTCCAGCGGCGTCAGTGCGGCCCCGCAGGTCTTCTACGATCCGGCTGATTCGCACACCCTCGTTGGCAATCCAGTCGATCACCGTATCCGGGTCACCGGGTTGCGCGGGCTGCCCGTCGCGGCGCAGGGCGCGGCCCTGATCGTCGGTGCGGGGCACGCCGCTGTGGTGCAGGGCCACCACCTCCCAGGCATCGTTGAACACGGGGCTTCCGCTGGAGCCGGGAGACGTGTCGGTTTCGTAGTGCAAAAAGTCGGGCAGGCGGTCTACGAGGCGGTTCTCACGCAGGGCCACCTGCTTCGGCTCGCCCGACGGGTGCTGAATCACGCTCAGCGCCTCTCCGATCAGGTTCTTGTCGCCGCTGCCGAACAGGGGCAACCAGCCGAACGCCGACGTGTCGCCCTGCACCGCCACCAACGAGTAATCCAGCGCCCCCGAGGTCAGGAACAGGCTGGCCGGATCAAGTTTCAGCGTCACCGGCGTCCGAATGGTCTGATCGGGCCGCCGCTCATAGTCGAATTCGATGACGCTGGTGCGGGCAGTGGCGGCGTCTGCCAGCACATGGTTGTTGGTCAGGATGGTACGCGGGCCGCACAGCCAACCCGTGCCGTAGCCCAGGATTCGCCCATTTGCTGCCCGAATAACCACCCGGCCCACCGCCCGCGACGCCGCCCGTGCCAGATCGAGGTAAGCCACATTGACCAGATCGTTGGCCCCCAGCACGCGCTCCAGCCCCAGCCGCACACTGTCGGGCAGGCGGGCGGTGACGCTGCTCAGGGCAGCGTGGTCTTCCACCACCGCCCGCGCGTCCGGTAAGGGCATACCCAGGCGGGTCAGGCGGCCCTCGATGCGTTCGGGGGTGTCGGCAGCCAGCGGGCCGCCCACGTTCAGCCGCTCCAGTTGCCCCGCCCGCGCCGCATCCCGCCGAATAAACCGCGCCTGCGTCGCCTGCATCACGTCTCGCGGCACCTCTCCTGCCTGCCCGTCCTGAAGCCCGTTGGTCATGTGGTCAGCGTAGCGGCACGGTGGGTGAGGACGGTTTGAGGAGGCAGCTTTGAAGCACTGCGCCGTGAGTTCCTTCCGTTCTCTTTCGTTCTGAAAGCAAAAAAGAGTCAGGCCAAGGCAATCCGCCTTGGCCTGACCACTGAGATTAAAAACTGGCTAGAGCAACCTTCAGTCCTACTTCTCTTTCTTCGCCTGCTGCGCCTGCCATTCCTGCTGGCCTACGTCGTCCAGAGCCCGGAAATCTTCGTCCGTCAGGGTCAGGTGGGCGGCGGCCACGTTTTCCTCCAGGTGCTTGACTTTACTGGTGCCGGGAATAGGCAACATGACCGGGCTGCGTTTCAGCACCCAGGCCAACGCCACCTGCGACGGCGAGGCGTTCAGGCGGGCGGCGATCTCGCTCAGCACGCTGCCTTCACGGGCCAGCCCACCTGCGGCCAGCGGATACCAAGGAATGAAACCGATGTTCTTGCTCTGGCAGTAGTCCAGCACGGCTTCCGACTGGCGCGTCACGAGGTTGTAGAGGTTTTGCACCGTAGACACCGGGAAGACCTTCTGGGCCGCCTCGATTTCTTCCACGCTCACTTCGCTCAGGCCCGCGTGACGGATCACGCCTTCATCCATCAGTTGCTTGATGGCGTCAAATTGCTCGTCACGGGGCACTTTAGGGTCTATCCGGTGCAGTTGCCACAAATCTACGCGCTCTACCCCCAAGCGGCGGCGAGACAGGTGCGCGGCCTGCTTCAGGTATTCGGGACGGCCCACCGGAATCCACTGGTCGGGGCCAGTACGGGTCAGGCCGGCTTTGGTGGCGATGACCACCGTGTCGTAGGGGTGCAGCGCGGTGCGAATCAATTCTTCGCTGACAGCAGGGCCGTAACTGTCGGCAGTGTCGATAAAATTCACGCCGAGGTCGGGCAGGCGGCGCAGGGTTTCCAGTGCGCCTTCGGGGTCGGCGGGGTCGCCCCAGATGCCTTGCCCGGTCACGCGCATGGCCCCAAACCCAAGGCGGTTGACGCTCAGGTCGCCGCCAATCTGGAAGGTACCGCTCTGGGCAGCGTCGGCAGAAGCAGTCGTGTTGGTCGAAGCCGTATTGGTCATGGTGGTTCCTCCGAGCGGCATTGTGCGCGTCAGGCCGTGAGGGGGCCACGCAGAACAGCTTGAGCTGGCCTGTATGTTTTGCTCATTCTTGCTTACTTTTCGGAACCGGGCAAGTCGGTTTCCGGCACGTCGCAGGTTTCGCGGAACACGTACTGAGACAGGCGTTTGCGGTGGCGGCTGCTCCAGTCGATGGTGGGGCGCGGCTGTTCTGGGGGCAGGTAGCCGAGGCGGTACACGGCCATCAGTTCAAGGTCTTCGGGCACATGCAAAAGCCCCTGCACTGCGGCCCACTGGCGCGGAATTTCCATCGGTGTGCTGACAAACTGAATGCCTATGCCGAGGCTGCCCACCGCATTCCAGATGTTTTCTATGGCCGCGCCTAGACCGAAGATGCTGTAGAAGCCGCTGAGTTCGCCGGGGCGGTATTCCCCCTTATCCAGCAGGGCGGCCAGCAGCAGTGGGCTGCCCTGCACCAATTTACGGTTGTCCTCGCCCAGCTTTTTAGGCACGCCCAATTGCCGCATCACCTTCAGGCCCGCGTCGCTGAATACCTGCCGCGTAAAGGGCTTCAGCGGCCCCGGCAGATGGTCGATATGAATGCCGTCGCGCCTCTCCTCCATCTCGGCGGTGCTGAAGCGGAAATATCGGCGGTACCGCTCGAAAAACACGCCCGCTTCAATCAGTTCGGTCATGCTTTCGCCTGCGATCCGGGCCACTTCGCCAATCGTGTGCGGGTTCTCGATCAGCACAAAGCGCCAGGGCTGAGAGTTGAAATGACTGGGCGCGGCCTGGGCCACCCGCATCAGCGTTTCCTGATGTTCACGGCTGACCGGGCCGGGCAGGAAGGGGCCGTTGGTGGTGCGGCGGGCCAGCATGCCCTGAATCACGGCGGGCAAGCCGGGTGGCAGGGCAGACTGCACGCTGGGCAGGTCTTCGGTGACGCTCATGGATGCACACGCAGAGGGGAAGGGAAGCGAGGCGACAGGCACATGTCCTGTACGCTAGCAGCTTGGGCGGGAAGTGACAGAATCTTGGGAGAGAATGTAAGTTCGCTTGACTGTTGCCCGGAAGGAAACTGCTGCCGATGCCAAATACAGCCGCCCCAACAGCATCAGAACGCCCATTTGTCATCGTTGACCTGATCTCGCAAAGCAGCGCCGTTCAGCGCCGCCTTGCAGGCTGTACCGAGGAAGAGATTCTGGCTTGGTTGGGACAGCGTGGCAATCTGAGGCCCTTCTTTACGCAGCACTGTCAGCGAGGCTATATCTTCTATCTTCTGCTCGCATTTGGGTTTCTGCGACTTCTTCACCTTCTACAATGGCAAGTTCGTGTTTTACGTCAATCACAGTACGTGGATTCCTGAGTAAATTTCCCTACCAGGCCGCCCACATTCCCCCTGCAAAAGTCAGCGCACACGCCAGCGCCAGCCGCCAATGCGCCGCACGGCCCGGACGGGTGCGGGGCATCAGCAGCAGCAGGGCCAGCGCGGGCAACAGCGCCCAGCCGCGCGACCCGGCCCAGAGTGCCAGCCCGCCCGACAACAGCACGCCCGCGCACACAGCAAAAAACAGGGCGTGATGCGGCCAGCGTACCACCGTTTTTCGGATGCCCAGTTGTAGCGACAGCCCCAGCATCAGCAAGGCCAGTAACAAGGCTGCGGTCACACTCAGGGCCAGTTGGTGCGCCATCCTCACCTGACCAACACTAGCCTGACTATCACTACCGGACGCGGCCAAAGGCAGGCAGCAGCGTGGGTTCTTCCTGTGCCGCGTACCCGCGTGTCATCAGGGTCAAGCCCGTGTCAGCCGATAAAATCAGCACGTCGCGCAGGCGGCCAGAGGCGACAAAGGTTCCCGCGCCCTGCGGCGTACTCACCGCTTCACCGCCAGGGCCAGCCAACGCCTCAGCCGTAAATTCTGGTGCTCGAATCTCCATGATCCATGCCAACGTGCGGGCGTCGCTGTCGTAGCGCACCGTAATTTCTCCGGCATTCAGGGGGGGCCTCTTCGTCCACTGCACCCGACGAATCCCGCCGCCCACGCGGTCTTTTAGGTCAGCCTGAGCGTCGAACGAGCCGCTGGCAGTAAAGAGAACGGTGGCGGTCAGGTCTTGCTGCTGTTTTGGCCCGCAGCCCGCCAGTGCAGCGGCGGCGCACACCATCAAGGCCAAACGAACGAACAGACGCATGGGTGCAAGATACCCCGCCTGGCTGACCCATTCGCAGGCAGAATGCCCCTCGCACCGCCTTTCTGGTTCACTCAGCGCCTAACGCACAGAGTTGCGCCCGGCGCGTTTGGCCTCGTACAGGGCCTGATCGGCACGCCCGAACAACTGGTTGGCGGTATCGTGCGGCCCCCGGTAAGAGGCCACCCCAAAACTGGTGGTGATGCTCAGTCCAGCCAGTTCGGAGCCGCCAATTTCGCGGCGCAGGCGGTCGGCCAGCACCAGCGCATCGGGCTTGGCGAGGCCCGGCAGCAACACCACGAACTCTTCCCCACCCCAGCGCCCCACCACGCCGCCTGTGCCGCCCACATTGCGCCTGAGCCGCTTGGCTACGGCCCGGAGCACATCGTCTCCGGTGTTGTGCCCGTGGTGGTCGTTCACCGTTTTGAAATGGTCTATGTCTCCCACCAACAGGCTCAGTGGCGTTCCTGTTTTGCGGGCGTAGTCCAGTTTCCGGTTCAGTTCCTCCTCTATGGCGGCCCGGCCCGGAAGCTCCGTCAAAGAATCCAGCCGGGCCTTATTGAGTTTGGCGTGATCTTCTTCATGCATCACCAAATTGGATTCGATAAAGCGCGTCACTATGTAACACGTTCCGCTCATGACACCTACGACGGTCATTCCCGCCAACCAGGCCGCCGTCAGCAGAGGCGTAGAAGGTGGGTTCAGCAACAGAAAGATGACAACGATCAGCAGCCATACACCCGTGAACACTGTGCCCCAGCGCGATCCCATCAATACAAAGGCCAGCGCACTGACGCAGGCCATCCACAGGGCAGGCTCGTATGGCCAAAGGTCGTACTGCAACAGCCGGTACACTTCTACCCCTGTGAAGGCGGCCACAAAGGCGGCACATACTGCCGCGATCTTAAACACTTCGCGAGGAGCGAGGCGGAGCGCCACCAACGCTCCCAAACAAATTAAATCTGCCCAGTATTTGCTGTATTGATAGGCCTCCGGGAAAATGCCGGGGGGGGATACTAGAGATGAAATGATTGTGAAAATAAGGTAGCCAACCGCCACCAACTGCAATACCAGTTGGCGGGTTCGGAGGAGTTGATTCTCTAAAAGCGTGCTGGGGCGGGTCATGAACTGGACTCAAGTCTAATGTGCCATACCTGACAAATGCCTTGCTTTAATTGGCACCAGGGTCATTAGAAAACGCTGACCTTACGAATCACACGTTAATCTGGAACATTGAGGCTCCTTTCTGAACTTTTCGCCGCTCAAAGAGCATCTGTGGGCGGCGACGTTGTTCTTATACTGAAACCGACTTGAAAGCGCCATTGAGTGGTTCCTCAATCCGAGCGGACTTGCAAAGCTCTACGAGTGCAGCAGAGCGATCAGGAAACGGTACGGGCTAAGCGATAAGGAGAAGTGGCTTGCTCATGCGAGTCCATTGACGACGGTAGAGCCGCAAGCGGCGCTATCTCAGGTGGAGGCGGAATGGAGCGGAGGCCGTATAACACCGCAGCGTGATGGAAGGTGGACAGTCGAGGGCAAGACAAGAGCAGCAGGCGATTCCGAGGAAATCCACCTGCTGCCCTGGCCCACTGTTCTGAATTGAGATGAGTTTCTCGGTCTCTCGCCGCGAGGCACTTGCCGCGCTCCTCACTCCGCTCAGCCGATCTAAAAAGGCCGCCTGAGTTCGAGATTTTAGAGCAGTTCGCCCGGTGCGAAGAACAGGGCCAGTTCGCGCTCGGCACTCTCAGGGCTGTCGCTGCCGTGCGTTACGTTTTCGCCAGTGGTGGTGGCAAAGTCAGCGCGGATGCTGCCGGGAGCGGCGTTGGCAGGGTTGGTCGCGCCCATCATGCCGCGCCAGCCCAAAATGGCGTTTTCGCCCTCCAGGGCAATAGCGACCACAGGGCCGCCCGTAATAAAGTTTACGAGTTCCCCGAAAAAGGGGCGCTCTTTGTGCTCGCCGTAGTGCGATTCGGCGGTTTCACGGGCAATCGTCATTTGCTTCAGGCCAACCACGCGGTAGCCCTTCTTCTGAATGCGGGCGAGAATTTCGGGCGTCAGGCCCCGGCGAACCCCATCGGGCTTGATCATGGCAAAAGTACGTTCCATAGCGCCGCACAGGATAGCAAACGTGGGGGCAGCGTGCCGAAACACAGGACAGCAGCACGGGAGCCTGCACACTGAATCGTTATTGCTCACATTCCGCTCCCGCCACCTTTCCTCAGAGGCATTCCGCTTCCGTACAATGGCGGGGTGACGTACATTCCTGATTCTCGCCCCTCTCCCGTCGCGTCGCGGATCGCACTGATTGTTAGTGGGGTCGCGGCGGCGGGTCTGGTCTTAACGCCCTTGGCCGTGCTGGGGCGCTCCTTTGACGGCAATGCGGTGCTGCTGCACATCAGCGGCGCGGCCCTCAATTTGACCACCGACCCGCAAGTGCGCCTGCCCTCATCGGGAACCACGGTGGCGCTGGGCTGGGCTACTTTGCTCCTGATGCTGGCTACCCTCGTCGGTGCGCTGCGCCGGGAACGCTGGTTTTGGGTCACGGGCTTACTTGGCTTCTTGACCGCGCTGGCCGCCGTGCTGCTGCTCAACGGCGTGCTGGGGGCAGAATCGGCCCGCATTGCCGCCGACAGCACGCTCAGACCCGGAGCTAAACGCACCCTGCGTAACTTTTATGGTGGCGGCGGCATGAACTTGGGGCTGTTTTTGCCCATGCTGGCCGGACTGATCGCGGCGGGCGCGGGCCTGAGTGCACGGCAAGTCTGGTGGGATCGCCTGAACCGCCTGCGCGGATTGTTGGTGCCCACAGTGGCCATCGGGCTGGCGATTCTGGTGGGCGCAATCGTGGTGTTGCTGGTGCAACCCGCCGTCAACGGCACGGGCGCGGCGCTGGGTCTGTGGGGAGGCTGGCTCGCCAAGACCGACCTCGTGTATTTCGTGTATTCCACCCTGTTTGCCCCTATTACCCGCCTCAACCCCTTCCTGGACAGCCTGAAGCTGGCAACCCCCCTCATTTTTACGGGCCTCAGCGTGGCCTTTGCCTTCCGCACGGGCCTCTTCAATGTGGGCGCTCCGGGCCAACTGACGATGGGAGCCATCGGCGCAATGTTGGTCGGCGTGTACGCTCCATCTGGCTTGGGCTGGTTTTTGCTGCCGCTGTCGGTGCTGGGCGCGGCGTTGGGCGGAGCACTCTGGGGGGCCATTCCCGGCCTGCTCAAAGCCCGCTTCGGCTCCAGCGAAGTCATCAATACCATCATGCTCAACTACATCGCGTCGGCCATCTTTATTTTCCTGATCGGCAGCGA